>NC_019689.1:4687500-4986817 GCF_000317025.1 Pleurocapsa sp. PCC 7327 | reverse complement strand
TAATTATGGCCGACCCCCTAGAAATTGCTCAGTTAGGCAACCCGATTTTGAGAAAAGTCGCTCAACCTGTAGTTGACGCTACAGACGCGACGATTCAAACACTAATCGATTCCCTAATAGAAACAGCACTATCAGCCCATGGGGTTGGAATTGCTGCCCCTCAAGTCGCTCGCTCCTATCGCCTGTTTATTGTTGCCTCGCGTCCTAACCCTCGCTATCCCAACGCGCCGTCAATGGAACCGACAGCTATGCTCAATCCAAAAATTGTCGCACATTCGGAGGAAATGGTCAAAGGTTGGGAAGGGTGTCTCAGTATTCCTGGAATTCGCGGTTTAGTACCTAGATATCAAGCCGTCGAAGTAGAATATCGCGATCGCTACGGCAACTTACAGCATCGAGAACTGACGGATTTTGTCGCCAGAATCTTCCAACACGAATTAGATCATCTCGATGGTATTGTTTTTCTCGATCGCGTAGAAAGTACTCAAGACCTATTTACCGAACAAGAATATCAACGCATAGTTAGTGACCAGTAATTCGATTTTGGATTAGGGATTGGTCATTGGTCATTTGTCATTTGTCCTTTGTTAGTGGTTAGTGGTTAGTCGTTAATTGTCTCCCCATCTCCCAGTCTCCCCACACTCCCCATCTCTCAATCACCTTCTCACCAGTGGATAATCTCGAAGTTATCGGTATCGATTTAGGCGGAACTGCGATTAAACTCGGACGGGTTCTCAAAGATGGAACTTGTCGAGAGTTCATAACCATTGCTACTCCCCAACCTGCCATGCCAGAAGCGGTAGTAGAAGCTATTATTGCTGCACTAGAGCAACTCAATAGTGAGCGGAAATGCATTGCTTTGGGGGTTGGAATGCCCGGACCTGCTGATGCTGAGGGAAGAATCGCGAAAATAGCAATTAATCTCCCAGGGTGGTACGATGTTCCCCTAGCCGATTGGTTAGAAAAAGAAACGGGGCTGCCAACGATTATTGCTAACGATGCCAATTGTGCTGGACTGGGAGAGGCATGGTTAGGGGCAGGAAGGCGATTTCGCAATATGATTCTATTAACACTGGGAACGGGTGTAGGCGGCGCCGTCATCCTCGATCGCAAGTTGTTTATAGGACACCGAGGCGCAGCCGGAGAATTAGGATTGATTACCTTAAATCCAGATGGTCCGCCCTGCAATAGCGGCAATCAAGGATCTTTAGAGCAATACGTCTCGGTTCGAGCTATTCGTCGCATCACGGGCAAAGAACCTGCTGAGTTAGGAAAATTGGCTAAAGACGGCGACAAGGAGGCATTGGCTTTCTGGGAAGAATATGGAAGATGGTTAGGGGCAGGATTGGCTAGTTCGATTTATATCTTGTCGCCAGAAGCGGTGGTTATTGGCGGCGGAGTTAGTGCCAGTGCAGAATTTTTCTTCCCTGCAACTTTAGCAGAAATAGAACGAAGAGTTATGCCAACTTCCCGCGTCGGGTTAGAGCTGTTAACCGCACAATTAGGCAATCAAGCAGGCATTATAGGGGCAGCAAAGTTGGCTTGGCAGATGCTAGAAGGTAGAGCGAATAACTGAATATACTTAAGACAAAATAGTTGCTAAAATTTTTACGGAAGATTTTAGTGCTAGAATAAAAGGGTTAACAGAGAATAGTATCGGTAGCAGAGCTAGTTATTCGCATTTACAGGTTTTTCCCGTTTAGTTTTAGCAAGATTCTCTCCGAAATCTTAATCTCTACACACATTCCGATCGATGGAGATAATCTATGTCAATTTATGTAGGCAATCTATCTTATGAGGTTACAGAAGAAGCTCTGAATTCTGTCTTTGCTGAGTTTGGTTCGGTCAGGCGAGTCCACCTCCCCACTGACCACGAAACGGGTCGCGTGCGAGGCTTTGCCTTCGTGGAAATGGACACGCTCACTCAAGAAGACTCTGCTATTGAAGCTCTTGATGGGGCCCAATGGATGGGACGCGAGATGAAAGTCAACAAAGCCAAACCTCGCGAAGACCGCAACAACAGAGGCTCATTTGGTGGCGGTCGAAGAAATAACAGATTCTAGAGGCAATTTTAAGCTATGGGGCTAAAGTCTTTTTAGCTCTGGCTGGCGATCGCGTTCGGTGGAGGCATTTGCGTCTTCTCCCCATCGAGCGTCGCTTTTTTGAGCGGAAAGTGTCTCAATCCAACAAACTTGGGTCTCAATAAGGTTAAGTAGTCATGAAAATTCAAGCGTTAGATATTCGAGTTGGCGATCGCATTGTTGCCTACTTCAATACTAAGATGCAGGTCTGCACAGTGCAATACATCCTCGATCCCGGTCAGACCAATATCACGCTATCAGTCTTCATTGGCGATCGTTATCGCTATGCAGCCTCGCGCATAGTCCGATTTCGTCCAGATGCTTTTGTCGAGCTAGCCAACTAAAAGCCACAAAAGTTATTAATTCTAATTGATTATCTCACCTAGCTTTGCCCGTTTTGTGACTTCAAAATTACAACTGCGATTTTTATTAAAGTTGTCATTAATTTCTCGGCCGAGCGAAAAAGTCTTCTTTAGAAGACCCGATCGGAATTTCAGTCGATTTTAATCGAGTTGGGCTTTGAGCCTAGAACTTTAGTTCTAGGGGTCTTAATTTCCTCAGAGAGACTAAGTTAGAAGGAGCTAAGTTGAGGGAAGCTTATCTGGATGAATGAAATCTTCAGGAATTAGTACTCCCTGAAGTTAGGATTGAGGCAATGGTAATTTCTCACAAGTTCCTCACATTTGTTGTCTAATCTTATAGTCAAATTTTAATTAACCTTTTCAGGATCTAATTAACTAAATAGCTCAATCAATTTTTGGAGACTTCTCACATGTCATATACCATCGACTCAGCTCGAACCATTTTCCCTGACACTCAAGTAGCTGATGCGGTTCCAGCTACGATTGAATCATTCAATCAACTCAGTGCTGAGGATCAGTTGGCTTTACTTTGGTTTGCCTATACCGAGATGGGAGTTACCATTACTCCCGCAGCTATGTCGGCAGTCAACATGGTCTTCGCTGAAAACACTCTGACTCAAATCAAACAGATGCCTCCTGCCGAGCAAACGCAAGTGATGTGCGATCTGGTTAACCATGCCGACACCCCCATCTGCCGTACCTATTCGTCTTTCGGCACGAATGTCAAGTTGGGCTTCTGGTATCAGTTAAGCGAGTGGATGAAACAGGGAATTGTTGCTCCCATTCCAGAACGCTATAAATTGTCTGCAAAGGCATCAGAGGTTCTCCAAGCCATCCGCCAACTGGAAGGGGGTCAGCAACTTACTGTCTTACAGGAGATTGTCTCCAAGATGGGGTATGCTCCAACTGAGGGTACTCCAAAAGTTAAAGAACCTGTGGTTCCACCTAAAGAACTCGCACCTCGAAAGAAGGTCACAATTGAAGGCATCGACAACTCTACAGTCCTAAGCTACATGGAAAATATGAACGCCTTTGATTTCAAGGCAGCAGTAGCTTTATTTACGGAAGACGGTGCCCTGCAACCTCCTTTCGAAGAACCGATTGTGGGTCATGAGAACATCCTCGCCTATATGCGGGATGACTGCTACGGACTCAAGCTGATGCCTGAGCGAGGGATATCTGAGCCAGCAGAAGGAGGGTTCACCCAAGTTAAAGTGACGGGGAAAGTGCAAACGCCCTGGTTTGGTGGCAGTGTTGTCATCAACGTTGCTTGGCGGTTTTTACTCAATCCTGAAGGCAAGATTTTCTTTTTAGCAATTGACGTGCTGGCTTCTGCTGAGGAGCTACTAAATTTAGGTCTTGTTCGGTAGAAGAACTTGAGAGTGATGAGTGAGGAGCTTTGTGTTTTAAGCTACTCGTGATATCGAGTAGCTTAAATCATGCTCTAAAGCCTAAAAATGGTAGTTTACTTGACGCTCCGGCAAAGCTCTAAAACACATTCAATCCACCATGCAAGATCGGACTTAAGTAGGTGAGCAAATTTAACTGTTTAGATGTATTTGCCATTGGGAATCTCAGAAATTTTTTTCATCATTATTTTTTTTATTTGGCAATAAACATTGCAGTTTTGTAATAAAAAATGTTAAACTTAATTTATGAAAAATCACAAAAACAAAAAGCAAAAATTATAAAAAGCAGTTTAGTAATTGAAGAATTCGATAGGCTGAACAACTACGCCATCGAATCCAAAAAATAATACATGATGGATCGACGCTCCTGAGTTTAGCTTTACTCAGCATCAAAAAAATAAGTAGAGACGTTTTGCTCCTGGCTCTAGTAAGCCTTCCCGCGATTGACCTATTGACTGGCTTGTAGAAAATTGAACTTCACTATCTACTCTGAAAACTTTTGCAAAATATAAGGATAAAACCAATGAGAACCAATGCTGGCTTAACTAGTCCCTCTGTGTTCAGTCCCGTTGTCTTCAGACCCGGTTTCAATCACTTTGAGAAAATCAACGCAACTCAAGCCTGGTCACTGTTTTTCACTGGAGGCAGAGAAAATAAGGCATTTGGACTTAGCTCTACAATAGGTCGTTTTTTCAATCTCGGCTCGATCGCAATCGCTATTGCAGGTATCTTCTGGACTTTCTTGTTCTGACCTTTCTAAAAACCAAGCCATTGCCAAAACCAACTCTCAGGAAACTTTTATGACACAGACAAACTTATCTCGGTTCCCAAATCCTTATCTAGCGAGTGAAACTGATGTTCTAGGCATTACTGCCCAAATCCAGCGTCTGGAGACCGATGATCAATTGGCAGTCCTTTGGTATATCTATACTGAAATGGGGCGTTCGATCGCGCCTGCTGCTCTTGAGATTGCAAAGTTTCATCTTGCCAAACGGTTGCTCAATCAAATGAAAAATGCTTCTCATGAAGAGCAACTCGAAATTATGCGGGATCTGGCGAATCACAGAGATACACCTGCTGGGCATACCTATGGTGCATTAAATGTAAAAGCAAAACTGGCTTTCTGGTATCAGTTAGCCGAATGGATGACTCAGAAAATCGTGGTTCCCATGCCTTCAGATTACAGCCTGAATTCAGGCGCCAATCAAACACTTGAAGCTTTGAAGCGGCTCGCTCTGAATCAACAAACTATCGTGCTACGGAATGTAGTCGCCAAGATGGGCATCGATCCTTTGACATAGATTTAATTAAGTTAGAGGCGAACGGAAGTTCGCCTTTACAGTCTTCTGGACGAAGCAGAACTTCAAGGTCAGATTGCTACCCTACTGGGCGAACGCTCAGCAGAAGAGATTGTGTTTAACCTGAGTATCGGTTGGGATATATCCCTAATGCGATCGATATTCCGCTCCGTACCTGGCACAAAATCTCGAGAGAAATCCCCACGATCGCCCCGTAGTCCTGTACCTATGCAAAATTAATTATATAGCGATCGCGAATTTTAAAATAGAAGATTTAATTCAATCTGGCGATTCTTTGATAGGGGGAACAGCGATCGACTACAATTCGACTGAGTCGGTTCTGTAGAGCATACCATTAGAACCCAAAGATGATTGAAATTTCAGTTGATTCACAGGTGTCTTTTTCTCGACCCTTGGTTTATTCCACCTATCGGGACAAGCTGGTGGAGTTAGGCCCGTATCTGCCCAATGTGCGATCGCTACAGCTCAAGTCTCGTCAGGAAACAGAGCGACAAGTGCGACTGGTGCTGGAATGGCACGGGGGTGGGGACATCCCAGCCGCCGCTCGGACACTTTTGAGTGAAAAACTGTTCGCTTGGACAGAATACGATGTCTGGGACAACAATGAGTTTACTGTAGACTGGCGGATTGAAACCCATGCCTACCGAGAGGCGGTGTTCTGCGCTGGCAAGAACCGCTTTCTGGATCGAGGCAATTATACATTAGTCGAAAGCCGAGCCGAAGTGAGGATTGACCTCAGCGCAATTGACGGCATCCCCCCCTTCTGGCTCGGTCGGTTGGTTAACCTAGTCGAAGAGCTTCTATCCAAAAAGATTGAACCGAATCTGGTGCGAATGGGACAGAATGTGCAGAAGTATCTGGAGCAAACCCAGAAAATTCAGTCATGCCAAGAAAGGGATAGACTATGGAGCTAGATTGGTGGCTGATTTGATCGTAGATAATATTAGATAATAAAAGTCATGCTCTAGACAGAAGGAAAGGTTTAATCATTATGGATCTGATGTCTATCACACTGGTGGTGCGCTGGCTCATCGGTTGGGGCTTGATGTGGCGGTTGCCACGACTTCCAGACCTTTCAGTCGTCGGCTCCCCTGAGGTCTCGGTTTTGATTCCAGCTAGGAATGAAGAGAGAACCCTTCCCCACCTGCTAACTGCATTAGAGCAGCAGACATTCAAGCCATACGAAATCATCGTAATTGATGACCAGTCCGTCGATGCAACTGCCCAGATCGCCAAACAAGCAGGGGTGAAATTAGTGCAGACTCCCCCTTTGCCCACAGGTTGGACAGGGAAAAACTGGGCCCTCAAAACCGGATATACTGCCTCATCCGGCGACATTCTCGTATTTCTCGATGCCGATACTGAGCCAGGAAAGGATCTCCTCCGCAGGCTGGTAGCAACGGTTCAACACTTAGGGGGTCTTGTCTCGGTTCAGCCCTATCACCGTACTGAACGCCTCTACGAACAGTTAGCAGTTTTGTTCAATCTCGTCGGCTTGATGGCCATCAAACTTGGAGCAAGAGGAGGTGTAGCTTTTGGCCCGGCTATGGCTACTAGCAAACATGACTACGAACGGGTGGGTGGTCACGATGCTGTGGCAGGATATATTGTAGAGGACTGGTTCATGGCTCATGTTTATGAAAGGGCAGGACTACCGGCGAGCGCCTATATGGGGTATGGTCAACTGAACTATCGGATGTACCCCGGCGGGCTGCGCGACCTGATTGTTGGTTTCAACAAAAACTTTGCCACCGCAGCTGGGCAAGTCTCTTGGGTGCGGATGCTGGCAGTTGTACTCTGGATTTCAGGATTGTTCTGGGCAGCTTGGTGTCTGCCCGCATCCCTGTTCGGTTGGCCGATTGTCGGGAATTCTTCTTTGCTATATAATGTACTGCTTTATCTTGCCTTCGCCATCCAGTTAGCTATAATTGTCAGACCAGTTGGTTCATTCAGATTGATTGCCTTTTTCTTTCCCATTGCGGTTGTCTTCTTCATTGCGGTGTTCGTGCTGGCAATTCTCAATCTCGAACGCGGTCAAATCGAATGGAAAGGGCGAACAATAAGCACCCGATGGCAAGGTGAATGATTTTACCCATACTACAGCTACCGGATGGAGACATCGTCGCACTATGTGTAGGCGGTTGGGTAGCCTGGTCATTTTTGATAGGTTTTGTAGCCTATCGCTTTCCCCTAAAACTTTTAGAAACAGATACCTGCCTAACCCGACCGCGACCCTGGGGGGAAGAGCGTCACTGGTACGAGCGAGTACTGCGGATTAAATGCTGGAAAGATCGATTGCCAGAAGCAGGAGATTTCTTCCCAGGGGGATTTCGCAAAAGCTCCATTAGTGGTGGGGACTATGGCGTAATGTCCCGTTTCTTGGCTGAAACCCGTCGGGCGGAATACGTTCACGTCGCCATCTGGCTGTTCTGGTTAGTGACGATGCTCTGGACTCCTGGCTGGGGGGTGCTGGTAAACCTCGTTGTGGGAACTGCTTTCAACCTGCCCTGTTTGTGGGTGCAGCGTTATAATCGGCTTCGGCTTCAACATCTGCTTGAATTGAAAGGACAGAGAACAACTATATAAATCTCTAATCTCTTGCCTCTTGCCTCTTGCCTTTTGCCTCTAGAGATTTTAGATTTTAGATTGTAGATTGAATGCCTTCTGCCTCTTGCATACATGCCTTCCGCGCAGCGGTACTGGTTACAGCGTTTTTTGTCGGAGGACTTCTTCTTCGATAAGGGATTGGAAGCGATGCAAACTTTCCACTAGATTCGCTTCTAACCAGCGATCTATTCCGATCGCTTCAAGAAACGCACCCACGATTCCTTTTGGCAGCTCGAAGGCAAGGGTGAGGCGTAGGCGGCATCCCCGCTCGGTCGGGAAGAATTCGGCACACCCAGAGTTGGGCAGTCCAGAAACCGACTCCCAGGCAATCAGCTTCTGCGGGATGCGCTGGGTAATGCGCGAAGTCCATTCGGTCAGCAGAGGAAATCCTAGACCAAACTTCCAGCGCGATAACTCTTCGGTTCCCGGCAGGATCTTGACCTCCTTGACCAAAGGTATCCAACGCGGCACATTCTCGATATTTTTCCAAAGGTCGTAAACTTCCTCTGCCGAACAAGCAACCTCTACTTCCACACTGTGCTCGCTCATCATAATTTCACTCCATCGAGAGGGCTATGCAATCATGGTCAATCAATCAACCCATTCTGAGCATTGGTTCTTGTTGGGGCGACGCAGAAGCTTCTAAGGGATCGTAACCTAGCTGTTGAGCAATCCGTTCTCTAGCTAGGGTGCGGTACTCCCAAAAATGCTCTCCAGCAGCGCACAAACCTAAATACAGATTGAGAACTTGGGGCTTGTTCAGCAAAATCGTCCATAATTGTCGCCAAAACTGTCCCCGAATTTCCGGTCGGCGGATACCCTGATGCCAGATTAACTGAATCACCAGCCGCAATCCCTTGCCGATAGGGAACTGCATTGTTTGCTTTTGTCCTAAACGTAAACCCAGACTAAGACATTGTTGGTAACAGCGCCTGAGATAGTTGGTGGGTTCATATAATTTCCATAAGCCTTCTACATACTCTCTAGCAATTTCCGTAATAGGACGGGTGGGAATGAAATTCATCAAAGTATTCTGATCTCCCGTTGGATGAATGCTGTCGCCCTCAATTAAACGCTGCTCTCCCTTGAGACGATTCCAGAGTGCCGTGTTGGGCGGAGCTTGAAGGATACCCAACATCGGTTGAGGAATACTGGTTTCTTCCACAAACTCTTGAATCCTTTCCCCCGCACCAGAACGCTCTCGATCGAAACCGAGGATAAATCCGGCATAGATCAGCAAACCTGCTTCATTAATCTTGCGACAGGCTTCCACCAGTGGATTGCGAGTATTTTGCAGTTTGCGCGTCAGTTGCAAGCTATCTTGGTCAGGGGTTTCAATCCCCAGAAAGACGGCATAAAACCCCGATTCAGCCATCAGGTGCAGTAATTCATCATCTTCTGCCAAATTGACCGAGGCTTCAGTGATGAAAGTAAATGGGTAATTGCGCTGCTTCATCCAAGGAATCAATTCTCTGAGAAAGCGTTTGACGTTGCGCTGATTGCCAATAAAGTTGTCATCGACGATGAAAACCGAACCGCGCCAGCCTAAGTCATAGATCGCCTGCAACTCTGCTAAAATCTGGCTCGGTTCTTTCGTGCGGGGTTTGCGCCCGTAGAGAGAAATAATGTCACAAAATTCGCAGTTAAAAGGACACCCGCGAGAAAACTGTACCGCCATCATTAAATAAGCGTCTCGCTCGAGCAGGTCAAAGCGGGGTATGGGGCTGAGTGTCACATCTGGTTTTTCAAGAGAACGGAAAGTTCCTGCTGGTTCGCCTCGAGCGATCGCATCCAGAAACAGGGGAACTGTCAATTCTCCTTCATCGAGAATAAGATAGTGTGCGCCGGATTCTAAGGCATCCTGGGGTACAGAGGTAGGATAGGGACCTCCAACCGCTACTTTTTTGCTCAATCGCACGGCTTTTTGAATCAGGGCGTGGAAATCGGACTTCTGCACTAACATGGCAGAGAGGATGACCAGATCGCACCACTCCCAATCGGCTTCTGTTTCAGGATTGACATTGCGATCGTAAAATCGAATCTCCCAGTTTTTTGGTAGGAGGGCTGCGACAGTAATGATCCCCAGGGGTGGAATGACGGCTTTAAGTCCAGCGATTTCCATGAAGCGATCGTAAGACCAAAAGGACTGGGGAAACTTAGGGTAGAGTAATAGGGTTTTCATAAGCTCCTCGACAGATAGGGGGTTGAAATAACCGGGCTGGCGATCGCATCGTTGCCTACTTCAATAAAATAATAAGATGCAGGTCTGCACGATGCAATACATCCTCGATCCGGTCAGACCTACATCACGCTATCAGTCTTTATTACTCTAGGGTTCCCTACCGTCGTAGAAGCTGCCGATGCGATGGTTAAAGCTGCCAGAATCCTCCTTGTCGGGTATGAAAAAAATGGTAGCGGTCGCGCGACGGTAATTATCAGAGGGAATGTATCTGAGGTGCAAGCCTCTGTTGCTGCGGGGGTTGAAACGGTCAAGCGAGTCAATGGCGGACAAGTTCTCTTTACTCATATCATTGCCCGCCCTCACGAAAACCTCGAATATGTTCTACCGATGCGTTACACCGAAGAGGTCGAGCAGTTTCGAGGGTAGGTGATGTTGTCAAAATCTATCTAAAATCTAATAATTTTTAATTAGCACTACCTAGGCGGTGGTTCGTCATATCTCTTGGGATCTTTCTTTTGCTTCTTAGTCCCATCCGATTGTTTTTTCTGTTTTTTAGATTCTCTATTGCCTTTTTTCTTTGACATAACGATTCCTAAATTGAATACTTAACACCAGAGAGGTAAAATGAACCAGTCGTCTAAAATATTTGGTAGAAGGCAATGTTTAACTCTCTCTGATTCGCGATCGGCGAAGTTGAGAGAGTCGTTTACCTTCCTATTTACGGACTAAGTTGAGTAGTTCTTTTGGCGATGCCAGTAGGTCAATTGCTACAAAGAAAATCTGGTCTTGAGGATCGAGTAAAAACCGCCAGGCAATGTTCATGCCAACACTAGAACCAAACCAAGGAGTTTGGACTTTGCCTGTAACTTTAATGGAGGTATATCCCTCTTCCATTGACTCAATAGTGCCTCGTTCTGGCATTAATTTGAGTCCCTGGCATTCTTCCCGCATATAGGCAAGGACGGCTCCGCGACCAATTATTGGTTTTTGGAAGGGTGGTTGCAAAGCACCATTCAGTGCGAACAGGTTAACAGCCCCTTCAAAGTCGTTAGCATTCATGTTGTTGATGTAACTTAGCACTGCGGTGTTAGTCACGCCTTCGATAGACGCTTGGGTACGGGCTGCTATCGTAGTGGGGACAACTACAAGTTCTCGAACTTTGTGGCGATTGCTAGAAGAACTTGAGTCAAATCCCATATCAACGACAGCATTACGCAAAATGGTTATTTGCTGTCCTGGATCGGCTGCTTGAATTGCCCTTAACACCGCATTACCCTCATCGGAAAGCTGATAGCCTTGGGGAATTGGAGCTACAATCCCTTGTTCCATCCATTCTCCCAACTGATTCCAGAAGCCCAACTTCAGATTTGTGGTGAAGGAGCCATAAGAACGGCAGATGGGAGTATCGGTATTGTTGGCTAGATCGCACATCACTTGCGTTTGCTCGGTAGGAGTCATCTGTTTGATCTGGTCAAGCAGTTTCTGGGCAAAGATCATACTGGTTGCGCCAGGAGCAGCAACCGTAATTGTTTTGCCCATTTCGGTATAGGCAAACCAGATTAATGCCAGTTGGTCTTCAGCATTGAGTCGAACGAATTGCTCGATTGTACTTGGAACAACGCTTGCCACCTGAGTGTCAGGAAAAATAGACTGAGCAGACTTGATGGTAATAGACATGAGATCGATACTCCAATAGTGGATTAAACGAGCATTGAATCGCCCAGAAATTTAGAGGAAAAACTCAATGAAAGTTGAAAAAACTGTGCAAAGTGATATCTGCAACGAGTGATGTAACAAAGTTGTAACGGTTTGAGAGCATCGATCTAAAGCGCGATCAATGCAGATAGGATTAATGAATGTCAAGCACAGCAACGTCTTTTGTCGGCTTTATTTAAAGACTGTGCCTGAATCTAGATTCCATTCATGCCTCAAAAAATGTCGGTACATTGTTTCCCGAATCATCATTTGCTCATGCAGCATAATTAAAAACTCTTGAGCTTGTTTGCGAGACATATGCTGCACTTGGTCAGCAAAGCTTTTGAGGTGAAATTCCTGTTCTAAAGATAGTTCGGTTGGTTGATATATCACTGTCTCCTGTGCCAATACTGAGGCGAAAACTAGAGCATCAATGCTAGCTAGATATTTTGGACTGGAACGAAATACCTAGCTCTGGTTACACTTAGCTGACAGCAAATGCAGTTAGTAATGTGGTGGCAACAAGTAGCATAGCTCCTGCTCCCAAGGAGACATAGCGCTTTTGCTGTTCTGGTGAGGGATAGTCTGCCAAGTACATATCGGGTTCGGTTGCGTAGTTATTGATGATTCCCTCATCATCAATGGTGTAACCTTTTGGGAGAGGTGTATTAAGTAGTTGACTGTTATCAAAACTTGGATTGACTCGTATCTCAGCTGGGATTAATTCACTTCCATCACTAATATGATGCGCTACTACCTTATCTTTAAGGGTGATGGTTTTGGGTGTATTTTGTTTGTTCATGTTCAAAGTATAACATTTTTTTAAAAATTTTGCTTGTAACAATAATATTTGATAGGATTAGAGTTTTTGATGATTGAGCACAGTGTGGAAGTAGAAGTCGCTTGTTCGGTGGAGGAAGTTTACCTTAATGTCAGCAGAAGGCTACCGCTAGACCATCGGTTACGGGGAGGATAACTCTTAAAGCGGCGAACCTGCGTCGCCGCACGAACCTCATGAATGCTGACCCGACGCATCTAATGAAGGGATCGATGCTCTCAGTAGTTGGCTCATACTGGTTGAATGAGCGATCGCCCAAAGGTTCAGACTCAGACAGACGCAGGCTAGGGTTAGCAGAATGTAGGTCGGAGCCATGACCACTCCAACGATGAACCAACTGAAGACGTGTAGCAGCATGGTCAAGGCAAAAAAGCTGGCAGTAACCATTGCTTGTCGCACTTGGGCTTGAGGGCGAAGTCGTCCTACCAGCAATACTGTTCGCAAGGTTAACAGCAAATTTGCTGGCACCATCAAGGTACAAATTGCGACGCAATGATTGCGTGAAAACTCAAACAGAAGATTTAGATCGAACATTAGTGTATCCTCATATTGTCAGAAAGGTGAAGCGCACCCATCTCTCTGACAAAAAATTGTAGAAAGTTGGGTGCGTCCAATAGGATTCGCTATCTAAGCGTTTGCTTATGCAGGAATTAATACTGTGTCAATGACGTGGATGACACCGTTATCGGCGACCACATCCGGTGTTGAGACTTTAGCATCATTCACTTTGACACCGTTGGAAGCGTCAATTTTTACTTTTGAACCTTCAACCGTGGCAGCTGACTTCAGCTTAATTACGTCAGATGCCATCACCTTGCCCGAAACGACATGATACGTCAGGATTTTCTTGAGCTTGGGAATGTCTTTAAGCAATGCATCTAATGTGCCGTCTGGAAGCTTAGCAAACGCTTCATCTGTGGGTGCAAAGACAGTAAATGGACCAGTGCCCTTTAAAGTGTCTCCCAGATTAGCAGCTTTGATTGCAGCAACTAGGGTTTTAAAAGAACCTGCATTAACTGCAGTATCAACAATGTTAGCCATGTGTTTCACCTAGTTTTGTGTAATCTGTTAACCATTGTAAACTATTTTTAAGAAAAATTCCGACCGTTAGACTTTTTCTGGCTTTTTCGATTAATTTTTTGCTACAAAAGTTAACAAAACGGCTTCAAAATCCTAAAATTTTAGATTTTCGCTATTTTTGAGCTTCTGCGATCGCAACAGTTCGCTCCCATTTAAAATCGCTGTTCTGTTGGTTGGTTATTACAGATAGTGCTTTTGTCTATCAATAGACATAGGGGTAGCCATCAGTAAAATCCTCTCCAGCAGCCTTGGAGCAATACGGTTACACCACACCGCTAAATGGCTCTGCCATCCTACTAAGATTTCAGACGATTCCTCATGCAGTCCGGCAACGAGTACCTGAGCTACTTTCTTGGGAGTTATAGGAACTACCCACTGAAACCGCTGAAATTCCTGCACCATGTCAGTATCGGTCAAAGATGGCAGCAAAGCTATCACTCGAATATTGTAGGCAGCTAGTTCACCGCGTAAGGATTGGGTAAAGCCTAAAATGGCAAACTTCGTCGCTGAATAAGTCGCCATCGTCGGTGCTGCTACCTTGCCCATCAAGCTAGAGACATTCACGATTCTTCCTTCTCTTTGTGCTGCCATGCGGCGGGCAATACAACGGGTGACAGTGTACATTCCAATTAAATTAACGTTGATTTCTTGATACACCTGGGATAGTTGGGACTGTAAAAAGGATGCTTGGTGTGCCACTCCAGCACAGTTGATCAGTAGATGAATGGGCCCATAATCTCGCCAAGCTCTTGCCAGCCCAATGTTCACCTCTACCGATTGAGTCAGATCCAACGCCAAGATAACTACTTCCACGCCTAGTGCTTCGATTTCCCTGGCAACTTCAGCTAACCGCACCGCGTCCCGTGCTAGCAACAAGAGACGTTTTGCTCCTTGCTGTGCCAGTTCAAAAGCGATCGCTCGCCCAATGCCACGAGAAGCTCCAGTAACTAGAGCTGTCTTTCCCTGAATGTTCATAACCAAAACCTCTAAAGTTGAGACTCAATAGACTATTGATGGATGTAGAGCATAGGTATTTTCGTCTCCTAGATCCGAGCATTAACCAGAAGTTACTCTGCCATCACACTCTAACAAGGGGATCGCCGATCTGCGGAATTTCTCAATAGAAACCAGGGATTGTAATATCTTTATACACAGTTCTCAGAAACTTGGCATTCCAGTCAGGAGGCAAAAATAGTTGTATAACCTTTGCGGTAAAAAGGTTACACCCTAATTTGTTTTTGGTTTCTCAGCGAAGAAAATTATGAGTGTATGAATTGCGATCGCGCCTTCTGCCCCAATTGCTATTCATTCGGGCAATGATTTGTCCTTTAGAGACGCGATCGCCTTCTTTAACATTGCGATCGCTCCTCTGTAGGATGCTTGGCAAAGCATCCTACCAACTGAAATTTAAGCTTATTTTACTAATTCCTTCACCTTACTCATAATGCTTGCCGGATCGATTCCTTGATGCGGGAATTGTTCCCACAGACCGCCGCAACCTTCCCGATAAGTGCCAAGATAAGCGTATTTGGGAGTAAATCCGCGCTCTAAGAGCCAGGAACCAAAACGGCTGCCCAATCCCGTTCGACGGTTGAACGATTCTACCACAAGGGCAAAGGGAGCATTGCCGATTTTTGCCATCATTTCTTCATCGACAACGTTTAGGGTTGGCTTGTTAATTAACCCTACATCTAGCCCTTCCTGTCTGAGACGCTCTACGGCATCGAGGGAACGGTAGAGAGCATCGCCAAAACTAATGATATAACCTTGTGTCCCCTCGCGAATCACCTCGTCTTTACCGGGAACAAATTGGTAGCCGCTGCCAAAGAAGTCGTTGCCCTTGCTGTCGAGAATATTGGGAACTTTAGAACGGGTGGAGAAAATAAACCGCAATCCAGGATCGAAGAACACGGCTTCTACGCAAGCTTTCATCTGATTTGCATCTGCCGGAAAGTACAGCCGCGTTTCGTAGCCATCATCCAAGCCATTGTCGGCGAACATATTATTTAAACCGAAGTGGCAGGTGTTATCTGCCATATCATCTATGCCAGCGTGGGAAAAATGGCAGAGAACGTTAGAGTAATTTAGCCTTGCCATCGTGATTTCTGAGATGCACATTTCTAAGAAGGCGCTGAAAGTAGCGAAAATCCCTTGCTTGCCCTTTTCCATGCCAAACCCGGCAGCGGCCGAGAAGTTGCCTCTCTCCATGATGCCAGAGGGAATAAATATTTCGGGATGGGCATCGTGAATTTTCTTCAAACCGCACGATCCTTCTAGATCGCTATCAATAACTCTTACGGTTTGCTGGCGCTCGGCTTCGCTCATGCGATTTAAAATTTCAACCACCGCTTCTCCAAACACGTTGCGGTTTGCCCCTAATTTGTTGCTAGAGCCAAGAAAAGTATAGGTTTGTTTGGGTTTCTGAATGCTGTTAAGGTATTCGACAGCAGCCGTTTGTCCGCGCGATCCGAGATATTTAATTGCTAACTCTACCGAAATTACATCGTGACCGTGGTTGGAGCCTTCTAACCCTTCAATGCCAGGACACATGGGGCGTTTGTTGATGAGAGCGATCGCGCCGGGAGTATTTACTGCTTCGCACAGGCGACTATAGAGATCGTCTAAGTCTTCTCCGTCTCCTTCTAGTACCTTCAACCCATGACCTGTTAAAGTTTTGGCGACGCTGAAGCCGGGTAAGTATTTAGAAGGATGTCCGGCAATGGTGACATCGTTGTCGTCAATAATCAGCTTGACGTTGAGATGCTGGGCAACAGCCAAGCGAGCGGCTTCGGCATCGTTGCCTTCCTGCTGGGAACCATCGGAACCGAGACAGAACACTATCTTGCCTGGATTTGCCATTGCCACGCCGTTGACGTAGGGCCACATATGCCCCAGCCGTCCAGAACTAAACTTCACGCCGGGAGTTAGTCCCAATTCAGGATGTCCTGGTAACTTGGAATCGGCTTCGCGATAGCGGAGAAGCTGTTCGGCTGGGAGTTTGCTATGTAGAACAGCCATTAGGTATTGGGTGGCTACTCGATGTCCTGCTTCATCAAAGAAAATCGGCACAAATTTATCCGATGCCTCCCGGAAGAAAGCATCCAGGATCGTTACTTCTGGCACGGTGTCGTATGGTCCGCCCGTGTGACCGCCTACTCCTCTGGCAGCACCAGTTGCTGTAAAAAAGACGATCGCATCGCGGCAGAGTTGAATATTCGCTTTCAGGATCTCTCGTTGCTCGCTCGTCAGCGTGGCATTGGCTGGATCGAGCTTGAGAGGTTGATAAGCGCCGAGATCGATGGGAAAGCGAGTATTGGCAATAGTCATAATTGGTTTCCTGAATGCTTGTGAATTGGAAAGCGGCTAGAACAGCGCAGTCAAAATTAATACACCTATTTTTGCGTGAATATGCTTGAATTCATATACAAGCACTGATAAACATGCATAAACTCGCACGTAAATAAGTATAAACTCACAAACGTGCAGTTTCAAGATCGAACACGCAACTTCAGGCAAATTAAGAATGCTAACCGCAGAACGACGACAATACATCTTGAACATTCTTCGCCGCGACAAAAAGGTGCTTTCATCGGAGCTGAGTACCGTTTTACAAGTTTCCGAGGATACAATTCGTCGGGATCTGCGAGAATTGGCAGAATCTGGTCTATTGCAGCGCGTTCATGGCGGAGCGCTCCTCGTTTCTCCAGCGAGCGCGAGTTATGCCGATCGCCAAAAGCAAGCACCCAAAGAAAAAGAAGCGATCGCTCGCGTAGCAGCCAAATTGGTTTGTCCGGGGCAGGTAGTCATTTTAGATGGCGGCACGACAACCCTCCAGGTAGCCCGTCATTTACCGCTGGATCTACAAGCGACAGTTATAACCAATAGTCCTCCCATTGCCGTCGCTTTAGCCGACCATCCCCTAATTGAAGTGGTAATGTTAGGTGGACAACTCTACAAAAAAGCCTTGGTAAACATCGGTGCTGCTACGATTGAGGCATTGCGATCTATTCGGGCAGATTTGTGCATGTTAGGGGTGTGTAGTCTGCATCCAGAAGTGGGGATTAGCGTAACGAACTTGGACGAGGCGCACGTCAAACGAGCGATGATTGCTGGCGCAGCGGAGGTAGTTGGATTGGTGACGGAGGCGAAATTAGATACCGCCGCTCCCTATGTGGTGGAGTCCATTCGCGCCCTAACTTACCTCGTGACCGCACCGACAGTACCCGATGAAATGCTAGCTGCTTACAAAGCTTTAGGTTTGGCGATCGTCCGCGATGGGTTGGTTGGAGCGATCGAATAATACTCATTCTAGATAGAATAACATGACTTTAAATGTTCTTGAGACCCAATCGCGCTATCGTGCGTCTAATTAGCTGAGCCTATCTTGCTTTTGAAATTTTCTATGCTCTCTAAACTTCAATCTCGAAAAGCGAACCGTATCTGGCTTTATTTATTGCTGATCGCGATCGCGATCGCGATGCTATTTCCACTTTTGTGGTTGTTGGGCACGTCGCTGAAATCTCCTACTGAAGACATATTTGGCTTCCCGCCTAAATTATTTCCCACCCAGCCAACCTTCCAAAATTTCCAACAGGTTTGGCAAAATTACCCTTTTGGACATTATTTACTTAATAGTTCGATTGTTGCCGTCCTCACCGTTTGTTTAAATCTGCTATTCTGTTCTTTAGCTGCCTATCCTTTAGCTAGGCTAGATTTTCGGGGACGGAACCTAATTTTTGCGGGGATTGTCTCCACGATTATGATTCCCTTCCAAATTGTCATGATTCCTCTGTATGTTCTTACGGTACAGCTTGGTTTGAAAAATTCTTATCTAGGAGTCATTCTTCCCAGCATCGCCACGGCTTTCGGAATTTTCCTGCTGCGACAGGCATTTCAAGGCGTTCCCAAAGAGTTGGAAGAGGCAGCACGCCTCGATGGTAGTTCCGAACTGGGCATCTGGTGGCACGTCATGCTACCCGCCGTTCGTCCCGCGCTAATAACACTCGCAATTTTCGTCTTTGTTGGTTCCTGGAGTGATTTTTTATGGCCCCTAATCGTTCTCGATCCCGGATCTAACTCCATGACGCTACCTGTAGCCCTTTCTTACATTGCCAACCCCCGCAATCAGGATTGGCGACAGTCGGCGGCTGGTGCGGTAATTTCTATCGTACCCGTTCTTTTTCTGTTTCTGTTGCTACAGCAATACATTATCCCCACGGATACAGGCAGTGGGGTTAAGGGGTAATAGGGTTATCCAAATCACTTACCGAGAGCCGATTCTGACCAAACAAGCAATTCTCCATTCTGTCCGCCAGCCGCTAGCAACTGTCCGTGAGGATGCCATGCCAAACAGGAAAACCCATCCCCTGCATCGTCTAATATTTGTCTGGCTTGCTTGGCTTTTTGCCACAGACACAGCCAACTGTCATCCCCAGCGGAAGCAAGAAGAAGGCTATTGGGTTGAAAGGCTAAATCCTGTACGACTCCATCATGAAGATCTAAAATATGAGCCTTCCAGCCTTCTTGCTCATTGGCTGCTTTTTTCCAAACGGCAATGCCTTCAACGCTAGAAGCAGCTAGCAGGGGCGCCTTGCCATTCGAGGCGCGCGACCAAGCCAGGTTACGAATCTTGCCAGGAAACCCTCGCATTACCCAAGGAAAAGGACTATTCCACTCCAAAACGGTGATGGTGTAGTCTAGATTGCCAGAGGCGAGATATTTACTATCGCTAGACCAGGCGATCGCGATACTGGCGGCTGGCATATCTATAATGTAGGGGTCTTCATCCCAGTCGATCGCATCCCAAACTTTTGCTCCCTGATTCCCCGCGATCGCTAAATGCTCTCCATTCGGTCTCCAGGACATTCCTAAAATAGAAGAAGCCTCAAAATTTAAGGTTGTTGTAATATCTTACGTCTCGGCATCCCAAATTTGCACGTAACGCCCCAGACTAAAGGCAAGTAAGTTGCTGGTGGGACTCCAACTAAGTTTATCGATCCATTTAGGCGCATTTTCTAGAGTAGCGATTAACTCGATTTCCTCTTCGCTCCGCCAAATCCTGACTTTCCCGTCTTGTCCCCCCGCCGCGAGGAACTGTCCGTCATAGGAAAAAGCGAGACAATCTATCGATTGAGAGCGATCGCTACTCGATAATAGCAGCGTTAGGGAATCATCTTTCCACAGTGCAACTTCTCCGGCGGCAGAACTGGCAGCTAGGATACTATCGGGCGACCACGCTACGGATATAATATACTCCGACAGCATCCCCTGCCATCGTCGATCGAATAAAGGTTTACTCGTTATTCTTAAACTAGACATGCGCGAAATTTTCCTTTGAGTTCGGCTTTGTCTAGATTGCGACCGATAAAGACTAATTCATTTTTGCGGGTTTCTGTTGGTTTCCAACGACGATCTGGTTTGCCATCAAAGAGCATATGTAAGCCTTGAAAAACAAACCTCCGATCTTCTCCATTGAAATTTAAAATTCCCTTCATACGGAAAATATCAACGCCTTTTGTCCGCAAGAGTTCTCCAATCCATTCAACTTGTATCCATCGACTGCACCAGACTCGACAATAGCTACAGAAGTAACGGTTGCATCGTGTTCGTGTGCGTCTTCCCCCAAGAAGTTAGGGTCAATTTCTAAAGCGCGGTTGAGATCGAATGCTTTAACTCCCAACAATGCGTCCATTTTAACTTCGGCGTTTTGGGTGCGATGAATCTTCGCCATTGCATTCATAGCACTAATGCGCCGCTCTAACTCTTCGAGTTCTGCTGGGGTAACTAAATCGGTTTTGTTGAGCAGAACTACATCGGCAAAGGCAATCTGTTCCTGCGCCTCGTCTGCGTCCCAATGCTGGTGGATATGCTTGGCATCGATGACCGTCACTACTGCATCTAAGAGTATTTGCTCGCGCATATCTTTATCGACAAAGAAAGTTTGAATCACGGGTGCGGGATCTGCTAGTCCGGTGGTTTCGATGACTAGATGGTCGAATTTGTTGCGCCGCTTCATTAAGTTGCCAATGATACGGATTAAGTCTCCGCGAACGGTGCAGCAGATGCAACCATTATTCATTTCAAAGATTTCTTCATCGGCATCTATGACGAGTTGGTTGTCAATTCCCACTTCTCCAAACTCGTTGACGATGACGGCAACTTTTTTTCCGTGTTCGTAAGTGAGGATACGGTTGAGAAGGGTAGTTTTTCCTGCACCGAGATAACCCGTCAGTACAGTAACTGGGACGGTGTTAGAAGTCTCTGCTACAACCATAGTCTGAGTCTCACTCATTTTTGATAATGATAATCGATATAACAGCAAACATTTTACATAGGGGAAGCGATCGCGCTGGACTGGGCTAAGATAGAAGCGCGATCGCTCTCATCAAAATTAGAGCAATTGTGGCTCTAAGTGTATGCATCCCTCTCATCAAAATCAAGCCCAATGGATCGACCGAAGCCTACTACTGTTTGCCCTCGAACGAGACGGCATTCTTTCACGCTTCTTTCGACTGGCATTTATCAATATTCTTTCTAATTTAATGGTGCCCTTAGCGGGTTTTCTCAGTGTCGCCTTCCTAGGTCACTTATCAGAAATCCGCCATCTGGCTGGAGTTATGCTGTCTACCATTTTATTCAACTATCTCTACCGAACCTTGGGTTTTTTGCGCATGAGTACTACTGGCGTGACGGCTCAAGCAGTAGGACAAAAAGATCGAGAGGCGGTTTTGACCATTGGTTTGCGAAGCGGTCTAATCGCTCTAGTATTGGGCATTATAATTTTAATTTTACATGCTCCCGCGCGCATCCTTGGATTTGCCCTACTGAGTGCCGCCCCAGAGGTGAAAGCATCGGGGCAAGCTTATTATGATGCCCGAATTTGGGGTGCGCCTGCCACCCTTCTCAATTTCGTCCTAGTTGGTTGGTTTTTGGGACGCGAGCAAAGTGGCAAGGTTTTGTGGCTATCTATCGTTGGCAATGGAGCCAATATTTTGCTCGACTACATTTTAATTGTCCGCTGCGGGTGGGAAAGCGTGGGAGCGGGTTTAGCTACGGCAATAAGCCAGTATTTGATGTGTCTGGCGGGGATGATTTTAGTTGGTCGAGAAGTTCGCTGGCAGGAAATTCGCTCGCTCGCGGGAAAAATTCTGGCTGCCTCTGCTGTGAAAGAATCTTTCAAGCTCAATGGCGATATCTTTATTCGGACTCTAGCTTTTCTTTCTACCTTCTCGCTTTTTACCAATCTCAGTTCGGCAATGGGAACGATAGTACTAGCCGAAAATGCGTTGCTCTTGCAGGTCATCACGTTGGTAGTCTACGCGATCGATGGGCTTGCCTATGCAACCGAAAGCCTAACAGGAATTTTAACAGGTCAACGAGATAGCGATCGCCTTCTTCCTCTATTGCGCATGGCTGGCGAGACTAGCTTGCTGGTGGGACTGACTTTAGCGCTATCATTCGCCTTCTTTCCCGACTCGTTATTTGGATTGCTGACTAACCACGCCGAAGTTCTCGACAGTCTCAATCGCGATGTTTTCTGGCTCTTACCCGTGCTAGGATTTGGCGCGATCGCGTTTGTGCTAGACGGTTATTTTCTGGGATTGGCTGAGGGAGCTACGCTACGAAACACGGCACTGGCTGCTACTTTAGTTGGTTTTGCTCCGATCGCGATCGCAGCATGGCGATTCCACAGCAGTTCTCTATTGTGGTTGGCAATGTCCGCTTTCATGGCAGCAAGAGCAATCCTGCTAGCAGTACGAGTGCCGAAAACCCTCAAAAGATAGATGGGCTGTAGAGGGAGATGTAAAGAAACATTACTTTTGCGATCGAAAAGCCATAATCGCCAGAAACGGTTCGAGAGACTGAAAAGAGCCAAGATTTGAGGCGCGAGATCTGATAATTTCCTTAAGAACTCAAACCCACAAGCTCTCCTTGTTAGAGAATCGAGATTAGCTAGAGTTAAGCGCTTCGCACCCTCTAGATGATAATCCCCTTGCCGCATTGAGATCGTCAATAATGAACAGCAACAAACTGCCACTAAAACAGGGCTTATACGATCCACGATTCGAACACGACGCTTGCGGCGTCGGCTTCATCGTACACATGAAGGGCAAGAAGTCGCACGAGATCGTCGAGCAGGGTCTAACTATTCTTGTAAACCTCGAACATCGCGGCGCGTGCGGTGCTGAGACGAACACGGGCGATGGAGCGGGCATTTTGATCCAGGTGCCGCACAAGTTTCTAAAGAAGGTGGCAGCAGCGGCAAACATCGCGCTACCAGAAGCGGGGCAGTATGGGGTTGGGATGGTTTACGCTTCGCCCGATCGCACCACGCGCGAAGAGAGTCGGCGGCTGTTTGAAAAAATCGTAGCCCAAGAAGGTCAGCAGGTTCTGGGGTGGCGCGACGTGCCGACGGACAACTCGTCGCTGGGCAACACGGCAAAATCGAGCGAACCGTTCGTGCAGCAAGTCTTTATTAAACGCGCTCCGGATCTCGCTGAGGATCTAGCTTTCGAGCGGAAACTCTATATTATCCGCAAGCGAGCGCACACCGAAATCCGCGTGCCGCAGATAGATCCATACTGGTATCCATCCAGTCTCTCGCGCCGCACGATCGTTTACAAAGGAATGCTGATGCCAGTGCAGGTGGGGCAGTATTATCCCGACCTGCGCGATCCGGATCTGGAGAGCGCGTTGGCGTTAGTACATTCGCGCTTCAGCACGAATACCTTCCCAAGCTGGGAGCGATCGCACCCCTATCGCTACATCGCGCACAACGGCGAAATCAACACCCTGCGGGGCAACATTAACTGGATGCACGCACGGCAGTCGCTCCTTCAATCAAAGTTGTTCGGCGACGATCTCAAGAAAGCTCAGCCAATCGTCAATCCCGACGGTAGCGACTCCGGCATTTTCGACAATGCTCTCGAACTGATGGTACTCTCAGGGCGATCGCTTCCCCACGCGATGATGATGGCGATCCCCGAACCGTGGACGGCGCACGAGTCGATGAGCGACGAGAAAAAGGCGTTCTATGAATATCACTCGTGCTTGATGGAACCCTGGGATGGGCCCGCATCGGTCGCGTTTACCGACGGTACGGCGATCGGCGCGGTACTCGATCGCAACGGTCTGCGTCCGTCGCGCTACTACGTCACCAAAGACGATCTCGTCATTATGGCATCGGAGGCGGGTGTATTGCCGATCGAACCCGAACGAGTAGCCTTGAAAGGTCGCCTGCAACCCGGTCGGATGTTCCTGGTGAATATGGAAGAAGGTCGCATCGTCGCCGACGAGGAGCTGAAAAATAAAATTGCCACCGAGCATCCCTATCGCGAGTGGCTCGACAAATATATGGTCGAACTCGCCAAGCTGAAAGACGCGCCGGAGAGTAGAGACGGGTTTGAAAACTTGCCTTTACTACAACGTCAAATGGCTTTCGGTTACACCTTCGAGGAACTGCGCCTGCTGCTGACTCCGATGGCACGCGATGGCGTTGAGGCGGTCGGCGCGATGGGCGCAGATACGCCGCTGTCGGTTCTCTCGGATCGCCCCAAACTCCTTTACGATTACTTCCAGCAGTTGTTTGCCCAGGTAACCAACCCACCGATCGACTCCATCCGCGAAGAGATCGTCACCTCGGCAGAGACGACAATCGGTTCCGAGCGCAACTTGCTCGAACCAGAACCAGAAAGTTGCCATCTCATCAAGCTAAAAACGCCGATCCTCAAAAACGAAGAACTGGCGAAGCTCAAGCACGTAGCCGAGGGCAATTTTAAATCCGTCGTCGTTTCGATTCTGTTCGATCCCAAGGAAGGCGCGAAAGGACTCGAAACGACGATGGACGAGATTTGTACTCAAGCCGATCGCGCGATCGCCGCTGGCGCGAATATCATCATCCTCAGCGATCGCGGCGTTAACCGAGATAAAGCTCCTATCCCTGCATTGCTTGCCGTTTCGGGACTGCATCACCACCTAATCCGCGCGGGCACGCGCACGCGAGTCGGACTCGTCCTTGAGTCGGGCGAACCGCGCGAGGTGCATCATTTTGCCGTTCTAATCGGCTATGGATGTTGTGCCATCAATCCCTATCTCGCCTTCGAGACGATCGAGGCGATGATTCGCCAGGGATCGCTGCTCGGCATCGATCGCGAAACAGCCTATAAGAACTACATCAAAGCGGCGACCAAGGGGGTTATCAAGGTCGCCTCGAAGATTGGTATTTCCACCATTCAAAGCTATCGCGGCGCACAGATTTTCGAGGCGATCGGACTGAATCATTCGGTCGTTGACAAATACTTCACCTGGACTGCATCGCGCATCGAAGGGGCAGATCTCGAAGTCATTGCCAAAGAAGCGATTTTGCGGCATCGCCATGCGTTCCCAGATCGCGCGGTTAACGGTCATACCCTCGATGTCGGCGGCGAATATCAATGGCGCAAAGATGGCGAGGCACACCTGTTTAGCCCGCAGACCATCCACGCGCTGCAACGGGCAGTACGCGAGGGCAATTACGAACTTTACAAGCAATATGCGGCGCTCGTCAACGAACAAAATCAGAAATACTTTACGCTGCGCGGACTGCTGGAATTCAAGTCGCGCGAGCCAGTGGCGATCGAGGAAGTCGAGCCGATCGAGGCAATTATGAAGCGCTTTAAAACGGGCGCGATGAGCTATGGATCGATCTCGAAAGAGGCACACGAATCGCTCGCGATCGCAATGAACCGCATCGGCGGCAAATCCAATACGGGCGAAGGCGGCGAAGACCCCGAACGCTACACCTGGACGAACGAGCGCGGCGACTCGAAGAACAGCGCGATCAAACAGGTTGCCTCCGGTCGCTTCGGCGTTACGAGTTTGTATCTGTCCCAGGCGAAAGAAATCCAGATCAAGATGGCGCAGGGCGCGAAACCTGGCGAAGGCGGGCAGTTGCCCGGACGTAAAGTGTATCCGTGGATCGCTAAGGTGCGCCACTCGACCCCAGGAGTCGGTCTGATCTCGCCACCGCCGCATCACGACATCTACTCGATCGAAGACCTCGCCGAGTTGATCCACGACTTGAAGAATGCCAATCGCGAAGCCCGTATCAGCGTCAAGCTGGTGTCCGAGGTCGGCGTTGGTACGATCGCCGCCGGGGTTGCCAAAGCACATGCCGATGTAGTATTGATCTCCGGCTTCGACGGGGGCACGGGTGCGTCGCCACAAACTTCTATCAAACATGCAGGGCTGCCTTGGGAACTGGGTGTCGCCGAGACCCACCAGACGCTAGTGCTTAACAACCTCCGCAGCCGCATCGTTGTCGAGACCGACGGACAGATGAAGACGGGTCGCGACGTAGCGATCGCAGCCCTATTGGGTGCTGAGGAATTCGGTTTTTCTACCGCGCCGCTGGTCACGTTGGGCTGTATCATGATGCGCGTGTGCCATCTCAATACCTGTCCGGTCGGCATTGCCACGCAAGATCCCCGACTGCGCGAAAAATTCACTGGCGATCCCGAATATACGGTGAACTTCATGAAGTTCATCGCTCAGGAAGTCCGGGAAATCATGGCACAGCTAGGTTTCCGCACCATGAATGAAATGATCGGTCGCACCGACGTGCTGGAGCCGAAGAAAGCCGTCGATCATTGGAAAGCAAAGGGCTTGGACTTCTCGAAGATCCTCTATCAGCCGGAAGTTGGTTCGGAAGTCGGTCGCTACTGTCAGATCCCACAGGATCCCGGACTGGAGAAATCACTCGACATGACCGTGCTGCTGGATCTGTGCAAGAGCGCAATTGAAAGAGGCGAACCCGTCAAAGCTAAGCTGCCGATTAAGAACGTCAACCGCGTCGTCGGCACGATCCTCGGCAACGAAATTACCAAACGCCACTGGGACGGACTGCCAGAGGACACCGTACACCTCCATTTCCGAGGCAGCGCGGGTCAAAGCTTCGGCGCGTTTGTGCCCAAGGGCGTTACCCTCGAACTCGAAGGCGATGCGAACGACTACCTGGGTAAGGGTCTCAGCGGCGGTAAAATCATCGTTTATCCGCCAGCAGATTCTACATTTGTGCCACAGGAAAACATCATCATCGGCAACGTTACTTTTTACGGCGCGACGAGCGGCGAGGCTTATATCTGTGGGGTGGCAGGCGAGCGCTTCTGCGTTCGCAACTCCGGGGTAAGCGCGGTCGTCGAAGGTGTCGGCGATCACGGCTGCGAATATATGACTGGTGGCAAAGTCGTCGTGCTTGGCGCGACCGGACGCAACTTCGCAGCGGGCATGAGTGGCGGCGTAGCCTATATCCTCGACGAGCAAGGCGACTTCGCAACGCGCTGCAACCAGCAGATGGTAGATCTCGAAACCCTCGATGCTGAGGACATCGACACCGTTTACCAGATGATTCAGAAGCACGCCGACTACACTAAGAGCCAGAAGGCACTCAAAGTCCTCGCGCACTGGGAGGAAATGGTGCCGAAGTTCGTCAAAGTGATGCCGAGGGACTACAAGCGCGTGTTGCAGGCAATTAAGAATGCGCTTGCCTCTGGTTTGAGCGGCGACGACGCGCTTGCGGCAGCCTTTGAAGAAAACGCCCGCGACGTTGCGCGTATCGGTGGCAGTTAAAAGTCAGCGACGAATTCTACCCCAAAAATGACTAACAAGAGGCTTCAACCTCTTGTTAGAACTTCTAGCAATAAAACGAGCTTGATAAATTTTATAAACAGAAATGACGAGCATCGATCTTCCTCCTGGTTTAGAAAGATTTAGAGCTAAACTTGAGGCAACTATCAAACCTCATAGAGAAGATTGTTTTGCTTTAACTTTTAAATTAAAGTATGCTCCTATTTCGGATTGCGATTACAAATTTGAAGAATTAATAGGAACAGAAATTTGGGATGTATTTAAAGAAAATAATTACCTTTGGCTTGAATATAGGAGAAAATTTGGACAAGGGCACAGACTTGGAGGTTATCCCCACTTTTCTCAAGACGATCCAAGAGAATTTTTAACTGAAGAAGAGCAATACATTCTGTTATTACAAATTGATTCCGACTTTTATCAATCTAACTCAATTAATATTCAATGGGGGATATAGGTGTCTGTAATTTTTGGATTAAAGAGTCTGCTTTGAGGGAGCTTGATTTCTCCAAGGTTCTTTATAACTGGGATTGCTCGTAGCAATTGAAGTTTACAACATCGACACAAATTTAGATTAAAAACAACTATGGGAAAACCAACTAGCTTTATTAAATTTTTTCGCGAAGGATTATCGGAAATTTCGCCGCGCGATCGCCCACTAGCGCATACAAGATTAAATTAGGGATAGCAGGAGGTAATTGCCAAAACGATGAGTCCATCAATTCTAAAAGCAAAACAATACATAGAAGAACAGGAGGGGTGCTACCGCATTATCGGAAAGCGCGTTTCTCTAGATTCAATCGTCTATGCTTTTCTAGCGGGACAATCGCCTGAAAGTATCGTTCAGTCATTCCCCGTACTGACACTAGAAGAAGTTTATGGCGCGATCGCTTTTTATCTCGCCAATCGCCCAACCATTGATGCTTATTTATCTAAAGGACAGCAACTTTTTGAAACGCTAAGACAGCAAGCTAGAGAAAACAATGCGTTGCTCTATCAAAAGCTGTACGGCATTCAAAACAGTTCGTCATGAAAATTCGCTTCCAAGCAGACTCAGATCTTAACCAAGCGATCGTGACGGGCATTCTCAGGCGCGAGCCAACAGTTGATTTCCAGACATCAAACGTAGCAAATTTAAGTGGCTTAAGCGATTTAGAAGTCCTGACCTTTGTAGCACGAGAAAGTAGAGTCCTCGTTTCACACGACCAGAGAACCATGCCAAGATACTTTGCTGAATTTGTTGTCACTCAAACCAGTCCTAGTGTGATTATTGTCTTACAAAGCTTGTCAATTGGCGAAGCGATAAATAGTCTAATCAAAATATGGCAGACATCGGAAGCAGAAAACTGGGTTAACCGCATTGCCTATTTACCTATTTGAGTCCGATCTCCTCATCATTGTTTTTTACACTAACGTCTAACGTCCCCCACACAGTCCAAAATCCTAACTCTAAAATTAAAATTGCTTGAGAGAACACTATGGGAAAACCAACAGGCTTTATCGAATATCTCCGCGAAGTCGCATTAGAAATCTCGCCGAGCGATCGCATTCGCAACTGGGATGAATTCCACCTGCCCATGCCGGAGGAGAAACTTCGCCAACAAGGCGCGCGCTGTATGGACTGCGGCACGCCGTTTTGTCACACTGGCACGGTCATCAACGGTATGGCGAGCGGATGCCCGATTAATAATCTAATTCCCGAATGGAACGACCTCGTTTATCGCGGACTCTGGCGCGAAGCGCTCGATCGCCTGCATAAAACCAACAACTTCCCCGAATTCACCGGGCGCGTCTGTCCGGCACCGTGCGAAGGCTCGTGCGTGCTCGGCATCAACAATCCGCCCGTCACGATCAAGAATATCGAATACTCGATCGTCGAAAAAGGCTGGGATGAGGGCTGGATCGAACCGATTCCGCCGACTAAGCGCACGGGCAAAAAAGTCGCCGTCGTCGGTTCCGGTCCTGCGGGTCTGTGCGCCGCCGCCCAGCTCAATACGGCAGGTCATTGGGTGACTGTATTCGAACGCGCCGACCGTCCGGGCGGACTGCTCATGTACGGCATCCCCAACATGAAGCTGGACAAGGAGAAAGTCGTCTTGCGCCGCCTCAAAGTCCTCGAAGAAGAAGGGGTGAAGTTCGTCTGCAACACCGAGGTCGGCAAAGACCTGCCCGCCGAAAATCTGCTTAAGGAATTCGATGCCGTTATTCTCTGTACTGGCGCTACCAGACCGCGCGACCTCCCTATCGAAGGACGGCAGTTGAAGGGCATCCACTTTGCAATGGATTTCCTGACTGAAAACACCAAAGCAATTCTAGACAGACACAAGAACGGCAGCTTCATTTGTGCCGAAGGCAAGGATGTGGTCATTATCGGCGGCGGCGACACGGGCACCGACTGCGTTGGCACTTCCATTCGCCACCGTTGCAAGAGCCTCGCGCAACTCGAAATCCTGCCCAAACCCCCGTCGGAACGAGCAGCAGACAATCCTTGGCCCGAATGGCCCAAAATTTATCGGATGGACTACGGACAGGAGGAAGCCGCTGCTAAGTTCGGCGGCGACCCGCGCGTCTATCTCACCACGGCGACGAAGTTTGAAGGCGATGAAACCGGACATGTTAAAGCCGTCCATACCGTACAGATACAGTGGGAAAAAAATGACAAAGGGCAGTTCGTTCCCCAACCCATCCCCGGCACCGAAAAAATCTTGCCCGCACAGCTCGTCCTGCTTGCCATGGGCTTTCTCGGTCCCGAACAACCGTTACTCGATGCTCTGGGACTCGATTGCGATGCGCGTAGCAACGTAAAAGCCGACTACGGTAAATATGCCACCAGTATCCCCGGTGTCTTTGCCGCTGGTGACTGCCGTCGCGGTCAGAGCCTTGTCGTTTGGGCTTTCAACGAAGGTCGCGGTGCCGCCCGCGAGTGCGACCTCTACCTCATGGGCAGTACTGACCTACCTTAAACTTGAGTTTGGTAAAATTTTAAGTCCCCTTCGAGCCTCTAGGAGCCGATCTTTTTGATGCGGGTTTCCTTTGCCTAACCTTTTTCTTAGTCTGAGTTGGTTCTTTCACTCCTTTGTTCAATTGCCAAGCAAGGGCATTGAGAATAAGTTTCCCATAGCCAGCACAATTTTCTCGATAGTTTTCTTGCTCGGCGATGATCGTTGCCAGTTTTTCTAAGGTTTTGGCAAATCGCTTGTCTTGAACCAACTCTTGCTCCTCCGTTGTTAGAGGTCGCGTTCTCTCGAGTACCGAGAGGATTATCGGGAAGTAGGGTTCGGCTTCCTGGGCTATCTGTTGAACGGCTAGTTGCAGCTTGACGAGTTCGATAATCTCTTGTGCTCCTTGAACGATGGGAGGCAATTGGCGAGAATTTGGTAGAATTTTAGTTTCCCTTAAGTGAGAGCTATCCGGCGGAACGTAAACAATATTGTCCTGAGTTAATCCGTCGGGAAATTCGTCGGCTGCTATTTCGCCTTTTTCCCACATTTGCCGGGCAATTTCTAAAGCTTTGGCTCGATTTTTTGGGGTATCTCCTCCTTTTGCCGCTACTTCGATGAGGATGCCTTCTTGAGAGGTTAAGGGTTTGGAGAGATCGCTAATAGCTACGAAATGGGCGACTGATGTCATTCTTGCCATGTTGTTTTTCTAGTAATTAGACAATTGTCGCTAGATAAATATTCTAAACTTTTGTATGTTGTCTTTTCGATCGCGCTTATTATGTCCAACCATGTCCCAACTATTCTCGCGCTAGATTTTGACGGCGTTATCTGCGATGGGTTAGTTGAATATTTTCAAACGACAAAACGAACTTATCATCAAATTTGGACTTCAGAGAAACAAACGATAAACGAGGATTTGGCTCCTAGATTTTATCGTCTGCGTCCGGTTATCGAAACGGGTTGGGAAATGCCAATTTTATTACGAGCATTAATTTTAGGATTTTCTGAAGAGAAAATTTTCCCAAATTGGTCAATTATTGCGCGAAAAATTCTCGAATCCGAGCGACTCGATCCCAAAGAAGTCAGTCAAAAACTCGATAGAATTCGAGATGAATGGATCGAATCAGATTTAGAAGGCTGGTTAGCCCTGCATCGTTTTTATCCCGGAGTTATCGATAGAATTGCCTGCATACTTGATTCTTCAATAAAGTTCTATATCGTTACGACTAAAGAAAGTCGTTTCGTTAAAAAATTATTGCAGCAACAGGGAATAGACTTACCAGAAAAGACAATTTTGGGCAAAGAATACAAATGTCCCAAATACGAAATCCTACGACAATTACTTGAAATCAATTCAGCTAGTCCTGTCAATCTTTGGTTCGTAGAAGATCGCTTAGAAGCGCTTGAATTAGTTCGCCAGCAATCCGATCTACAAAAAGCAAAATTATATTTAGCAGATTGGGGATATAACACCCAGCAAACAAGAGAATCTATTCGCGATCGCCAAGACATTAAACTTCTCTCATTAGCGCAATTTAGTCAAGACTTTTCTGCTTGGTATTAAATCTTACTAAACTCGAATGGCATAGATTTAATGCACTAATTTCATCGCCAAAGGGATTTGGTATCAATAACTACTGGTTACCTTGGCAAGCTTTTCTAAGCTTGAAAGTAGCGATTTAGAAATAGCAACGCTGCCCCGCCAAACAGATTTTTTTCAAACTTCCTTGCTAAATATGAATCGATCGCAATGTCTGGGTAAAGTCTATTTAGTTGGTGCGGGACCGGGAGATCCGGGATTGCTCACCCTCAAAGGAAAAGTTCTATTAGAACATGCCGATGTCGTCATCTACGACGCACTCGTCAGTCCAGAAATTTTAGCGATCGTCAATCCCTACGCCGAAAAAATCGATGCCGGAAAGCGGCGCGGTCGTCACTCGCTTTTGCAGCAAGAAACAACCCAATTGTTGATAGAGAAAGCCCAAAATAATGCCGTCGTCGTGCGTTTGAAAGGGGGCGACCCGTTTATCTTCGGTCGCGGCGGCGAAGAAATAGAAGATTTGGTCAAGGCAGGAGTTCCAGTAGAAGTCATTCCTGGAGTCACTTCTGGCATCGCTGCCCCTGCCTATGAGGGAATTCCGCTGACCCATCGCAATTACAGTTCTTCAGTCACTTTCGTTACCGGACACGAAGCCTATGAAAAATATCGTCCCCAAATTAACTGGGACGCGATCGCTCGCGGTTCGGAAACAATCGTCATCTATATGGGAATTCACAACTTAACCAAGATCGTCGCACAGTTAGCGGCTGCCGGGCGAAGTTTAGATACGCCAGTTGCCCTCATCCGTTGGGGCACCCGACCTGACCGAGAAACGTTAGTCGGTACGTTAGGGACAATCGCCCAAAAAGTTGAAGAAACTGGGTTTGCAGCTCCCGCGATCGCTGTTATCGGCAACGTTGTCAATCTACATGGCGTGTTGCCCGCCCATCAATTTTTTGATAAAAAATCTGGGTAGTTTTTCCTAACTACCCAGTTCTTCAAATTATTGGCTTAAGCAAGAAATAATTGTTATGCTCAAACACCTACAGCTTTTTTGATAGAAGCAGCCAACTCGCCCTTAGCATACTTAGCTGCATACTCATCAAGAGTCATCTGCTTAATCTTGCTAGCGTTGCCAGCAGTACCGAACGCTTGATAACGTTCCGCACAAACCTTCTGCATATATTTAATAGAAGGCTTGAGGAAGTGACGGGGGTCAAACTCTTTAGGAGCTTTTGCCAGTGCTTCGCGAACCGCAGCAGTAATTGCCAAGCGGTTGTCGGTGTCGATATTGACCTTGCGAACGCCGCTCTTGATTCCTTTTTGAATTTCTTCAATGGGTACGCCGTAGGTTTCGGGGATAGCGCCGCCGTACTGGTTGATCAGGTCGATTAGGTCTTGGGGTACGGAGGAGGAACCGTGCATTACCAAGTGAGTATTGGGCAAGCGGCTGTGAATTTCTTCAATGCGGCTGATTGCTAGAATTTCACCCGTCGGCTTGCGAGAGAATTTGTAAGCACCGTGGCTGGTACCGATCGCAACAGCAAGAGCATCAACTTGAGTTTGCTCTACGAAGTCAACCGCTTGATCGGGATCGGTGAGCAGTTGGTCGTGAGAGAGTTTCCCTTCAAAACCGTGACCGTCTTCTTTGTCACCCATACCAGTTTCTAGAGAACCCAAGCAACCGAGTTCGCCTTCTACGCTGACACCGATCGAGTGAGCAACTTTCACGACTTCGCGAGTGACGTTGACGTTGTACTCATAGCTAGCGGGAGTTTTAGCATCGGCTTCCAAAGAGCCATCCATCATGACGCTGGTGAAACCGTTACGAATAGCTGAGTAGCAAGTCGCTGGTTCGTTGCCATGGTCTTGGTGCATGACAATGGGAATATGGGGATAGGTTTCTACAGCAGCTAAAATCAGATGGCGCAGAAAGTTTTCTCCAGCATAGGAGCGAGCGCCGCGAGAAGCTTGTAAAATTACCGGGCTATCGGTCTCATGGGCAGCTTTCATGATTGCTTGAATCTGCTCCATGTTGTTAACGTTGTAAGCTGGAATACCGTATCCATTTTCAGCCGCGTGATCCAAAAGCAGCCGCATCGGTACGAGCGCCATAGATGTCCTCCTATTCTATTTTGATTTGTTAGCTACTTACGTTGTTTAAGAAAGTCAGTTCTATTATTTGTTAATCTTAAGATAGTTTTCACATTTTGACGAACCGTTTTTATTTCGAATAATATCTGCACATCATTCTCGTTTTGTCAATAGAAACTGTACGGGCGGGTTTGAAGTTATCGCTATCGAATCAGATTGGTTGCCTTATTGACACTCCTGTCTCTGGTGGGAACTAATTTAACCAACTAAACCCGAACGGAGAGCGCGAACGGCAGCTTGAGTGCGATCGTCGGCACTTAATTTCGCCAAAATTTTGCGAACGTGAGTTTTGACAGTACCAAGGGTAATAAAGAGCCTTTGGGCAATTTCAGCATTGCTGTATCCATCGACGATCAGTTGCAAGACTTCTAATTCTCGGTCGGTTAGAGGGTCGGTTGTAGAAATTTGGCTGCCTTGAGAAACGATTTTAGCCTTCTTCGCTTGAGACAAAACGATGCGAGCGATCGCCGGATCGATCCAAGAATTTCCTTCCCCAGTCGCTTTTATTGCCTCTAGCAATAACTCCGTCCTCGTATCCTTCATGCAATAAGAATCTGCACCAGCCGCAAAAGCCGCTAGCACTTCGTCTTCGCTGTCGCGCAAGGTCAAAATTAAGATTTTGGTTGGGGCTTCCTCGTCGGCTGAGAGAGATTGTTTAAACTGCTTGGTCAGTTCGATCCCATTGATATCTGGCAGTCCTATATCAACAATAGCAATATCCGGTTGGAGCCTCTGCAATAATTGAAGTCCTTCGCTTCCATTGACTGCTTCGCCAACCCATTCTATATCATCGCGCTGTTTTAGGGCAGTTTTCAGCCCTATCTGCGTCAGTTCGTCGTCTTCAATCAAAGCAACGCGAATCTTACTCATTTTACGATCCTAACTCCGATCGGCTCGTTAAGAGACTGCTAATCCCCGCTCCAAAATCGAATTCCCGATCGCTAATGAAAAGGTTCGATCCAACCGCAAGACAGAGCGAGATCGAGAACGAGACGAGCAATGGCAAAACAAAAAACACTCTCAACTCCTAAGGCAGTGGGCAACCAAACGCCTAGAACCAAATAGTCGGATGTTTCTATTGATGCTAATCCTCGCACTAACCCAAAAGCAAGAACCGCTCCGTCTTTGAGATGGGAATTGCCATCGCTGCGAATGATATAGCGATAGGTAACGCCAAATAGAAAACCGCTCAAAAGCGCGATCGCCACCTTTACCGCCAACTCTACCCCAACAGAAACTTGCAGTTGAGCGAGACTTTCGACTCGGACGGCTAAAACCAGGCTATTAACTAGCGCGGCGATAAAATAGGCAAACGCAAAAGCGATCGCGCCTAATCCTCCCGCTTTACAGGATTCGATTCGTTCTGCCGCTGAGACTGTCACCAATTACCCCTCCAAAAGACGACCGAATGGAAGTATCATAATTTGTGTATTGATTTATGCAGTTGTTTAAAAAGACAGATACAAACATGGATATTTTGGCATTAGGTTGGGTGACTGTTCTAGTACTATTCACTTGGTCAATTGCTATGGTTGTTTGGGGTCGTAACGGTTTCTAGTACGGTGGAAACAACTTCTATTCTCAATTTACTCTTCTTATTCGCGCTGGTTTTATTAGTCTTGGTTAGCGGCGGCATCCTCTACTTGACTACCCTAGAGTGGCGCGATCGCCGCCGTCAAGACAAAGATAAAAAAATGGGACGTTAGTTAGTGGTTAGCAGTTGGTAGTCGAATAACTAACTACTAACTAACAACAATTATCGCAATGACCGCAGCGAAATCCACTTGCCTGTGTGGTAAACCCAAAAGCATTGAGTAAAAACTGCCAGCGACACCTGCGCGTCGTCAGATATTGCCTCATCAACGATTGCGACTGTCGCTGAAGATGAGATCGGGCGGGAAAAGAGGAAGATTGACTCGGATTTAGCTGATAGTGAAAGGGGTCTAACCATTCTAATCGACCCGCACCATGCAGCAGTGAAAGGGCGATTTCTCCCTCTGGAAACTGTCGCGCGATCGCGTCTATTGTTCCCCGATTGGGGATTTTTTTAACAATTTGTTGCGCTTGTCGATATTGCTGTTGCGATCGCCATAAAAAATAGCGATCGCGCTGTTTATCTTGGGGATCTAACCATCCTGTCGGTTCGCTTATCAAAGTTAGCGCATCCGTCGCTTGTCCGTTCCGTCCGCCTCGACCGACTTCTTGTAGGTATTCTGAAAGCAATAGAGGAGGTTGAAAATGAATGACCCAACGCACGTCGGGTTTATCGATCCCCATGCCAAAAGCGCTAGTACAAACCACAAATAGCCTATTTCCCCTCAGCCAACTCGTTTCGATCGCGCGTCGTTCTTGGGGACTCAATCCCGCATGATAAGCCGCAGTTGGGTAGTTTAACGAGTTTAGCCATTGGGCTAAAGCTTCGCTATCTCGGCGGGTACGGACATAAATTAATCCCGCCTGTTTCTCTTTCCCTCGTACAAATTTTAACAGTCGCTCGCGGCGGCATTTCGGAGTCCAGACGATCTTGACTTGAAGATTGAGGTTGTTTCTGTAAGGACTGGTTAGAAAGCATTCGGGTTGCCTCAGTTGTAGCGTTTCGTTAATAATTTTCTGAGAAGTTAAGTCTGCTGTTGCCGTAAACGCCGCGATCGCAATTTTTGTCCCAGACGGTTTAGACTTAAGTAAGGCAGGTCGCACCGCACCTAAGCGGCGATAGGCGGGTCGAAAATTTTCTCCCCATTGGACCAGACAATGGGCTTCATCGACAATCAAACCATTAATTTTTAGTAGGGGGTGAGACAATCTTTCCCAGACGGGCGGACTTAATAGCGTTTCTGGGGAGAGGTAAAGCAATCTGAGTTGTTGTCTTTCTATTTCCTGTAAGGTTTGTCTGCGTTGAGTTCGCGGTAACTCATTATGCAATAAGGCTACCCGAAGACGGCGCGATCGCAAGTCTTGCACCTGATTTTCCATCAACGCTACCAAGGGAGAAACGACCAAAGTCAATCCAGTTTGCAACAAAGCTGGCAGTTGAAAACAAATCGACTTTCCCCCGCCAGTAGGTAAAATTATCAGAGCATCTTTTGATGCCAACAGCACGCGAATAATTTCTGCTTGAGGCGGGCGAAAATCTTCATAGCCCCAAATTTGTTGGAAAGTCCTGTGGATTTGCTGCCAGTCAAGAGCAGAATCGTTCATCAAAATCTGCCGAAATAACAGCTATTGTATAAAATGCCTATAGTGGCAGCAAGGTTTGGGGAAACTTCGGCTAAAATTTAATAGGCTCAATCCAGGATAAACAATGCCCAATCCCGGAGATCTCATCGGCGGGCGCTACCAAATCTTAAACGAATTAGGAAGCGGCGGATTTGGTACGACCTATCTAGCAAAAGATATGGAACTGCCTAATAAACCTAAGTGTGTTGTCAAACAACTCCAACCTAGGTTTAATAGCCGTGCCCTGTGGCAGAACGCAAAAGAGCGCTTCGGAACAGAGGCGATGGTTTTGCGTCGTCTTGGCAATCACGATCAAATTCCTCAATTAATAGCACATTTTGAAGAGAATGAGGAATTCTACCTAGTCCAAGAATTTATTGACGGAGAAGAACTCAGAAAAGAAGTCTGTCGTAAACCCTTTCATGAAACCCAGGTTATTGAATTTCTTAGAGACGTTCTACAAGTCTTAGATTTCGTCCATCAGCAGGGAGTGATTCACCGCGATATCAAACCCTCTAACCTGATTCGGCGGCAGTCTGATGGCAAGATAGTTTTAATTGACTTTGGGGCAGTTAAAGAAATCGGAACCCTCTCCTTTAACGCCGAGACGCAAACCTTGATGACTAGCGTCATCGGAACACCGGGTTACATGGCGCCCGAACAGCAGAACGGACGACCGTTTTTTAGCAGTGATATCTATGCTTTGGGAAGAACGGCTATCTACGCTTTAACAGGTCAGTCGCCGATGGAGTTAGAAGACACGGAAACGGGCGATCTGACCAACTGGGATAAGCACGTCTCCGTCAGTCCGAAGCTAGCAGCTATTCTCAACAAAATGATCCGTCCCAAATATTCGGAACGCTATCATTCTGTTGCTGAGGTTCTGCGCGACCTAGAACCCTTGTTGAAAATCGGACAAACGGTCGGAGGACGCTACAAGATCGTTGGCTTTTTGGGCGGAGGGCGTTGGAGTTATACTTATGTAGCCGAAAATTTGTGGCGCAAATATCAATCGCCCTGCGTCATCAAACAACTTAAGTCCCAAGGAACTACGGATGCAATTATCGTTCAAGAAGCAGAACGTCGTTTCTCGACCGAACTGACAGTTTTAGAAAAATTGGGCGATCATCCTCAAATTCCAAAACTGTTGGATCATTTTGAGGAAGACGAGGAATTTTATCTCGTTCAAGCTTTTATTGACGGCAAGGATCTCGGTCACGAGATCTTACCGGGCAAGCGGTGGAGTGAAGACAAAGTTATTGCTTTGCTGCAAGATGTATCGGAAATCTTAGACTTTATTCATAAAAATCGCGTGATCCACCGCGATATTAAGCCTTCTAATTTAATTCGACGGCGTTCGGATGACAAAATCGTGCTAATCGATTTTGGCGTGGTTAAAGAAATCGTCAGCGCCACCTCTGAAAAAAGCGGTTTTGGTAGTTCTACTCAACCGATAGGAACGGAAGGCTATATGCCTCCCGAACAAATGGCAGGTAGACCCGCATTTGGTAGCGATATTTATGCTTTAGGAATGACGGCAATTCAAGCGCTAACGGGCATCTATCCAGACCAGTTTGATACCAATCCCCAAACGGGCGAAATCATCTGGCAAGAAGGCGTACAAATCGATCCCAGGTTGGCAAAAATCTTGAATAAGATGATATGTATCGATTTAGCTGCTCGCTATCAATCAGCCGCCGAAATTTTAAAAGATCTTAAAAAAATCGGCAGAAACCTCAGACCTAAACTAAATAAAACTAATACCAACAATCGAATTAGTGTATCGACTAGACCGCCTTGGGTAAGGTCGCTAATTGGAATGATACTTATTCCGGGAGGGATTGGCGGTTTCTTATTTTTCCTGGTTTATGTCATCCAAGTCACCCAAACCGCATTTCTGTTCCGACAAGCCGATCTAAAATTGCGTTCCCAAGATTATCTATCGGCGATTAACTATTATGAGGATGGCTTGCAAAATCCGCCTCCTTTGTCTGGTGCTTTGCTTAACTTTGAAAAAGCTTGGATACAGAAAGCATTTGCCTTAAGCGCTTTGAAACGGTATAATGACATGCTGCAATCTTGCGAAGCGGCGATCGCACTTAATAAAGAAAGCGTGTATGGCTGGATCTGTAAGGGATCGGCTCTCGATGGCTTAGAAAGATATCAAGACTCCATTCAGGCTTATGGGAAAGCGATTTCTATCGATCCAAGCTCTTTTGAAGCTTGGCACAATCGCGGTCATTCTTATCTAAAATTGGGGAAAAAAGATGATGCGATCGCTAACTTTAACCAAGCCGTTGCAGTCGGTCAAGGCAAAAATTTTGTGACTTGGAACGACATGGGAAAAATGTACTTTCAGTACAAGGAATATGAAAAAGCGCGCGAATCTTATCAAGAATCGATTAAAGTAAAACCGGATTATTTACCCGCTTGGATCGGTTTGGGGAACGTACAAACTGTATTAAAAGAATATGAAGAAGCCATAAAATCTTTTAACGAAGCCCTAGAAATTAACGATGAAGCCTTTGAAGCTTGGTATGGAAAGGGCAGGGCAGAAGAAGGATTGCGGCGGTACGAAGAAGCGGTTAGATCTTATGAAAGGGCAATTTTTATTAAGCCGAATTATCAGCCCGCGATCGATGCCCGTCAACGAGTCATTGGTCAAATGAGATAACATTAGAAATCTTGGTTTGTCAGATAATTTTGTTATGATTGACAGAATAAAATAGCTCGGCAAGCAACCAATGACTAAGGCGATCGCAATTCTGCATCTTTCCGATATCCATATGGGAAGCGGTTTTTCTCACGGTCGCGTGAATCCCAAAACTGGTTTGAATACACGCTTAGAAGATTTTGTCAATACCTTAAGCCAATGCATCGATCGCGCCATTAACCAACCCGTAGATCTGGTGTTATTTGGGGGAGATGCTTTTCCCGATGCCACGCCGCCGCCCTACGTTCAAGAAGCTTTTGCCTCCCAGTTTCGCCGCTTGGCAGATGCCAAGATCCCGACAGTTTTACTGGTAGGAAACCACGACCAGCATTCTCAAGGCAATGGAGGTGCGAGTTTGTCTATTTATCGCACCTTAGCTGTCCCCGGATTTATTGTGGGAGACAGCATCAAGACTCACCGCATTGCGACTCGCAACGGCGAGATACAAGTTATTACCCTTCCTTGGTTAACTCGTTCGACACTGCTGACTCGTCCAGAAACCGAAGGATTATCGCTGGCCGAAGTCAACGATTTATTGATCAAAAAACTCGAACCCGTTTTAGAAGCAGAAATTCGTCAACTCGATCGCACGATTCCAACCGTTTTATTAGGTCATTTGATGGTAGACCGCGCTAATCTGGGAGCGGAACGTTTTTTAGCCGTTGGGAAAGGTTTTACGATTCCCATTTCCCTTCTCATCCGTCCCGAATTCGATTATGTGGCATTAGGTCACATTCACAAACACCAAAATCTCAATCCATCCAACGATCCCCCCATTATTTATCCTGGCAGCATCGAACGGGTTGATTTTAGTGAAGAGAAAGAAGAGAAAGGGTACGTCTCGATCGAAATTGCTAAAGGAAAAGTTACTTGGGAATTTTGTCCCTTGCCCGCGCGTCCCTTCTGTACGATTGAAGTGGATGCTTCAGAAAAAGACAATCCGCAAGCTGCGATTTTAAACGCTATTGCCAAAAAAAAGATCGAAAATGCCGTTGTGCGACTGATTTATAAAATTCGTTCCGAACAGCTAGATGCGATCGATAATCGGGTAATTCAAGAGGCACTTAAATCAGTCCATAGCTATACTATCCGCCCGGAATTAGTCAGTCAATTAGCCCGTCCTCGCCTGCCCGAATTAGGGGTTGGCACCAGTCTCGACCCCATCGAAGCTTTAAAAACTTATCTCACCAGTCGAGGCGACCTCAAAGATATTATGCCCGATCTTATAGAAGCCGCACAGAGTCTACTTGATAGCGATCGCGACAGTTGGCTGGAGACAGAAGAAGAAAAAGCGACAAAAACTCAATTAACCCTAGAAATCGGCGAGTAACTACTCACTGGTTGCTGATTTAATCATCTTCCCATTCTTCATGAGCGAGTAGATCGATAATCGGATCTCTGAGTAGATAGTCATTTTTTTCTAATTCACACTCGACGCAGATCCATTCGCGAGGAGGAATAAACTGACAGAGAACATAAATTGGCTGTTGGCGATCGACGACACCGCTTTCGACTAATTGACGCGCTTCATCTTTAATAACGTCGATGGAGTAAGAAATTGTTTGCATAGATGACTTACCCCCTCACTTTTATTTTGCTGGCGATCGCAGCTTGGGGCGATCATATTCCTCTACTTTTACTATAGACAAAAATAGAGACAAAAACTTGAAAAAAAACATAAAGAATTATGACGCTAAAAGCTTTAAAAATTCAGGATTTAGAATCGGTTCTGCAAATCGACTTTCCTCACAAAACCAAGACAATTTTTATGGGGTCTCAGCTTTTGTTTTCTAAGAAATCGATCGAGTATTTTTTCTTCTAAGCTTTGGTTAAGTATCAACTATTTTTGCTATCTATGCTCTTCTTCTCTAGACTAATGACCTAGCTTGAAGTTATTCAAGATTTGCTTGCGATCGTCGATTTAGCGACATTTTACTAAATTATCCAGTTCTTGACTTTTTTCTGTCTTAATAATATCTGCCAGTTTACCTCAATAGGAGCAATACTTTGTCCGGGATCAAGCGATTTTTATCTCTTTTGTTCGTTCTTTACTGTGCCTATCTCCTCAAAACAGCATTAGGCATTAATTTGAGTCAAACCTATAGCGCGCCAACAGTATTTAAAATTCCGCTAAAAACTATCGATCGCACGGTAAAAATTAAGAAGATCTATCGTCATGCTCGGACAAAACCTGCCGTCTTAAATACTCAGGATGAGAAAAAAGCTCCTAAAGAGATTTCATAGCTTGAATTGGTATAAGAATTTTTATTTAGACTCTAGTTTCTCAGAAACTTTATTAATCAGCCAACTTAGAATCGCCCCAAGAAATAAAATTCCAAGAGCCGGATTGAATAGCGGTTGCCAAAGCTTATACCAAATGTCAAAACCGAGGGGAATGCCAACATAATGACCGACAACCGCGATCGCAAACCACAAAAAACCAAAGATGACTAGAAAAATATCTGCGACTAATAAACGATTTAACCAAGTTATAAATTTCTCTTTCATAATTGAAAATGGAAGTTTTTTAGATTATAAAGTGGTGGATAAAAAACTTTCGTATCCTTCTTTTAGTTTTCTCTTTCCATCGTTTTCGATTATGCTTCCATGAGCCATAATCACTCTGTCAAAATCCCAACAAAGTACTTGCCCTATCGTGCATTTTACCTTATCTGTTTCTCGCGTAGCCAATTTTTCCAATAATGAGGGTTTTAGCTTTTTATAGCCTCCCATAAATCTGAAAGCTAGCTGAGTTTTCAAGGAGAAGCTTTCATTGAAATGATAGGCTATATCTGTCAGTATTAAAGTCTGGCTTTCGCGATGAAAAAACACAATTTCGTTTAAGGCCGACGATCCATTCAAATTAAAAAATTTCAAGCCTTCAAACAACAAGTATTCAACTTCATCGGCGTTGCCAACTTTGCCATTATTCAGGATCTTGTCAATAGGAACATCTGGTCTCTTAGATTCTAGACCTGGGGCAGCCCATATTTTTGCATGGGGATAAATGGCTTTAAATTCAGCAACAAAAAGGTGATGATAAAGATTTGGGGCAATAATCGCAGTAACCTTTCCTATCTCATTAATTTGATGGATGGTTCTCTCATCGACTTTAATTGGAGAGATGACGATTACCTCGCCATTTGCCAGACGAATGACAGTCATTCGCGTACCGACCTCAAACCCCCAGAACTTTAGCGGTTGTTCGCCAACCCAGATGTTTCGATCGATTTGTCTCAACATAGCGAATGCATTTAGATGTTACTCGATAGACAAAGAGATTTGATTTGACTTTGCCAAGCCTCCAAATCTGTCAAAGCGCGATCGCGATATTTGCCGTATCTTTCCTGTTTGTTGCGAATTCGTGCGGGCAACTCCGGTAAAATGCCAAAATTCGGCGGCATGGGTTGAAAATGTTTCGGGGAGGCAGAACTGATAAATTCAAATAACGCTCCCATCATCGTTGTCCCAGGCATGGAGACGGGTGCTAATCCCAACGCTATTCGCGCCGCATTCGTTCCCGCCAACCATCCCCCTGCTGCGGCAGCAGTGTAGCCTTCCGTTCCGATCAGTTGACCTGCGGCTAGTAAGGTTTTTCTGTTTTTAAATTGCAAGGTGGGAGAGAGTAACTGGGGAGAATTAATAAACGTATTGCGGTGCATGACCCCCATGCGAACAAATTCAGCATTTTCCAACCCAGGAATTAATCGGAAAACTCGCTTCTGTTCTCCCCAGCGCAAATTAGTTTGAAAGCCAACCATATTCCACAACTGACCCGCCTTATCTTCTTGGCGCAGTTGAACTACTGCGTAAGGACGCTTCGATTGATTGTGGGGATCGCGAAAATCGCCGAAGCGAGAGTCAAAAATTCCGACGGGTTTGAGAGGGCCGTAGCGCATAGTATCTTCTCCCCGTCGGGCCAATTCTTCGATAGGGAGACAACCTTCAAAGAATTTGGCGTTTTCGCGCTCAAAATCTTTCAATTCTGCTTGTTCGGCGTTGCACAGTTCTTGCCAGAAGTGCAGATACTCCTCCCGATTCATGGGACAGTTGAGGTAGGCGGCTTCTCCTTTGTCGTAACGGGAAGCGAGAAAGGCAATGTCTCGATCGATCGATTCTCCCACGACGATGGGACTGGCTGCATCAAAAAAGCTCATATACTCCATTCCGGTAAAGCGCTGCAAGTCTTCTGCTAGCGCCGGACTGGTAAGAGGTCCGGTGGCGAGGACGACTATGCCTTCTCTGGGGATTTCTGCGATCTCTTGGCGACAGAGTTCGATTAAGGGGTGATTTGCCAGGGTTTCGGTTAGCTCGCGGCTAAATGCGGCGCGATCGACCGCTAGAGCACCGCCAGCAGGAACGGCGTGTTTATCTGCGGTGCGGATGACAATGGAACCGAGGCGGCGTAATTCTTCGTGGAGTAAACCCGCCGCGCGATCGCTTTGACTTGCCCCAAAGGAATTGCTACAAACTAACTCTGCTAATTCTTCCGTATGGTGTGCGGGACTCATCCGAACCGGACGCATTTCGTAGAGAATGACTGGAACCCCCGCTTGAGCAATTTGCCAAGCAGCTTCTGTTCCTGCCAATCCTCCACCAATAACTTGAATTTTCTGATTAGTCATCTAATAGCCAAATAATAGCCAAAATTCTCTTGAGTTTTTCTATCTATAACGATCCTATTTGAATTCTGAATGTAGTGCTAGCGTTCTGCTCGTGCGGGCATTATTCCATAGGTAATTTGTTTTAGTGTAGTGCGATCGCGATCGAATCGATTCTCTGAAATGGGTTAATAATTGAGGTAAAGAGAAACGAGTTCTCTGACTTCAAGTCAGACCTATCGTTATGTCACGAGTTGCTCTAGTCACGGGGGCTGCAAGCGGGATCGGTCGCGCTTGTGCCAAAAAACTTGCTCAACGAGACATCAAAGTTGTCATTGCAGACCTCGATCCAGACAAAGGGAATGCGGTAGCTGCTGAGTTGAATGGTAGCTTTGTCACTGCCGACCTAAGCAAGCGCGAAGATTGTAAAAAGGCAGTTGAAGCAGCGATCGCGTGCTACGGTCAACTGGATATCCTAATCAATAATGCAGGTTTCCAGCAGATCGACCCGATTCCCGATTTCCCAGAAGATACCTGGGAGAAAATGATCGCGGTAATGCTGACGGCTCCTTTTTTGCTAACCAAATACGCTTGGTTTTATCTAATTAAATCGGGGCACGGGCGGATCGTCAACATCGGCAGCGTCCATAGCTTAACTGCCAGTCCCTTCAAAGTCGGTTACGTTACAGCTAAACACGGTCTTGTCGGCTTCACGAAAGTTGTCGCCTTGGAGGGAGGCGAACATGGTTTGACTTGTAATACCATCTGTCCGGCTTACGTGCGAACGCCCTTAGTCGAGAAGCAAATCGCGGATCAAGCGCGCACTCGCGGCATTCTGCCCCAAGAAGTAGAAGAAAAGGTGTTACTACAAAAAACTGCCATCAAAAAACTCCTCGAACCCGAAGATGTCGCCAATTATGTGGCTTTTTTATGTTCCCAGGAAGCTTGGGCGATTACTGGTTCGGTACAGGCGATCGATATGGCTTGGACGGCACATTAGTAAGACTTTCGAGCAATAAATTAATAAAAATTAGCTGGTTGCTTGTAAAAAAGATGAATAGGAAGCCTGAATTTTTTGCGTTTCAAACTCGCCATCTGCTTCTAGCTACTTTATGCGCTTAAATTCAGCTTCTTTAAAACCCCGTTCAAGTTTAATCTGGAACAGTTTCTCTTAAAAGTTCTCGAATTCTTCACAAAGTTTTGTTAGCCTTGGCTCTACTTATACTAGCATCTGTAGCTGCACAAACAGATTTTGTCTGCTTCTTTTCCTGCTTCTGCTAGATAATAATCAAAATAGGAATCGATCGCATGAGAGTTACAACCTCTGTATTACCTTCAATCCGGCAACAGCAGAGTAACCGGAGTACTGTAATCTGGTTTTTGCTTGCTTATACCTTCTTGTTTATCTTGGCACAACTTCCCATCTGGTTAAATGAATTTTTGCCATTACAAGACTACCCGAATCATTTAGCACGCATGTACGTGCTTCTCAACTATCATAACGATCCAGATTTGCAAAAGTATTATCAAGTCAACTTTATGATTTTGCCTAATTTGGCGATGGATATCATCGTCCCATTTCTAGCAAAGTTTGTTGGACTAGATATTGCAGGCAGATTAATGTTAGTCCTCAATATTTTTATGCTGACAGGTGGCAGCGCATTTTTAAGTTATGCGCTCTTTAGAAGGATAAATTTTTGGTCTTTGATGACCTTTATGGCGGTATACAATCAAGCCTTTATTATAAATTTTATAAATTTTCTTTTTGGAACTGGGCTAGCTTTATGGTGTATTGGTATATGGATTTTAATGAGAGAAAATAAAACTTGGTTGAGGTTAGTTTTATTTAGCTGCCTAATCAGTATTTTATTTATCTGCCATCTTTATGGCTTCGGAATTTATGGATTAGTAGTTGTTTCCTATGAGATTTATTCATTCTTTAAACAAAGAAGCTATTTTAAAAGAGCAATTTTTCAAAGATTATTAGTTCTATTCGGTCAGTTTATTATTCCAGCAATCTTATATTTATCTAGCCCTACATCGGGCGGAGAAACAATTAAATATTTAACCCCCGTCATTACCAAACTAAAGTATGTGAAAATGAGGATGACGGATAACTATAGCTTATTTTTAGATAATATAACGATAATTTTAATATTATTTATCCCGATAGTGGGTCTTTTGTTGAAAAAGCTTCGTCTCAGCCAATATATGATTTTACCTCTGTGTGCTGTGACTGTCGCTTACTTTGTAATCCCAGCAAAAGCCGTGACTAGCTCCCATGCAGATTGGAGAATATTAGTACCATTATTTTTCCTCTTCCTATCCAGTATAGAATTTAATTCTGACAAACTGTTCAATCGAGCAATCTTAGGTTTACTTATTGTTGTTTTTTCAGTGCGTATATTCGTTATCAATTCAGCTTGGAATGCCGTTCAAGGCGAGTACAGAGAAATTTTGACTGCGATCGAGCATATTGAGAAAGGAAGTCGCCTTTTCAGTGCGAGAGCTTTTAAGAATTACTATGCAACTATACCTTTTATCCATGCACCAACTTATGCCACGATCGAGAAATCTGCTTTTGTTCCATCATTCTTTGCCTTTGAAACCCAACAGCCAGTTGAGTTTCAAGCCAAATATGTTCCTCTAGCTGAAAAAACTATGGCAACGGGGTACGAACAAGGTAAAGGAGTTAGGTGGAAGCTTGTTTTAGACAACTATGACTATGTTCTTATCTCTAATGAAAAGTTAATGAAAAAAGTTCCTAAATCGAACCTACAAAGCGTTTTTCAAAGCCCACACGTTCATTTATATAAAGTAAAAAACTGATAAAAATAAGAGGCTCGATTTTGAGATGTTATCGAGTCTCAATCCTTAAATCTATTATTGGCGATCGCGGCGAATTTAAGCTCGTGTGTTTGCCTTGAATATCGCAGTAAGATCTGAACGCCATTAAGCCAAAAGGATCGCGATCGCTAAAAAGGCGACAATTGATAAGCTTGATTGAACAAATAGTGGAAGTGCAAGAGATTTAGACATTTTTCTTTCGTTTCTTTCTATCTATTTATATTATAACTTTTGTAAAATTTTGTTGTGATAGCTTGACTTTCGTCAGAAAGTTGTAATTACCGTACAACATTGGTCGCCATCCTGCTAATATTCAAAAGTTGCTAATGCTTCATGGTTTTTATCTCCTTGCTCATCATTCGACGATCGCTCTAGCTCTTACTTCTACTATCGCGCCGTTACCTATCAATGAGCCTCACTCATTGGGATGAATAGGAGGGATGAAATATTGGCAAGAAGTTGTCGGCAACTCATCCAAAACTCATACCTACGTTTATGGACTACAAAGATTTCCCGCCGATTTCCTGAAAAAAATTTTCCTTGCATTTTTCCCCTTCTTCATCAGTAACAGTTCTATTAGTAGCGATTCTGGTACACTAACTTAGCGAAGAAGCTTAAAGCTCTATCGAGCGTCAGGAAGTCTGTCAATGGGAAGAATCATTAGTACTGTCAATATGAAAGGCGGCGTTGGAAAAACAACGCTGACGGTAAATCTAGCCACTTGTTTGGCAAAAAATCACGAGAAACGAGTGCTAGTTCTCGATTTAGACTCACAAATCAGTGCAACGCTGAGTTTAATGTCGCCTCATGACTTTGCTAGAATGCGAAAAAAAAGAAAAACACTGACCTATTTACTCGATTCAATTATTCAACCCAATCCCTATAATAAGTTGAATATTTACGATATTATTTGCCCTTCTATCTGCAACATTCAAGGACTCGAATTACTGCCGGGAGATATCGAGCTTTATGACGAATATATTGTCTCAGAAATGTTGCACAAACAAGCAATGGAGCAAGAGGAGACTAATTTTGATAAAGTCTGGAATCACTTTGAAAGAATATTAATTCAAAAGATTCTAGAGCCAATTAGAGATGATTACGATTTCATCATTATGGACTGTGCTCCGGGATATAACTTATTAACCCGTAGTGGGATTGCTGCCAGCGATTTTTATTTGCTCCCTGCTCGACCCGAACCTTTGTCTATCGTGGGAATGCAATTATTAGAAAGACGCATTAGCAAGCTAAAAGAAAGCCATCAAGACCAACAGGATATAAATATTCGTTTGTTGGGAGTTGTCTTTATTCTTTCTGGCGGAGGTTTATTAAGTCGATATTATCAACAAGTCATGAAGCGAGTGAAGGAAGATTTTGAGCCTCAAAATTTATTTCAAAATGCTATCCCAATGGATGTTAATGTGGCTAAGGCAGTCGATATGTTTATGCCAGTTGTTGTAGGAATGCCGAGTTCGAGTGGAGCAAAGGCATTCGCTAAATTAACTGAAGAATTCTTAGCAAAATTATCGTAATAGAAGAGATAAATTAGAAGTTTAGAGGTCAGGAGCAAGGATTTTGTATCTTCTATTTCCTGGCTTCTAAACTCGATCTGAAACTAAAATGAAGCTCCAGGCAACAAAAGAAAAACTAATCCTAAAAAATGCCGATGTTGTTATCTGGCGTGGTTTATTCAATCACGATGAAAGCAAGCGATTTTTTGGGGAATTATACCATGCGATCGCGTGGAAACATGAAGCTATCAAATTTTTTGGGAAACAGGTTCTTCAACCGAGATTGACTGCCTATTATGGCGAGAAACCCTATCCCTACTCAGGCATTATTATGCAACCACTACCTTGGATCGATCCACTGCTAGAAATTAAATCTAAAATTGAACCTATAGCCAATACGAAATTTAATGCTGTTTTACTAAATTTATATCGAGATGGTAGCGATCGCATGGGGTGGCATAGCGATGACGAACGAGAACTTGCCCCAGGTTCGGCAATTGGTTCGGTGAGTTTCGGTGCAACGAGGCGCTTTATGCTTCGTCGCCGAGACGATCGCAAGATTAAAATTGATTTAGAGCTTGCAGATGGCGATTTTTTAGTAATGCAAGGAGAAACTCAACTATTTTGGCAGCATCAAGTTCCTAAAACCGCCAAGAAAATTGGAGCTAGAATTAATCTAACATTTCGAGTAATTCGTTAAAGCCTCTTTACTGTAAGAATTCAGAAAATTAGCCACAAGTGTGGCAAAATCAGCCACGCTTTCAACTGGCGCAGGCAGAATGAGTAAGGCATAGTAATGACAAGTAAGTTTGTTGCTAGGATGCTTATGTGCCAAGATTGTCAAGAAGTTATTGAAAAACTCCAGATCGACATCGAGCATCTCTTTGAAACGCTTAACATTCAAGATAATGTCGATCGGCGACTGATCTGCCTATCTCTTTTAGGATATACGCCTAGCGAAATAGCTGAGATAACTTTTTCTACAAGTGATGCAATTAGAAGTAGATTGGCTAAAAGAATTTCTCCTAGACTAGAAAATCTCATGAAAGTCGATAGCTTGAGAGGAAACTGGACTAGAATTCTTAACTTTTTGTTAGATCGAGAAAATGGGTATAGATTGGACTTGCCTCCCCTCCCTGAAACTACGTTTTTTTCATCTATGAGCATGGGAGGAAAATTTTTACTCAATAGAAATGAGATTGATAGTTTAACTAGGATCGGAGCGACAGAATCCTACAGTTTAGGGCTTCATTATCAAGCCTCTGAATTGTTATATGATATTTGGCAACAAGAAAAACAACAATTTAATTCTGGCGATCCAGAAGTTTTGATTTATCTACAAAATTGCTTAATAGAAAGGAACAAAAAACAACTAGAACAAGATGAAGTTGAATGAAATTTATACTATTGCTGTAGTAGTTCCTATTTACTATAATAATGGCGCTGTTGCTAGACAACTGTTACAAGGGGTCGCTCAACTACAACTACAAGTAAATTTGGTAGGATTGAGAGGTTTGAATGATATTGCCAAACTGAGACATATTATTGAAATTAAAGACTTTTTAGGAACTATTATTGCTACTAAAATGTGTCTTCGTATCATCATAGTTAATGAAGACAATAATAACGAGCAAGTGAGTCAAACCACAAAAAATTTGGCAGCCGTAGCTGAAGAATTAAACATTATTGCTGTGTTCGGACATTATTCAAGCAAAATGACTCAAAAAGCTGTAAGTATTTATGCCAGAAAAGGTTTAGTTTTAATCACTCCCGCTAGTGCTTGTGATACCCTTTCTAATTTGGTAGATAGTGCTTCATTTTTTAGAATAAGAACACCTAATCGGATTACAACTCAACATTTGGCTCATTATCTAGTTAATCGATTTAAAAAAATACAAAGACTAGCGATTTTCTATAATCAGAAAAGCATTTATAGTAGCTCATTTAAAGAATCGCTTTGCCGACACCTGCAAAGTTCTGAGACGATTCAAATTTTACCATGTTGTCAAGCATTAGATCGAGATTTTTTGTCAGATATAAGACCTTATATAGAACAAATAAGAAATCAGGAAGTAAATATTTTAGTTATCGTTCCCGATGGAGAAATTGAAAAGACGCTCTACAATGCTGAACTTATTAATGCAGCGAATATTAATGACTGCTTAATTGTTGGTTCTGCCACCTTCGCTTATCAAAATATTTTAGATTGGCTAGATGTTAACATCAGTAGCGGGTTGCTTAACAGGAACAACTTAAGCAATTTTCTTTTTGTTGTCCCTTGGCATTGGCGGAGTCAATCTAATGGGTTTAGTAGCAATAATTCTTTAGCTGTAGATTTTTGTAAATTAGCCGATCGCTTATGGGGTGAAGCTCGAGTTACCTGGCGAAGTGCAACTGCCTATGATTCTGTGCTGATTGTCATCAAAATATTAGAGAGAAATGCAAAACAAAACTGTCATACTTTATTTGAAAACATGCACCAGTTTTATAAAGATGAAAGTAGAAGTATCCAGGGAGTAACAGGAACGATTCAATTTGATAAAAATGGCGATCGCATCAATCCACCAACAGAAATTCTAACTGTCCAATGGTCAGAACGAGGTCATTGTGAATTTATTCCAATTTAAAACCAGGCTATTTCTCTTAGTTTTCTTCATCTTCTGTCCCTTTTAACAGGTCAGTTACTTGCCATCCTAAGAGTCCAAAAATAGCACCAATTCCTGTTTACCAGGTTGCAGTACAATTCTCCAAAATTTGCACCTGATATTGAGATGGTTTTGGTTGAGACGCTAGCCAGAGGGATGTAATGCCAGAAAGCATAGTCAAGCGGAGAACACTCAAGAGCACTAGCAGAAAAGCGGGTGAAATCTTTAGCAGGTGCATAGGTTTTGATGAATAACAGAGTGATTTTACATTAGCCAGAAATTGAAGTTTTCAGTAGCATATCAGACCTCAAAATTGGCAACGAGCGTGGTTGAAATAACTTTATAAATAGTGCGATTCTCTAAAAGAAGATAGTTATTGTTCAGTAAAATCAAGGAGAAATTATTATGACTAAGTGGCAATTTTGGATCGATCGCGGTGGAACTTTTACCGATATTGTTGCCAAATCTCCCCAAGGAAAAATAATTATTCACAAGCTCCTCTCAGAAAATCCCGATCGCTACCAAGATGCAGCCGTTCAAGGCATTCGAGAAATCCTCAAAATTTTTCCCGACGAGCCGATTCCAGCCCAACAAATTGAAGCGGTCAAAATGGGAACGACAGTAGCGACAAATGCGCTACTAGAAAGAAAAGGCGATCGCACCGTTTTAGTTATTACCAAAGGGTTTCGAGATGCGTTGCGAATCGGCTATCAAAATCGTCCCGATATCTTTGCCCGCGAGATTATTTTGCCAGAAATGCTCTATGAAAGGGTAATAGAAGTTCAGGAACGCTACGATGCACGCGGACACGAATTAATCCCGGTTAATGTCGAACCAGTCGAAAAAGAATTACAAGCAGCATACGACGCAGGAATTCGCAGTTGTGCGATCGTTTTCATGCATGGCGATCGCTATCCCGAACACGAAAAAATAGTTGCCCAAATAGCTAAAAAAATTGGCTTTTCTCAAATATCAGTTTCCCATCAAGTTAGCCCCTTAATGAAATTAGTCAGTCGGGGGGATACTACCGTCGTCGATGCTTATTTATCCCCAATTTTAGGTCGATATGTAAACCAAGTTAGTAGTTATTTATCAGAAGTAACCGACAAAGGACAAAGGCGAAGCCGACGCAGCCCCTGGAACCTGCGTCCAGGGGAACGTCGGACAAACAACAAAGGACAAACAACAAAATTAATGTTCATGCAGTCCAATGGCGGACTAGCAGACGCTCAATTATTTCATGGCAAAGATAGCATTCTTTCAGGTCCGGCGGGGGGAATCGTTGGTGCGGTCAAAACCTGCGAAATAGCAGGATTTAAAAAGATTATCAGCTTCGACATGGGGGGAACCTCCACCGATGTTGCCCATTACGACGGCGAATACGAACGCAGCTTTGAGACCGAAATCGCGGGAGTCCGACTGCGTACCCCCATGATGTCCATTCATACCGTTGCGGCGGGTGGCGGTTCGATCTTGCAATACGATGGGTCGCGATATCGAGTCGGACCAGAATCGGCAGGAGCAAACCCCGGTCCTGCCTCCTATTCTAGAGGCGGTCCGCTTACCGTGACTGATTGCAATGTCATGGTGGGAAAATTGCAACCCGAATTCTTTCCCAAAGTTTTTGGTCCTAATGCAAATTTACCTTTAAATGTCGCGATCGTTCGAGAAAAATTTACTCGATTAACTCAAGAAATCGGCGACAATCGCACTCCCGAACAAGTCGCTTCTGGATTCCTTGCGATCGCAGTCCAAATCATGGCAAATGCCATTAAAAAAATCTCGCTGCAACGGGGATATGATGTCTCAGAATATACGTTATGTTGTTTCGGCGGTGCGGGGGGTCAACACGCTTGTTCGATCGCCGATGCTTTAGGAATTAAACAAATATTTATTCATCCTTATGCAGGGGTTTTATCTGCCTATGGCATTGGGTTAGCAGAGATTCGGATTTTGAAAGAAAAGGGAGTCGAGGCAAAATTAACTCAAACTTTGTTTCCTGAATTAGAGACAATTTTAGCCAGATTAATTAACGAAGCAAACGCAGAATTAGATTCTCGCGAATTCCAAGCCACTGAAAAAACACAAATTCTTCGCAAAGTTCATCTTAAATATGAAGGAACTGATTCATCTTTAATTGTCGATCTCGATAAGCTATCTGAGATGCGACAAAAATTTGAAGAAGTCTACCAGCAACGATATGGCTTTGTCATGCCAGAAAAAGCTTTAATTGTTGAAGCGGTTTCTATTGAATTAATTTGTCCGACTTATACATCAGAGGAACCGATTATCGAACGCAAAACTGATGAATTGCCTCAACCCGTAGCAACAATCAAAATGTATACCGCTGATGCTTGGCACGATACACCAGTTTATCAGCGAGAAAATTTACAACCAGGAGATATTATTCAAAGCCCTGCTTTAATTATTGAACCAACTGGAACTAACGTAATCGAACCGGGTTGGCAAGCAGAAATTAACAATAGAAATCATTTAATTTTAAAACATGTAAAAAACAGAAAAACGCGAAAAGATATCTCCAATCAGAATCCAAAATTTAAAGATCCGGTCATGCTGGAAATCTTCAATAACCTTTTCCGTTCTATCGCCGAACAAATGGGAACAATGCTACAAAAAACAAGCTATTCAGTTAATATCAAAGAGCGATTAGATTTTTCGTGCGCCATATTCGATCGCCTGGGTCAATTAGTAGCAAATGCCCCGCATATTCCCGTTCATTTAGGATCGATGAGCGAAAGCGTTCGCAGTCTGATAAATGCTTGCGGCGATACGCTCAAACCGGGCGATGTTTATGTTTTAAATAACCCCTACAATGGCGGCACTCATTTACCTGATATTACAGTCATTACCCCTGTATTTCAGAATTCTGAATCTCCTCTCTTTTACGTTGCTTCGCGAGGACATCACGCAGACATCGGCGGCATTACGCCAGGTTCTATGCCACCCAACAGCAAAACGGTACAAGAAGAAGGAATATTTATCGATAATTTTCAATTAGTAGAACAAGGGAAATTTCGAGAAAAAGAATTACTAGAATTACTGACTTCTGGAAAATATCCAGCCCGCAATCCTATCCAAAATCTCGCTGATTTACAAGCACAAATTGCCGCCAATGAAAAAGGCGCACAAGAATTACAGCGAATGGTCGAGCATTACGGATTAGAAACTGTACAGGCGTATATGCAACACGTTCAAGATAATGCAGAGGAATGTGTCAGACGAGTGATTGATGCGCTTAAAGATGGAAGTTTTACTTGCGAATTAGATACGGGTGCGAAGATTCAAGTTACCATTAGCATCGATAAAACTAATCGCAGTGCCACTATTGATTTTACGGGAACATCGCCACAATTAACGAATAACTTTAATGCTCCTAAAGCAGTTTGTAAAGCAGCCGTTTTATACGTCTTCCGAACGCTAGTTAATGACGATATTCCTCTCAATGAAGGCTGTCTCAAACCCTTAGAAATTATTATTCCAGAAGGCTGTTTATTAAACCCACAATATCCGGCGGCTGTCGTAGCAGGAAATGTTGAAACATCTCAAAACATTACCGATTGCCTTTATGGAGCATTAGGCGTCATGGCAGCTTCTCAAGGAACGATGAATAATTTTACCTTTGGCAATGAAAAATATCAGTATTACGAAACCATTTGTGGCGGTTCTGGTGCGGGTGCCGATTTCGATGGAACCGACGCAGTTCACACTCATATGACCAATTCTCGCCTCACCGATCCCGAAGTGTTAGAATGGCGATTCCCCGTTTTATTAGAAAGCTTCTGCATTCGTCCCGACAGTGGTGGCAGGGGAAAGCATCGCGGCGGCAATGGAGTCATTCGTCGCATTCGCTTTTTAGAATCCATGTCAGTAGCAATTCTCTCCAGTCGTCGCAAGATTGCTCCCTTTGGTTTGCAAGGTGGCAATGCAGGTAAAGTTGGGAAAAATTATATCGAACGAAGCGACGGAACGATAGAAGAATTAGAAAGTACTGCGATCGCGCAGATGAATCCTGGCGATACTTTTATTATCGAAACCCCTGGCGGCGGTGGCTATGGAATGTGTTGAATTGATATTAAATCAAAAAGACGCGATCGCAGGGATCGATTATCTAATATACAAACAGGATGTGCAAGAGGTTAGATTTAAAATAACTGACCCCAATCTCTACACCAAATAGTAGCTTCAGATGATTCCCCGATTACCGCTTCAGGAAAGCTTAAAGCCAGAGTATTTACTTTTCTTAGAAGCTTTGGCAAAAACACCCTTTTCAGGAGAAATTCGACCCGATTTTGCCAGTCGGTTGCTGATGTCAACCGATAACAGCATCTATCAAATCTTACCGCAAGCAGTAGTCTTTCCCAAATCCGAGCAAGATTTAGTGCATCTGTTTGGGTTAGCCAACCAAGAACCGTTTCAGGCAATAACCTTTTCTCCTAGAGGCGGAGGGACGGGAACCAACGGTCAATCGCTTTCTCCTGGCATTATTATTGACACCTCTAAGTACATGAATCAGATTTTAGAAGTGAATCTGGAACAAGGATGGGTGCGAGTGCAACCGGGAGTGGTTTTAGACCAACTGAATGCTTATTTAAAACCTTACAAGGTCTTTTTTGCGCCTTCCCTATCGCCGAGCAATCGTGCCACCATTGGGGGAATGATTAATACGGATGCTTGCGGTAAAGGATCGCGGATTTATGGACGCACCAGCAATCATATCTTGGAATTGGCTTGGGTGCTGTCGGATAGGACAACAGGGCGATCGCGCTCTATCGATCCTACTTCTTTAACTCAATTCAAGCAACAGCCAGGTCGCTTGGGAAAAATTTACCGTCAAGTCGATGAAATTGTCACGACAAAACGGGAATTAATCGAGCAAATTTTCCCGAAAATGCCTCGGTTTATGACGGGATACAATTTGGCGAAAGTTTACCAGGAGGATAATTTCAACCTCAATTGGATTTTGGCAGGTTCGGAGGGAACCTTAGCCGTTATTACCGAAGCCAAATTAAGGTTAACGCCAATTCCTAAATATAAAGCATTGCTAGCAATTCACTATCGCTGTTTTGACGATGCTGTGTCAGATGCAGAAAACCTACTAGAGTTGGAACCAGAAGCAATAGAAACTATCGATGAAAAAATATTAGAACTGGCAAAACAGGATGCAATTTATAGTCAAGTAAAAGATTTGGTTGCTGGCGCACAAACACTCAATTTAGTTGAATTTGTCGGGTCTCATCAGGAAGAAATTCAAGAAAAAGTTAGCAAGATTCGTCACGCCATTGAAGAAGGCAGAAGGAATAATTTGGAAGGGTCAACAGTTGCCTCGAAGAATAGCGAGCGACCCCAGCAAGCGATAGGATATTATCTGGCGAAGAATGGAGAAGAAATCGCTAATCTGTGGGAGTTGCGAAAAAAAGGCGTGGGGTTGCTGGGTAATACCAAGGGAGAACGCAAACCGATAGCCTTTATCGAAGATACCGCCGTCCCGCCGTCTTACCTAGCTAGTTATATCCGAGAATTTAAAGCTTTACTAGATGAATATCAGCTCGATTATGCTATCTACGGTCACGTAGATGTAGGATGCTTGCACGTGCGACCCGCTTTGGATACAAAAGTGCCAAAAGATGAAGTCGCGATTCGGGAATTATCCGATAAAGTCGTGGCACTGGTACGAAAATATGGCGGCGTAATGTGGGGAGAACACGGTAAAGGTTTTCGTAGCGAATATACCCCCGCTTTCTTTGGAGAAGAGTTATATCAGGATTTACGGAAAATCAAGGCAGCTTTTGACCCCGACAATCGCTTAAATCCAGGAAAAATTGTCGCTCCCTTCGACAGTTCCGCAGAAGTGGTGCGAGTTGAAGCGCCTTTGCGAGGTCATTTTGACCGACAAGTTTCGGCATCGGTGCGATCCGAGTATGAAGTTGCCTTCAGTTGCAATGGCAATGGAGCCTGTTTTAACTTTAATCCAGATGAGGTGATGTGTCCGTCGTCTAAAGTAACGCGCGATCGCATTCATTCTCCCAAAGGTCGCGCCAGCTTGCTTAGAGAATGGTTGCGGCAATTGAAAACCGCTAGACCAGAGGAATTAGCCAGATCGGGCAATTTTTTCGTCAAAGTCTGGAATACGCTTCAAAAAACCTGGGGAGTTTATGACTATTCCCATGAGGTTTATGCAGGGATGCACGGTTGTCTTTCCTGTAAAGCTTGTGCGACTCAATGTCCGATTCATGTCGATATTCCAGAGATGAAAGCAAAATTTCTGGAACTCTACTACACTCGTTACTTCAGACCTTGGCGCGATTACTTGATTGGAAATATCGAAATCCTCGCCAGTTGGCAATCTCAAGTACCATGGCTAGCGAATTCATTAACTCAGAATCCCGTTACTCGCTGGCTGATTAAGCAATCTTTCGCTGCGATCGATCCGCCTGCGCTGAGTACGTTTACTCTCAAGCAGGGATTGGCACAGAGACAAGCACCGGAATTTAACCTAAATCAATTATCTAATCTCAGTGCAGCAGAACGAGAAAATAGCGTCATTTTGCTCCAAGATGCCTTCACCAGTTTCTATGAAGCTCACTTGGTTCTCGATACCTATGATTTTCTTGGTCAGTTAGGATATACCGTTTACGTAGCGCCGTTTTTTGTCAATGGCAAGCCTTTGCACGTGAAAGGGTTTTTGAAGGAATTTTCTGCGATCGCACAGAAAAATGCCGAGTATCTAATTCAGTTAGGAAATTTGGAACTTCCCATTATCGGCATCGAACCGAGCATCGTTCTTACCTATCGAGATGAGTATGTCAAAATTCTCGATGCAAAAGCAACTTTGCCAAGAGTTCAGTTACTGCAAGAATTTCTAGTCACTCAACTGGAACGACTGCCAAAAGTTGCCACCTCGGAACCTTATTATTTATTGGGTCACTGCACTGAAAAAACAATTGCTTTAGCGTCTCAAAAACAATGGCAGCAAGTTTTTCAAGCAGTAGGAATTCCCTTAATTCTAGTGTCTGTGGGTTGCTGCGGCATGGCAGGAATTTACGGTCACGAAGCCGAACACTACAGCGAATCTAAAGGAATCTATCAGATGAGTTGGGGAAGGCATATTCCATCATCTCCAGAAGAAAGACAACGCTTTTTAGCGACTGGCTATTCTTGTCGTTCTCAAGTCAAGCGGTTTGATGGGTTTGTGCCTTTACATCCGCTGCAAGTTATCAAAAGTAAAGCTTAGCCTCTGAGGAAATCGATCGCATCACCTCCAGCCTCGCCATCAATTGCAAATCAAAAATACAGAATTTGTACTGTACATCAGCATTCATCAAGCCTATAATTTGTCAAGCTCTGTCACAAAAATTCACTCCATGGCTGAATGGATTACAAGTACTATGGAATCTCTTGACTACTGGGGGATTGCCTTATTGATGTTTTTAGAAAATTTATTTCCGCCTATTCCTTCAGAACTCATTATGCCTCTGGCTGGATTCACGATCGCTAAGGGAGACATGGGATTCGTTCCAGCCGTTTTAGCAGGCGTGATTGGAACGGTGTTAGGAGCATTTCCTTGGTACTATCTCGGTAAAGCTGTAAGCGAGGAACGCTTAGAACATTTAGCCGATAAATATGGTAAGTGGATTACTGTCTCTTCTAAAGATATCAAAAAAGCCAATAATTGGTTTAGCCGACACGGAGTCAAGGCAGTATTTTTTGGTCGTTTAGTTCCAGGCGTTCGGACTTTAATTTCTCTACCTGCTGGGATAAATGATATGTCATTTATCCCTTTTGTACTTTACTCGACTATAGGCACGAGCTTATGGGTAATTTTTCTAACAACGCTTGGTTATCTTTTAGGAGACAACTATGAATTGGTCGATGAATATCTAGGACCTGTTTCTAAAATTGTTCTACTAAGTCTGGTTATTTGGTTTATTATTTGGATAGTCAGAAAACGCAATCGTCGTTACGAGTAAATATCTGTGGTTGAGGATTATCTAAACCACAAATTTATTACTACTGAACCGCTAGGAAATAGGGGGGAGACTGGAGAGCAGTTAGTTTGGGATAGCATCCGAGCCAATACAATCGCGATCGCGATTGTATTGGCTACTGGCACTATCCTATTTTTTCTCAAATTGGCAAATTTCGCCAAGAACCGGATATCTTAATTGCCGATCGCGAACTCGGTTTAGTTGTTATTGAAGTTAAATCAATTCCCATTGATAAGATAGTTAATATAACGGGTCATCGTTGGGAATATCAAAATTTTTATATCCCATTTGGCAATCCCTATCAACAAGCAGAAAATCAATTATTTGCCATCCTAAAGTATTGCGATCGCGAACCAATTCTACAAGATAAAATTAGCGCTAGAGCATTGGTTGCTTTACCCTTAATTAGCCAACGACAGTGGCAAGAAAAAAGTTCGATAAACTACTTAGCAATCTGCCTATTTTATTCAAAGATAATCTCTATTCTGCTTCATCTGTTTGTGAATCGATCCAGAAAACGCCACCCGTAAAACCGGGTTACAAACTGATGCTAAAACAGTGGCAATTATTGCTATCAATATTATCGGGAACGCCGGTTTTTTGCCGACCTTGCCATCGCGTTCTCACTCCCGATCGAAGTTGTGGCAAGATATTACAAAAATTGCGATCGCACATTTCTGAATTCGACTGGCAAAAGGAAAAAATTGCCAAACAAATTGCTCCAGGCGCTCAACGAATTCGAGGAATTGCCGGTTCTGGAAAAACAGTTTTATTATGTCAAAAAGCTGCCCATATTCATCTAAAATATCCCAACTGGAAAGTTGCATTTGTTTTCTTTTCTCGCAGCCTTTACCATTCCATTATTCAACAAATCGATAAATGGCTGCGTCACTTTAGTAATAACGAACGAGGATACGATCCTAAAAATGCTAATTTAAAAATTCTCCATGCTTGGGGAGCGAGAAAACAACCAGGCTTATATAGTTTAATTTGCCAAGCGGCTGGCATCCATCCTTTGACCGTTAATGAAACAGCAAGTCAAAAACCTAATGAAGCGTTAGCAGAAGCTTGTATTCAATTGTTGAAAGCAACAGCAATTCCTCAATTATTCGATGCTATTTTAATCGATGAAGGGCAAGATTTAATCGTCAATAAATATAAATTTGGCGATCGACAACCTTTTTACTGGATGGCATATCAATCTTTGCAACCTGTCGATCCCGTTCGTTCGGAACAAAGACGCTTAATTTGGGCATATGATGAAGCTCAGAGTTTAGAAAGTTTAACAATTCCAACCGCTAGCGAATTATTTGGAGAAGACTTAAGTCATCTCGTCACCGGACAATACAAAAATGGAATCAAAAAAAGCGAAGTCATGCGTCGTTGTTATCGCACGCCACATCAAATTATTACCGCCGCACATGGACTTGGCATGGGATTATTGCGTCCTCAAGGAATGCTGACAGGAATTACTCGCGCAGAAGAACGGAAAGCAATTGGTTATGAAGTCCAAGGACGTTTTATTCCCGGTCAAAAAATTATCCTCAAATGTCCTCGCGAAAATTCTCCCAATCCCATTCCCGAACTATGGCAAGGAGACATTATTGAGTTTAAGGCTTACGAATCTCGACAGCAAGAATTATTTGTACTAGCCAAAAACATTAAACACAATCTTAGATACGATGGTTTGCGTCCTAGTCAAGAAATTCTTGTCATTGTCATAGGAGAATTTTTTGATGCAATTAAGCTAGAAACTCAGGTAGCTAATTTTTTAATGAGACAAGGAATTGATATTTTTATTCCTGGCAATAGTAAGTGCAATACCTTACTAGATGAATCCGGCAAATGTCGCAATCCTAATAAATTTTGGCACGAAGGTACGGTAACGATTTCTCGCATTCATCGCGCCAAAGGAAATGAAGCAGATATGGTGTATATCGTTGGATGCGATCGCATTGCAGAAGATGAAAGCAATATTTACCTGCGAAATTAGTTATTTATTGCCTTGACCAGAGCGAGAGCCTGGGTAAAATTAAGTGGCATCGGCACTTATCCAATGTATGAAGAAATCGAGCAAGTAATTCGGAGTAGAGATACTTTTACTTTTACCTTTCATCATCCCCCCAAGCGAGAAATTAATGTAACAGATGCCAGCGAACTTTTAAAAAGATATGCTTTGGGAGGTAGAAACTTTCAAAATATCGATCTGAGCAATGCAGATCTAATCGGCGTGAATTTGAGTCATGTTAATTCGATCGGTGCTAATTTAAGAGGAGCTAATTTACAATGCGCACAATTAGATGGGGCAAAATTAATTGCTGCCAATTTAAGTCACGCCAATCTAACAGATGCAAGTTTGAGAAATGCAAAATTGATGGGAACAATTCTGCAAGGAACTAATCTGAGTAATGTCGATTTAAAAGGTGCCGATTTAAGCGAAGCAGATTTAACAGAAGCCAAGTTGAAAAATACTAAATTAAATGAGGCTATTTTAGAAGGAGTAAAAATCTCAAATATTGTATTGGAACCTAAAAATCAAGCTGAGATCTTGTACCAGTCCCAATAGTCCGCTCCTCGATGTTCTATCGCTGCTTCATATTTAGAGTCATCTAAAAACGACTGCATAAGTGTTTGAGTCGATTTTAATCGACTTAGGCGATTGTTGAGAAAGGTGCAAGATTTCTTTTTAAACAGACTCTAGCATCTTAGACGGAGAATTTCTTCTTTAGCTACTGCTCCCCGAATAAAATTTTAATATATCCAGTCCCAAGAGCCACTATAGTGATACCTTCAGAAGTAGCGTATGGTTTAATTGCTAATGATCACGATCGCATTGCCCAAAGGAGCACTCCTGTCTGATAGTATCAATCTTTTTAAAAGTGTAGGACTCGATTTTAGCGCATTTCTCGACGACCGCAACCGCCAACTTCAGATTGCCGATCCCACCAATACGGCTAAAGCGATATTGGTAAGAGCGCAAGACGTTCCCGTCTATGTAGAATACGGTCAGGCACAGTTAGGTATTGTCGGCTATGATGTTTTGCTAGAAAAGAGTCCTAAAGTAGCAAATTTAGCCGATTTAAAATTTGGCTACTGTCGCATGTCGGTAGCAGTACCGGAGGCTAGTTCCTACAAGCGATCGCTCGAACTCCCCCCCCACGGTAGAGTTGCCTCAAAATTCGTTCACTGTGCTAAGGAATATTTTCGTAAATTAAATTTACCCGTAGAAATTATTCCCCTCTATGGTTCGGTCGAATTAGCGCCAATTACGGGAATGTCGGAGGCAATTGTCGATTTAGTCTCTACGGGACGCACGCTACGAGAAAATGGGCTGATTGAAATTGACGTTCTCTTTGAAAGTACTGCAAGGCTGATTGCCCATCCATTGAGCTATCGCCTTAGCTTGTATAATTTGCATGATTGGGTAGAAAAGCTGTGTCAGCAGACTCTACAGAGAACTTAGAAAGAGATTTACCATCAATGAGTTACCGGATGAAAAAAACTCTTAGAACTCCTTGAACTTGCCAAAGATGCCGAACACAAAGCTAGGGATCTCTATGAAATGGGAGAAAGATTTAGCCAAAAGTGGGAGAAACGGTTAGAGAGTAGGCGAGAAACAACAGGGCAAAAACAAGGGTAATGATTACAGCAACCAGTTAACGCCGTGAGACGGCAGGATCTGCGGCAGTATAAGCTACATTGAAAGAATATGCGTTATCTTATCTATCGCATTACCTAACAATTTTTAATGGCAGATTCTTCCCCTTTAGCAGAATCCCAGCTTAGACGCAGACCCCGCGAAAACGATTGGCGGCTGTTGCTGAAGCTAATTCCCTATGCTCGTCGCAACCAGACTCTACTATTCATTTCTATTATTTTACTAATTCCTGTCTCAATTGCAGGAGCCGTTCAACCGCTGATTGTCGGTCAGGCAATTTCTTTGTTGCAGCAAGAACCAACTTGGTCTTTTTTGATAAATGTTTCTCTGGCACAAGGATTAAATATTCTCATCGTCCTACTTCTGATGACGATTGTCGTTCGCTTAATTTTTGCCTCGGCCCAAGGATATTTGGTACAAAAAGTCGGACAGGAAATCACGGCAGCAGTGCGGGATGATTTATTCACCCACGTAACATCCCTATCGACCCGATTTTTTGAGCGCACGCCTGTAGGACGCTTGGTCACTCGCATCACTAGCGATGTGGAGGCATTAGGAGATGTTTTTGCCAGCGGCGCGATCGGCGTTATTAGCGATTTTATTTATATCTTAACGATTGTCGTCGTCATTTTTCTGCGTCAATGGCAGTTGGCATCGATGTTGGTGTTGATGCTGATTCCAGTGACGGGTTTGATTATTTACTTCCAGCGGCAGTATCGCAAGGCAAATTATCAAGCGAGAGAGGAACTTGCAAAATTAAACTCCATGTTGCAGGAGAATATCGCTGGAATCAATGTGGTGCAGTTATTTCGTCGAGAACGTTTCAATAGTGAAATGTTCCGGTCGCTCAATCAACGCTATCGTAAAGAAGTCGATCGCACGATTTTCCACGATTCCGCCGTTTCTGCAACTTTGGAATGGATTTCTTTAATTGCGATCGCCGGCGTTCTCTGGTTGGGTAGCATTTTGGTGCTCAACAAAACTATCGATCTGGGAACTTTATCTGCCTTTATTCTTTTTGCCCAGAAATTGTTCAATCCACTGCGACAATTTGCAGAAAAATTTACGATTTTTCAATCGGGATTTACTGCAATCGAACGCATTAGCGAATTGATGAGCGAACCAATAGAAATCCGCGATCGAGAATCGTCTTTAGCAAAGAACAAAGGACAAAGGAGAAATTACAAAGGAGAAATTCGCTTTGAAAATGTTTGGTTTGCCTACAAAGAAAATGATTATATTCTAACTGATTTAAACTTTACAATCCGTCCAGGAGAAAAGATTGCTTTAGTAGGACCGACAGGTGCGGGAAAAAGTTCGATTATTCGGCTTTTATGTCGCCTTTACGAACCGACTAAAGGACGAATTTTAGTCGATGGCGTTGATATTCGAGATATTCCTCAAGCTCAATTACGCCGCCATATCGGAGTTATTCTTCAGGACAGCTTTCTCTTCGCTGGCGATATCAAGCGCAATATTACTTTAGGAGAAAATTATTCTCTAGAACAGATAAAAGCAGCAGCTAGACTGACCAATGTCGATCGCTTTATTGAAGAATTCCCCCAAGGCTATAACACTCAATTGCGCGAAAGAGGAACAAATTTATCGGGAGGACAAAAACAGCTTTTAGCCTTTGCTCGCGTTGCTATTCGCAATCCTCACATTTTAGTCCTAGATGAAGCGACTTCTAGTTTAGATGTAGGGACAGAAGCATTAATTCAAGATGCTTTATATCGCCTATTGGAAAATCGAACGGCAATTATTATCGCTCATCGCTTATCAACTATTCGTAATGTCGATAGGATTTTAGTGCTTAAAAAAGGTCGATTGGTTGAAACGGGCACTCATGATGAGTTACTCGAACAAAATGGATTATATGCCAGCTTGTATCGATTACAAATGTTAGGATAAGTCAAAACTGTTTTCTAAATTCTATCCAACCAAGTCTTTTAAGATTATTTCATTTTGTAATTTCTAGCCTCTTCCTTTTGACTAAGTTAACATGACCTAAGATTATCTCTCCAAGATATATCTTTTGGTAGATGGCAATGTTTTCTATATTACCATTCTGAGGAAGAATCTAGTCTAAACTCTCAAATTAGTAAAAAAACAGGATAGTTTTCCTAGCCTAGGAGTCGTAGTCTTAGCAGTAAAAATAATTTTTTAATTTTGTTTCTTAGGATGCATACGTTTAACTTTAACGTGGGTACCCTGATACTATAAGCGCTTTATCTTTAAACTTTACGCGATCGCAGCTGCGATCTCTGAGCCATTGACCTCACATCAAAAGTTTGCCAGATTCTCACAGAAACTTTACAAAGCTTAACAGATAAGCTAAGATTGTTAAGCAACATTGAGAACATGCCCGCCAGAAAATCAAACGGTCTCATCTCGGCATGCGCTTACCAAGCGCCTGTAGGATAAGGATTTTTATCCGCACACACTTCTTTATCCCCCTACCGTCTTCACAATCCACTGGCTCGTTTGAGTTACAAAACTATAAGTAAAGATTATTTTTAACCCGATCTTTTCAGTCATTCAATCGACCAACTGTCCTACAAATCTCATCTTATTAGCCTAGATCAACCCCAACTCGACCTTTACTTATGAGAACCGACAAGAACTTTACCGACCCAGTCCGCGCCTATTTAAGAGAAATTGGTCGCGTTCCCTTGCTCACTCACGAAGAGGAAATCCACTATGCCAAACGAGTACAACGATTAGTTGTCTTAGAAAACCTAAAAGAATCTCTGAAGCAAAAACTTGGCAAAGAACCAACCGATTCCGAGTGGGCAGCCGCCGCTGAGTTAACAGAAGCCGAACTTCGCAACTGCATTGCAGCAGGAGATGCGGCTAAACGGAAAATGGTTGAAGCCAATTTACGCCTAGTTGTATCGGTTGCCAAGAAATATCTCAAGCGCAATCTTGACTTACTCGATTTAATCCAGGAAGGTACCCTTGGAATGCAGCGAGGCGTAGAGAAGTTCGATCCGACTAAAGGCTATCGCTTTTCCACCTATGCTTACTGGTGGATTCGACAAGCTATTACCCGCGCCATTGCCGAAAAAAGTCGTACTATCCGCCTGCCCATCCACATCACAGAAAAACTTAATAAAATCAAGAAAGCCCAGCGACAGTTGGCTCAGGAGAACGGACGAGCGGCTACCATAGCAGAATTAGCTCAAGAGCTGGAATTAACCCCCAAACAAGTGCGGGAGTATCTCGAACGTGCCCGTCAACCTCTGTCGCTAGATTTGCGGGTTGGAGACAATCACGATACAGAATTGGGAGAACTTCTGGAGGATACGGGGCTTTTGCCAGAGGATTATGCTATCCATTCCTCGCTTCAGTTAGATTTAGAGAAATTGATGGCGGATTTAACCCCGCAACAGCGAGAGGTTTTAGCGCTGCGGTTCGGACTGACCGACGGAAAGCCTCTAACGCTAGCTAAAATTGGCATTCGTCTCAATATCAGTCGGGAACGAGTCAGACAGATCGAACGGGAAGCTCTCTCGAAACTGCGCCAGCGCAAAGGAAGTATTCGAGAATATTTGGCAAGTTAAATGCTAATCGGATAGCAATTAACGGGCAGTCAAAAAGTTTCTGGCTGCCTGTTTTATGTGGAGTAAAAAAACGTCGCCCGCAGACGGGCGACACCAGTTACACTTATAACGTTGCCCATGTTTATTGCTTTTTGTTTCTACATCAACTGTACTTGGTGCATTTTGAGCAATCAGACTTTGTACTTCCTGCGGCAAATGAGGAAATCTATTATTAGAAACTTCGTGGTTCATATTGGTTTTCGTAGTTAGCTACAAATTCTCAGAGTTACACTCTAAGAATTCCCCTAAAATTCATACAAATTAACAGAGACAAAAAAACATTCATGCATCCATCTGCCCCCAAGGGGTCTGGGGACAGGATGTCCCCAGTAATTCAAGTTAGGAACGAGTTTGCAAATCAAAGTCATAACGAGTATGATTTATAGAGTAAGAAAAATATACAATCAAGCGAACTTAAGATGATTAGGATTGAAGAAATTCCCGTATCCCAAATTCGTCGTCCCTTACCGCGACAAACCAATCCTGAAAAAGTGGCGATGCTAATGGAGTCAATTGCTCAAGAGGGTTTGAGAGAACCCATTGACGTATTAGAAGTCGATGGGCAATACTATGGCTTTTCTGGTTGCCATCGCTACGAGGCTCACCAGCGCCTCGGAAAAGAGACAATCAAATGTAGAGTGCGTCGCGCTCCTCGCGCAGTCCTGCAAAAACATTTAGCATAGTTTTTAGATCTTCTTCTCTCCCTTTCTCTCATCCGCTTTATGTCCGCCGATCGATCTATCTACCTCAAAAATCATCAACTCCTGCTTCAACTGATGGAGCGGGTCGGGATTGCTAGCTTGAGCAAACTAAGTCAACGGTCAGGGATTTCCGAACTGCAATTAATACGTCTTCAATACGGCTTGATGCCCAAAATGCCGATCGAAATTCTCCTGAAACTATCTCAAACTTTACAGGTTCCAGTCGATAAGTTACTGACGCTATTTTGCCCAGAATATTTGCTGCCGAGCAATCTCAAACAAGAAGACGATTCAGCCTCTAGAGACGCTCTTAGACAGGAATACCAGCGGCTGCAACAACAACTAGAACAACAGCGAGAAACGATCGCGAGAGAATTTCAGCAAGCGAGCTTGCAACGATTGGAGCCTTGGCTATTACAATGGCCCACGGCTGCGTCAGTCGCACAGCAGAATCATCAATTGCCAGCCGTGAAATTGCTGCCACTGATGAAACCCATTCTGGATTTATTAGAATCTTGGGCAGTAGAAGCGATCGCGTCCGTTGGCGACAAAGTTCCCTACGATCCTCGATGGCATCAACTTATGGAAGGATCTGCCGAACCGGGCGAGATGGTTAAAGTCCGATATGTAGGCTATCGACAGGGAGAAAAGCTGCTCTATCGCGCTAAAGTCAGTCCAGCTAAGGAGGTAGAAGAGACGGGAGACTGAGAGACTTCTGAGACTGGGAGTGTGGGGAGGGCGGGAGACAAGGGGGATAAGGGGACAAGGAAGAGTGGGGAGATGGGGAGACAATTAACGACTAACCACTAACCACTAACAAAGGACTTTTGACCAATCCCCTCACTGGTAACTCATAACTGGATTGAGCCAGCGAAGAATTTCTTGTTTGAGAAGATTGAGATTGCGTGAAAATCCTTGTTTTACCCATTGTCCGATCGCGTCTATGGGAGTGAATATTTCTGATGGTTGCCAGTTAATCTCTTGTCCGAGTGGGGTTAGGTGGTTGCCAGGAAGCGTCAGCGAAGCAACCATGTTGGGAAAGCGGTCTTGCAGGACGGGGCTTAGAATAGTTGTTTGATCGATGTCATCATTAGTAAAACGGATCAAAAGATTGCGACGCACTTCATAATTTTTGGCAATCAACAGATTGGTTTCTTCTGGGGAAGGGGTAAATTCTAAATTTAAGGTAGCGTCGAGTTCTAACTGTTCGATAAAAGGAATAGCCCGACGAACGGGATAGTTATTAAAAGACATCAAAATGTTACCCGCTCGTTCGACAGAATAAAGACTGCCGATCAGCAAATGTAGCTTGCATCCCATACTGTGTCCGACTCCATAGATAGGAAGATAGCTTTGACCGAGGGCATTAGTCGCCTGCAAACGCTCTAGAATATTCTCGAACCGATTGAGAACGCTACGGGCGATCGCGGCATGGTCGAGAGTATTGACAAACGGAGTCGCGATGACGGCATAGCCAGCTTTTCCTAGTTGTTCTAACAAGCAACGATAGGTCAGGTTAGGTGCTGTCCCTACAAAAGCACCACCAAGAAAATGAACGACACCAATCGGTCGTCGAGGAATCAAAACCCAGCTACCGGAAATCTCTTGCCAATTCATAGTTCATATGTGTCACCTAAATTGATTATGACCGATCGGCAAGACTCTGTGGCTAGTCAGAGCGATCGCGCTCAGCCAATCAAAATTCTTGTCTTCTCCGACATAGCAGGTTACTATCGGCAATAGTGACAAATTGGAGAGAAAAGCACTAGAGTTTCTGCATGGCTAAAAAATTCCACCTACCTAAAATTTTTAATCGTTTAGGGGTCTGGACGATACCCTTTGTTTCAATCGTTTTATTTTTGCCGATCTTTCTGACTTACGGGCTATCGTCAAATTCACCGACAGAAACTTCTCAGGAAAGTCCTTCAGTGCGATCGCTAAAGCGAATTTCTTCTTCTGAGTTGGAAGCATCTCTCGTTAGTAAAGATTCCGCTATCTCTGCTTCGACAACTCCACAGAAGCAAAAGCCCCAACAGCCAACTCAAAAGACTTCGCACAAAGCACCCATTAAATCTTCGCAGCCTTCAACGAAGCAACAACCTGCTAAAAAAACCCAAAATCCCTCCTCAAGCGCAGTACCTTCTTATAAGCCTCCCAAGCTGGAAATTAAAGTAGCCCTTCTGAGAGATGCAGAGAACGCCGTCGTGGGAACCTCTACGCAAGCGTCTATTCAGGATAGAAACGGTCGAGTGCTGAAAACGATTGCTGCCAATCAGGGGATTACAGTATATCCTAACGGTTCTAATTTGACGCTTGGCAATTCCCAATTACCTTACGCCGTTTGGGTGAAACCCAAGGCAGGAGGATTTGTTTATGTTGGCGATCGCTGGTATCGGGGAAAACTCCTGCTAGTCTCTCAAGGAAACACGATACTAGCAGTTAATTATGTCAATTTAGAAGAATATCTCTACAGCGTCGTTGGCAGCGAAATGCATGCTACTGCCCCTCTCGAAGCGCTAAAAGCACAGGCGATCGCGGCTCGTTCTTATGCTCTTGTCCACATGATTCGTCCGGCAAGCGAATGGTATCACTTGGGACATACCGAACGCTGGCAAGTCTATAAAGGACTGGCGAGCGAGTACGACACTACTCACAAAGCCGTCAACGCGACGGCAGGACAAATTCTCAGCTACAACGGTGGCATCGTAGAGTCTCTCTATGCTTCCACCGACGAGATCGTCTCTAACGTTCATCGAGGTATAGGGATGAGTCAGACTGGCGCTTACGATCTAGCGGCTCAAGGTTACGACCACCAGCAGATTCTAGGTAGATACTATCCCGGCGTAGGTTTGTCGCGGCTTATCTTGCAGCAGTAAAATTTATATTAACTGGAACATTCATCCGCTCTAAGCTCTGATTATTATTATTTTGGGAAGCATTTCCCCAACTCATGAGTAGAATTCCCAAACCCAGTAGACCAATAGCGCACGTAGCTATTATAGCTACTACCGTCCAATTAGTCCCCGAAGATTTAGGTTCGGATTGCACTGATTCACTCTCAAGGGATTGTTCGTTGGGCTTCTGAAGCGACTCTTCTGATGCAAGGGTTGTCTCATGACGCTTTGCCCCTTCCAGCATCAAGTAAGAAATTTCCTCATAAGCATCTGTCCAAGCCTGTTTAACTTCTGGTGTCCAATCTGCTCCCAAATAAGCTTCAAGGGTTTTCAGCAAAGCCGCGCCCACGATTGGGTAATGTTCTGCTTTTGCTCCATAGGTAGCATGCTTTTCTCCCATCTCCCTCAGCACCTTCGTCAATTCTTCGGGATAGCGGAGATTAGTAACAACATACACTAGAGACATAATCAGCTTCTGTTGCTGCTTTTCCATGTCCGTGTTGGCAAACAGAGGTTTAGCTTCGGGAGAGTCGGTAAATAAGGTCTCATAGAAGCTGGCAGCAAATTCGTTAGCACGCGGTTCGACGAGATTGAAGCTTTTCTCTAGAACATCAGCATTGAGAGGCATGAGCTATTTTCCTCAGATCGGTAATATTTTCGTTTGGTTGGGCTTGCTGACTTAACCAGACAATCTTTTTTTACCATAAATCATTGTCTTAAGTTAGATTTAGCTCCTCCCTAAAAAAATTGGCTGATACTAGCTAGGGCGAGTAGGTAATGGACTCGCCTTGGTGAATCTTCTTATTTATATATTGTTTATCTTAAGAAACACTCGGACCCGCCTCGACAATTTCCTTGCGGGCATCGGCAAATTGCTTAAAGTTTTCCACAAAACGACGGGCTAATTCCTCTGCTTGTTGAGTATAAGCTTCGGGATCGTCCCAGGTATTTTGTGGATCTAGAATTTTAGAGGGTACGCCTGGCACTTTTTCGGGAACCAAGACTTTGAAAATTGGATGAGGCTTAAAATTAACTTTATCCAACTTTCCATCGAGGGCAGCCGATACCATCGCCCGCGTATGTTTGAGGGAAATGCGATGACCGACTCCATAGGGACCGCCCGACCAGCCTGTATTGACTAAGTACACGCTCGTCTCTAGGTGTTGCTGCAACCGTTCCCCTAACATTTCGGCATATACAGTTGGGGGTAATGGAAAGAAAACCTGACCGAAACAAGCCGAGAAAGTCACTTGAGGTGCGGTGATTCCCCGTTCCGTACCTGCTAGCTTGCTGGTATAACCCGATAAGAAGTGATACATTGCCTGTTCCTTGGTAAGTTTGGCAATGGGAGGAAGCACGCCAAATGCATCAGCCGTTAGTAAAACAAGCGTTTTGGGATGGGGTCCAATGCCAGAGAGAGCGCAGTTGGGAATATATCTTAACGGGTAGGCGGCTCTGGTATTTTCTGTCAAGCGATCGTCGTCGTAGTCGGGCACTCGCGTCTGTGGATCGACGACGACGTTCTCTAGCAGCGACCCAAACCGAAGCGCCGACCATATCTGCGGTTCGTTTTCGGCACTTAAGCGAATGGTCTTGGCATAGCAACCGCCTTCAAAGTTAAAGATGCCTTCATCCGACCATCCATGTTCGTCGTCTCCGATCAAGCTACGTTCTGGGTCGGCAGATAGTGTGGTTTTGCCCGTTCCCGACAAGCCGAAAAATAGAGCTGTATGACCGTGTTTGTCGATGTTGGCAGCGCAATGCATCGGTAGCACGTTCTGCTTGGTCATGAAGTAGTTCATCAGGGTAAAGATCGATTTCTTGATTTCGCCAGCGTAGCGAGTTCCCCCGATCAGTACGAGTTTCTTGGCTAGGTGCAGGACGATGAACGTTTCGCTATTAATGCCATTTGTTTCGGGGTCGCCGTGCAAACCGGGTACGGCAATGACGGTAAAATCCGCTTTATGCTCCGATAATTCTGCGGTTGTCGGTCGCAGGAATAGCTGATGGGCAAAGAGATTTTGAAACGCTAATTCTGTAATAACTCGAACCCCACAACGATATTTTGGATCGGCTCCGACATAACCGTCAAAAACATAGAGGTCGCGACCTTGAACGTAGGAGAGAACGCGCTGGTACAACTGCTCGAATTTTAGTTCGGAGATAGGAACGTTATCTTTATTCCAGTCTATGTCTTCCCGACTACTAGGCTCGTCAACGAGAAATTTATCTTTAGGGGAGCGACCCGTGTATTTTCCGGTTTCGACCACTAAGGCACCGCTGTCGGTCAGTATGCCTTCGCCTCTGGCAAGAGCGTGTTCGACTAACTGAGGCACCGAGAGATTGTGGTAAACTCGACCCACGTTTGTTATTCCTATTTGCTCTAGTTGCTCGATCGAACGACTGTACCAAAGTTCGTCTTCAGTTAAGCGATCGCAATAGGTGGAGGCTTCTCTGCGTTCTAATAGATACTGAGATTGTGGCGACATATGTAAAGTTTGCAATTCATTTCCAAGTAATTGAGCGATATTATCCATTCTTAGAACCTCCAAGTTCATTGATGTCTGCACGCCCTCACTTATCCAAGTGTAGTTCGTCAATTGGCTCAAGTTCTTGCAGAGGAAAATCGAGCAATAATTTTTAATACTTTCTCAAGATTAAGATTGCACTTTTGTATTAATCGCTGCTGAATTGTTACGAAGCGAAATCTCACCTTTACAAACAGCATCCAGATGAAATTTTAACCGTTTCAATTGCTAAGCGATCGGCTTTTTGTTTCTAAAAGTCAGCGATGAGCAATTTGATCGGATTTGACTGTTTTCTGTGACTCGAATAACGATCGCGAAGGCTATTTTTTCCTCTACCAAAATCGCATCTTTAGATTCTAGGGTCGGAATTTTTGAGGGGCGATCGCTTTTTTCGCTCTTGATGTTATGCTAGATACAATTTGCCATTTTGACTTTAGTAATAGATGATACCAAAATAGAAATCAATGGGGTATCTTTTTTACCAAAAAACAAAGAGATTTATCTTTCGTAGAGCAGAAAGGCAAAAGTTGACAAATTAGCCTTTAAATCCAGCATTTAATCGCTAAAAAGGCAAATTTTCATCTTCTACTTCGCTAATCTTAAGCTGTAAAATTGTTTCAACATCTTCTTCGATGGGAATATTCTCGATAATCTCTGGCATTTGTTTCTGAAGTTCCTGCGTTAGTCTAATGGGAAAATTTAATTCGATTCCAGATTCTTGCACGAATTTTGCTAGATCGTTAAAAGCGACTTTTTTGTGTTTTCGTTCTTGAATTGATAGTTTAAATCCATCGATCTCCGAGACATTTTGAGTTGCCATTGCCTGTTTGAGTCGCTCTTTAAGGTGCTTGAGTTCTGTATCTAGTACTTTCCAGCGATGCTCGATGTGCCGATAGCGAAGAGTCAATGCAGCGATATCTTCTGTGGCAGGATCTATTTGCAGGCGCTGGGAAAGTTGCAGAAGTCGTTCGTGCGCGCAGGCAACATAAACTACGTCCATCTTGGCATATTCGAGTTGCTGCTCGGTTAGGGGACGTAGGCTCCAGTCGCCTCCTTGTTCGGTTTTATTAACTTTGGAAAAATGGCAGAGTTGTTCTGCTAGCGTCGCAAGTTTATAATTTGACAAGGGCAAAATGTAATATGGGATTTTTTGTGCCATTTCCAGAGTGCAAGTGACATTTCTAGCTCTGCTTCTTCCCAAAAATCTGCAATCGAAGCTGGCATTGTGAAAAACTTTTTCGATCGCCGGATTCGCCATAATCTTGTCGATAAACTCATCGATCAGTTGAGTTCTATCCAAAACATCTAAAATCGCAACGCGATCGCCTTTGACGTCCGTTGGGTCGTCCAACACTTGCACGAGAGACAATCTTGGCTTTTTACTTTGGTAATCCGCAATTTCCGTATCTATCCAGAGAATTTTCGCTTGAGCGTAGTTTGCGATGGCTTGGCTAATGCGATCGGGTTCGGTTAAGTATGGCATTGTTACCGGCAAAAAAATTGAGTGACTCGGATTTTAGCCTTCTTGTAAGTGTAACGCGCCCACAGGGGTGGTAAATTTCCGAAAAATGCGCTAGATAAAAAGAGGACAGCTTATGCTTGGGAACAGAGTAACATGGCATCTTCGTCTTCAATTGCAGTCAGAGAACTTCCCCTGTTTCCCCTCCCAGAGGTAGTTCTATTTCCCGGTCGTCCACTTCCCCTCCACATTTTTGAATTCCGCTACCGAATGATGATGAATACGATTTTGGAGGACGATCGCCGTTTTGGAGTATTAATGGTCGATCCGATTGGCGGAGAAATAGCCAAAGTTGGCTGTTGCGCGGAAGTGATTCGCTTTCAGCGCTTGCCCGACGATCGCATGAAAATTCTGACGTTGGGACAGCAGCGTTTTCGAGTCTTGGAGTACGTTCGCGAAAAACCCTATCGAGTCGGTCTCGTGGAATGGATAGAGGACGAACCGCCAACAGAAGACCTCAGACCTTTGGCAAGGGATGTAGAAAAGCTATTGCGCGATGTTGTTCATCTTTCTGCTAAGTTGATCGATCAAAAAATCGAACTGCCAGACGACTTGCCTAGCTTGCCGCTAGAACTCTCCTATTGGGTGGCAGGAAATCTCTACGGCGTTGCTTCCGAACAACAAACTCTGTTGGAGATGCAAGATACCATGGCTCGTCTGCAACGGGAGTCAGAAATTTTGACTTCAACTCGCAATCACTTAGCGGCTCGTACAGCTCTAAAAGATGTCTTAAAGAGTTAATCTGTTAAGGGGTAGAAATCGGCAAAACGTCGTAACTCCCAAAGATTTTTAGGACTTCGGTGTGGGGCGATAATTCCGCTAAAGTCTCTTGGGTTGAAGTTTCAGTAGCGCTAGCTTCCAAGTCGAGAAAGAATAAATATTCGCCTAGCGATCGCTTGGTCGGACGAGATTCAATTCGACTGAGATTAATCCCCCGTTGGGCAAACACCTGAAGGGGTTTTACCAAGGCACCAGGAACGTTGGCGGGAACGCTAAAAGCAACAGAAGTACGATTCCCGCTGGTACTTGGTGCCAATCCCATCACCCAAAAGCGAGTGCAATTATCTGGATAATCATTGATATCAACAGCTAGAATCGGTACGTCGTACAACTTTGAGGCACGCGGAGCTGCGATTGCACCTGCCTGGGGGTCTTGACTGACTTGCTGTACGGCTTCTGTCGTGGAATTGGTGGGGATGAGTTGAACTGAAGGGAGAAACCCTTCCAGCCATTTCTGACACTGTGCCAGCGCTTGTGGATGGGAGTAAACAGTTTTTATCTCTGACAGAGACTTGCTATGAGACAGCAGCGCGTGAGAGATGCGCAGAACTAGCTCTTGTTGGATTTGGAGTCGATCTAACTCCCAGAGAGTATCTAAGGTGATGGCGACACTTCCTTCGGTGGAATTTTCGACGGGGACGACTGCCAAATCTACCTCTTGGCGATCGACCGAGCGAAGGGTCTGTGCAATGCTAGGGTAAGGATACAATAGAAATTCTTGTCCCTTCTTGTTAGTTAACCAACTGGCATAGGCTAATGCGGCAGTTTCCGCATTGGTTCCCGTCGGACCTAAATGGGCGATCGCAATTGTCATAATCTGCTACCTTACTCATACTTTCTTTTTATCTCGAAAAAAGTTTTATCGGAGAGCTAAATGAAGCTTTTGTCAACTAAGCTTCAAATTTTTTCATTATTCTCATCAATTTTGCAAACGATTGCTAAAAATTGCTTTGAGAAATCATAAAGCAGTAATATGGCGTAATTACCCTACTTAGTTTTTTAAGAAGTGTAAAGTAAGATTAAGAAAAGCGACGAATCTGAATTTTGTCTGGTATGGATATACGCTTTACTGCCTCAGAATCGCTAGAAATTGTTGTCGAAGAACAAACAGTTCCCATTCAACATTATTTGCGCCAACCGCAACGATTAGTAACTGCGATCGCCGATCCGAAACTAATGGAACAGCTATCGGAGTCGCGTTTTCGCCTGAAAATGCGTCCCTTGAACTTTATGGATATTTACCATTTTCAACCGACCGTTATTCTTAGCGTTTGGGCGGGAGCTGGCGGGATAGTTTATTTAAATTCCGAAGACTGCGAAATCCGAGGAATTGACTACATTAACGATCGCTTCTCTCTTAATGTTAAGGGAAAGTTATCTCCTCATCAAGATGAGGGTCAGACCTACCTGAAGGGCAAAGCCGATTTAGAAGTTAAAGTTGTCGATCTGCCGCCTCCTTTGTGGTTGACCCCTAAACCATTATTAGAAGTCGCAGGAAACGGACTGCTTAAAAGCGTTTTAGTGCGAATTAAGCAACGATTGCTAAGTCAGTTGCTAAAAGATTACTATCAGTGGGCTAATGCTTATGCCGAACCCCAAAATACGACTTATTCTTCGGCATTGCCAGCGGCAGACAATCCAATTACCTAGTTGTCAATATCTTCAAGGTTTTGTCAGAAACTTACTTGACAAGGGGCAAAAGACATTCGATGCTGGCGAGAAGCACCGTATTGTTGCAACGCTAGTAGATGTTTTGCAGTGCCGTAACCTTTATTGGAGGCTAAATCGTACTCTGAGTATTTTCGGGCGAGGCGGACGATTAATTCATCTCGCCAGACTTTAGCAACGATGCTGGCGGCAGCAATAATGGACGATCGCTCGTCGCCTTTAATGATATTTTTTTGTACGATTGTTAGATTAGGAATCGCTTGTTTTCCATCTACCAAGCAGATTGCAGGTTGTATCTTCAATCGCTCGACCGAGCGCTTCATCGCTAGTAAAGATGCATGTAAAATATTTAAGCGCTCTATTTCCCGAACGCTTGCATAACTGACTTGATAAGCTGGTACGAATTCTTTTATCTGTTGCGATAATTCCAATCTTCGCTTGGCGGAGAGTTGCTTGCTATCTTTTACGCCGATTTCTATCAATCGTGAAATCGCCGAGAGGGGAACGACGACTGCGGCAGCTACGACGGGACCAAACAAACATCCTCGCCCCACTTCATCCACGCCCGCTACCAACGTCTCCGAACTAGAGAATGCATCGAGCAAAGAAGCATCAAAGTCCATTGTTTTTTTCTTGTCACCAACGAAGCGATCGCCAATAAAAAAATCCCCCAATTTAACAGGGGATAAACTAAAGTATACAATCTTCGCTCCTGTTAGACCTATGCCTCTTTAGCAGAGGAACGGCGGCGGCGGCGACGGATTAACGGGCGTTCTTCCTCTGCATCCCCATTTTCTACTGATAAGCTAGTCTCGATTTCGGGAACTGCTAAAGTTTCTGCTACTGGCGCTGGAGTAGCAATTGATTCTGATGGCGGCGTGTCGGATTCTCCAGGCGATTTGACAGAGACGATGACTGACTTGGGATCTTTGAACTCTCGATTGAGGCGTACTAGCGGAGAAATTCCCATTAATGCATATACGTTTTGCTCCATAGGAGTCATTTCGACAGATACTTTTTCTACGGGGACTTCTTCGCGTCGCGGTGATTTTTGCGGACGTTCCTTTCGCTCTTCGACTTCTGGCGCATCGGCATCAAGAACTAGCTCTTTAGTCGCCGCAATAGGGTCCACTCTTCCAGTTCCTCCCTCTTTTTCGATTCCATCGGTCGAGCGACGGCGACGGCGACGGCGATTGTTAGTAGCAGCAAGACCTTGTTCTTGGTAGCTGGGATGGTATAACAGGTCGAGTTGTTGGCCGATTTCGCCATTAGCGTACTCGAAAGGCGACTCGAAGAAAGGTTCCGGTTCTTCGATTTGTTTCTCTGGCGATCGCGTAACGGAAGGTAGCGGTGCGATCGCGGGCGCGGGCGTTTCCAAGGCGATTGGTTTTCCTTCTCCCGGTAGGCGAACCAAATGTCCCAATCCGCCACAAGTCGGACAAGTTTGACCGAATAACTCATAAATATTTTTTCCTTGGCGTTTTCGAGTCAACTCGACTAAACCCAGTTCGGATAATTGAGCGATTTGCGGTCTGGCTTTATCGGTTTTGAGCGCTTTATTGAAATGTTCTAGTAGTTTGAGCTGGTCGCGCGGGGCGTCCATATCGATGAAGTCAACCACGATCACGCCGCCGATATTTCGTAGGCGCAGCTGGCGGGCAATCTCCGTTGCGGCTTCGCTATTCGTCCAGAGAACCGTTTCCCTAGCGGTAGCAGAACGAGTAAAAGAACCGGAGTTAACGTCGATGACGGTTAGCGCTTCGGTTGGCTCGATGATGATATAGCCGCCAGAAGGCAAATCTACCCTGGGTTTTAAGGCTTCGCGAATCGCTGCATTGACCCGGAAATAGTCCAAAATCGGCTGAGGTTCGCGGTGATGGTCGATCAGAACCCCTTCTGGCGGTCGTCCGCCGCTCCAGTTCATTAACTGCTGTTTGACTCGCTTTACGCCTGCACTGGAATCTACGACAATGCGATTGACATCGGCAGAATACATATCCCGCAGGACTCGCTGGATGAAGTCGTCATCTCGGCTCAGCAGGGCTGGAGCGCGGGTGGACGTTGCCTGGTGCTGGATCGATTCCCACTGCCTTTGCAGGGACTCCAAGTCTTCCATAATGGCTTCTTCTGCTTTACCTTCGGCTTCGGTACGCACGAGCAATCCCATCCCCGCAGGTTTGATCAGAATTGCCAAGGCTCTTAAGCGGCTGCGTTCGTTGTCATCTCTAATACGCCTCGATAAATTCACGCCTTTGCCGTAGGGCATAAGAACGAGATAGCGACCGGGTAGGGTAATGTTGCCAGTCAGCCGAGGACCTTTATTACCCGTCGGCTCTTTCATGACTTGCACCAATACTTTTTGTTGTGGCGTCAAGAGTTCGGTAATCGCGCCCGCCGTCTTTCTCAGGCGCAGGGGTCCTAAATCGGTAACGTGAATGAACCCGTTTCGTTCGGCATCGCCAATGTTGACAAACGCCGCATCGATTCCAGGGATGACGTTTTCAACAATTCCCAAATAAATGTCGCCAACCTGCTGATTGCCAGTTGCTACGACTAACTCTTGAACTCGATCCTCCCAAAATACGGCAGCGATATGATGCTGCTCTGCAATAATAATTTGTTTTGGCATTCAATTTCCTCAAACTTCTCTAGCAGATTGCAAAACCTTAGATAGATAAGGTTTGCGTCTCGATGTTGATTTAGGGACAAAAACTGTCTGGGCAAAAAATCTGGACTCGCTCCAGAGATGAGAAGAATACAAACTTTACTCATCTCGGCTGTTTTTACTAACCCCGACTGTTTAACTGGAGCAATTGGGCTGAAGTTTTTGCTTTTTTTCCCTTTGGCATATCTTTCCCATTGGGGATAACATAGGCTTGCGTTGAATTTGTCAAAGAATTCTATGAGTAAATTCTCTTTGGCATCTAATGCTGTTTCTTAGCTGAGTAAACTGCTTTAGAAGCAAGGTTGCGATCGCCTGGCTCTAAATTGTTTCGATCGCAATGACTGAACATTCGGGTAGCTTTTGTCCAGTTTCAGACAGCTAGCTCGTCGCGAGCATGACTGCGTTTTGTTTTTCTTAAAACCGCTAATTGTCTGCGGCTAAGTGTTAGACAATTTTAACCTGACTATAACTTGAAAGATGCACGAATGACAAGAGATCGTTTTCGATCCAGAAATTTTAACAATGTTTACTTTGTCGTTGTTTATCATTGGCTCCTTCTATGAAAATTCTATCGTTTTTCCTGTTATTGCCGATCGCTCGGCAGCCTCAGCCACTTTCAGGGCGTATAAACTCGCTTCTGGATTGATGTATAGGGGCGTTCCTCGTGTTAAACAATTTAAAACCATTTGCGTATCCTTAACGAATAACCCTTTACGACTGACGACTTCAATGGCTGTCTTTTCTTCTCCTCGGATCAGATTGCCCGTTTCTCCTTCAAAAATTAACGTTCCGCGATCGCCTCTTAATTCAAAGGTGCGATCGCTATCCCAAAAAACTTCGCCTTTGCCATAGATGACATCTGCGATTAAACCATTGGTAAAGCGCAGTTGAGCGTCACACAGACAAGCTGTATAGTAGCCCGATTCTGGCGCGTCCCAAAAGCGCGACTGACAGGTAACGGAAGCAACCGTTCCGAATAAGTCCGTCAGGCGATGAATGCGAGAAAGGGCAGCCGTCAGAGGAAACCCGAACATTTGATAATGAAATGTCCAGCGACGGGGCACGGGGCGTTGGGGGGTAATGGTGACGTAGCGGGCATAAAAGACATCGCCTATTTCTGGCAGGGATTGACGTATGGCTTGATGCAAACCGCCTAACAATTCGATATGTTCGACGTGTAGGAGTTTGTTTTGTTGTTGCGATAGGGCGAGAATTTCTTCGGCTTCGCGATAGCTGAGGGCGAGGGGATATTCGGTGACGACGTGCTTTCCTGCCAGCAGTGCCGCGCGAGCGATCGAGGCGCGATCGCGATTAATATTGCTAATAACGACGACATCGACATCGGGATGACTGACGAGTTGCTGCCAGGAATCGAGCGGCACGACTGAATAGGCTTGACAAAACGCTTCGGTTTTTTCGGGCGTATTGCCTGCGACGACTATGACTTGAGCGCGATCGTCTGCTTGGAATGCTTCTGCTCTTTTAGATGCCGCATATCCGGTGCCAACAATGCCTACTTTTATGGGATGTGACATTGTGAAGGCGGCAGAATTCTTCATTGGGTTTATCATCAAGGAATCGGATATTAGAATTTAAATAGAGTAGGAAAAAACTGTTTGCTAAGTACAAATCATCATTGATAGGTATAACTATAATTAATACTGATTGATCGGAGGTTGCGGTCTTCAATACAAGCCGATTCAATCATTCAATTACCTAAGATTGCGAGTTTATAAGGAATGTGTACGTCCGCCAATCATTCGTGCCTTCGCCAGCAATTTTATATAAGAAAATCTTATTTTACATTTGATTAAGAATTTCATTGCTAATGCTCTTAAAACTCAGCTGCTTTTTCTCTTAGTATCAGAGATGAGGCTTACCAAAGCAAATATCTATCTATTTCAATCGATAAATTTTGCTTGATTGCGTAAGTCCAAACTGCCGTTTTTACTTGAGATATAGGAGCAACACATGGCAACTTATAAAGTTACTCTAAAGACTCCCGATGGAGAACACACCATCGATGTCCCTGATGACGAGTACATTCTAGACGCTGCTGAAGAGCAAGGTCTCGACCTACCATACTCCTGCCGTGCTGGTGCTTGCTCCACCTGTGCTGGCAAACTAGAATCCGGTTCCGTAGATCAGTCCGATCAATCCTTCTTGGATGACGATCAAATCGAAGCAGGATACGTCCTTACCTGCGTCGCTTATCCGACTTCTGATTGTACGATTATAACTCACCAAGAAGAAGCTCTGTACTAATCTACTGTTGGTAGGTTGGAGGGTTGACCCTCCAACAATGGCTAGAACGTCAGGAACGTTATCAGTAGCGTTCCTGTCTTATTATTTTAGCGATCTTATCGGTTAACTCGCGTAAGCGACGTTTTTTAAAATCGTCATCGGAGTGTATTTTTTGAGAAGTTCCAGTTGTTGATGGTTGCGAACGAACATTGTACCAGCAAACCCGAGAGAGTTGACGGAAATTGACTCAAAACTTTCTTGCGATCGCGGTACGATGAGCATCCATTCTCGCGTTGCTAGAAGATTATAAGCCCCAGTCTGTCTGTTGCCCTCAAAGGGCAATCCTACTGCTTCTAGAAGGGTGCGATAGCATTCTAAGGTCACCTTAGCGGCATCTAGAGGGGAATTTACCCAAGCCGGAGCTAGTTTGGCAAAAGCATGAAGGAAGGGAAACGCGGGAATTTTTCCCAGAGAACCTTGAAATTTAACACACGAGAGGGCAGGTTCGATAGGAATTGAATTTATACCGGGGACAAAGGGAAAAGGAACTAATTGTAAATGTTTGTGTCGCTGACTCGATCCGGCTATCTTGCCACCATTGTAGAACGCTAACCCATTAATTTCTGCCAAACATGTCCATAATGCCTCAAAATCTTGTAAAGTTAACCAACAATCTTGATCTTCAAAGTCACGGGTAATAATGAGCAAGTGATGGGGGACAACGTTGTATTTATTTAATATACAAAGATGGGTATCGGAAATATCGGCGACAAATAAATCTTTCTCATAAGGAAGGAAGGGATTAACTTCTTTTCCAGAAGTCGCGGATTTTTGCTCTTGTTGCTTTTTCGCTTCGTCTTTGCGTGCTAAGTTAGACGAAATCCGAACGAGAAAATTAATGCCATTTTGTTCTACAAATTCGTACTCTGTTGGAATCGTTTGCAGGGCACCACAGCGTAGGGCATATTCGGTTTGTTCGCTCACTCTTTTCCATAAGGTACCAGGTTTGAGAACGATAGCTCTTCGTTCTTTTTGCTCTCGTTTAAGCATATTTATCGATCTTAATTATTATTGACTTATTTTAATCATCATTTTATCATTTTCAACCTGAATACCTTGGATGTTTAATTTAGCCAGTTCTTGTTCTAGGTATCGATCTAGTTTATCTGGAGATAATCCAAATTTTGGAGCAATTTCGTCAATAGAAAATGTTAGATTACCAACTTTAAGCTTGCTGTCTTTGTCTAAAGTTAAACGACCGTTTTCAAATTTGGGTTGACCGACTATTCCCACGTATATATTGAGATCTTTAAGCTGAGGAAAAGTTTGAATTGTCTTGTCCAAGATGGCTTTTTGCGTTTCGTCTAAGCTATCTTCCGAGATTTCTGAAGGATTAAAAACTCCTCCAATTTCTAAAGTATCATTTTCCAGATTGGCTTTGATTGATTTTGCCGATTGAAGTAGCTGGCTAGATTGGCTATTTTCAGAAATCTTTTTGGCTAACAATTGGTTAACATCTTCGCGATTGAGTTGTAAGGGAATTTGGCTAGTTATTTCTAGATGCTCATTCTTTGTATTTATGTTTTGAGTTTTATACCAGTCGGGTTCTGCCGCGAACTGTCGCCAGTAATAAAAACCAGCCGCAAACCCCCCCACGATTGCCAATAAAAAGATAATTAATAATTTCTTGAACATATTCCCTGCCTCATCAATCCAAAATCAAATTACTCATCTTTTAACAACCAAAAACCAGTATAAGTCATTCCCGAATCGTCGGGTTGAACTAGAAGAAAATGTAATCCTAGACTGGCTTGCTTGCGCTGTTCGTAATTTTGGGCTGCCTGGGCAATTTCTTCATCTTCAAAAGTAGCTAAAATCCAGCGATCGACCAATCCTGATTCTAAGACTAATCCTCCCGACTTGCCAATTTCTGTTGGAATATAACTCAAAGAAAATGGTTTAGCTTCCTGTAACCATTTGGCTAAATACATTGATTTTCTTCCGCCATAAATAATGACACCAGGTACGGATATAGTAGAAGCAATTCCTAAATTAATTGGCAGAAGAGATTCTGGCATATGTAATATTGGAAGCGGGCGATCGCTAAAATAATCGACGAGATCGCCTGCCCGAAATGTTGCAAAACGCCAACTTTCTCCCCAGAGATTTTCTGGTAATGCTTGTGGGGGTGGCTTTTCTAGTTTAACCGGGTCATAATTTTCGTCAATGATTCGTTTTCGTAATTCAGCTTTTAGCGCTCCAGTCCGCCGAGTTGCTTCAACTTGAATGCCTAGTTTTTCTGCCGCGATCGATAATAAACTGAGAGATTGAAGACGAAAAACTTGAATGCGATCGGGTAAATTTCCTCGATTTGCCTGTTGTAATTGAGAAATTAACCAATCAGGATTAGCTTGAGATTGCGGGCATTTCGCTTCCTGAATTATATGACCTTGTGGATCGCAAATTAACAATTCCCAAAGATGTTTTCCTTCTTTGTTTTTGCGATCGTGCTTGTAAAAGTCTGCTTGCCAAATTTCCATATTCACTATCTAATTAATCAAAAAAGATAGGGCTATTTTTTCTAGTAGACAGTAGACAGAGAATTTATTCTCTGTCTGAGATGCTAAAGTCCGTCTTATAGGACTGAATATTGGGGGGACAAGAAATTGTTTCTGGGTCAACTAAAGTCACAATGAAATAACCCCGAACAAATATAGTAATTAAGTAATTTGATGAGAGCGGTTTACCACTAGAATAAGATATGAAACTCTATTTCTGACTTCTAACTTGTGTAAGGGCGGGTTTTGATAAGTACCTAGAGTTTCTACCGCCTCTACTTCTGATTTTTGACTTGCGACTTCCATGAATGATTGGCTAGAAATTGGCACTATTGTTACACCCCAAGGGTTAAAAGGCGAGTTAAGAGTTACTCCCAATTCAGACTTTCCCGAACGATTTGAGGAACCGGGACGGCGTTGGTTGCAAGCGCCATCGGGCGATCGCGTTACAGAAGTAGAACTGCTAGGAGGGCGCTATATTCCGGGAAAGAATTTATATGTCATTCAATTGGCGGGAGTAGAAGATAGAAATAGCGCAGAGGAATTGCGAGGCTATAAGTTACTCGTTCGGAGTTGCGATCGTCCCCAACTAGCAGAAGATGAATATCACGTCTTAGATTTAATCGATCTAGAGGTTTATAACCAGCTTACTGGAGAAAAGTTAGGAGTTGTCAGCAATATTTTTTGGGCGGGTAATGACTTATTAGAAGTCAAGCTAGAAAGGCAGTCCGTTAATGAGAAGATCGAAGAAACTTCGGAATTAGAACCAACTGAGAGTAAGAAAAAGCACAAAATCAAGCATAAAAAACCGCGATCGCTAACAGTGCTGATTCCCTTTGTCAAAGAAATCGTGCCCGTAGTAGACCTTGAGAAAGGGCGCATCGAGATTGCGCCCCCAGCTGGATTGTTAGAAATTAATAATTTTTAACCTTTCTGACGAATAACCTAAAATATTCGTCAGAATTCGTTGCGATCGCATCTACCATTGTTGGTATTTCAGCAGACGTTTCTCTAATTTTTAATCCGTTCGCTCCGAAAGCTTCTTATACTCATCGGCTAGGATATCTACTGTAGAGCGAATTTGCTCTTCTGTATGAGTGCAATTGATAAAGAAACGCAGTCGAGCGGCATTTTGAGGAACGGACGGATAGATCATGAAAGGAACGTTAATTCCTCGATGAAAGAGGTTTTGAGACAGTTGGATAGATTTTAATGAATCTCCCACGATAATTGGAATTACTGGAGAGCCTTTGCTCATTCCCGTGTTGAGATTGTGTTTAGTCGCGAGTTCTAAAAACAATTGAGAGCGTTCTTGGAGAAGCTTTACCCGTTCTGGTTCAGCTTTGAGAACTCGTATGGCTGCCAGAGGTGCAGCTGCGTTAGGAGGAGAAATTCCCACGCTAAAGAGAAAGCCTGGTGAGGTATATTTGAGGTATTCTACTAAAGCCTTACTTCCGGCAATGTAACCGCCGCAACTAGCGAAAGATTTACTAAGCGTTCCCATCCATAGTTCGACATCGGCGCGATCGACATCATACAGTTCTCCGATGCCGCGACCGGATGCTCCCAAGACTCCAATGGAGTGCGCTTCATCGATCGTCAGCCAGGCTTGGTAGCGCTTCTTGACCTCAATAAACTTGGGTAAATCTGGGATATCGCCGTCGGCACTGTAAACGCCTTCGATCGCGATGAGAACTCGTCTATAACGGTGGCGGCGTTCTTGCAGGAGGCGATCGAGGGTTTGCCAGTCATTGTGGGGAAAAGCAATCAAACTCGCACCGGAAAATAAGCTTCCCTGAACGACACTATTGTGACTGAGAGCATCGTGAAGGATCAAATCATTGCGTCCGAATAGATGACTAATAGTCGTTACGTTAGTCGCATGACCGCCAACATAGACGATGCTGTCTTCTGTGCCGATAAAATCTGCGATTTCTCTTTCTAGTTCGCGGTGAATCGGTCTTTCTCCTGAGAGGAGGCGACTGGCGCATACGGAAGTTCCATAGCGATCGATCGCTTCTTTGGCAGCTTGAGAGACTTTTGGGTCGCCACACATCCCCACGTAGTTATAGTTGGCATAATCGATGAGTTCTCGTCTCCCAACCCTGGTGGTATTGTTAACAATGCCTTCTTGAGGCGTAAAGAAAGGATTGCCAAGACCGAGGGATTGTATTTCTTCTTGCTGCTGTTGAATTTGGCGATACTCTGGATAAAGCTCGAAACGATAATACTCTTCTGGAATTTCTGAATGAGTAGAAAAAGTGTCTGTTGTATCGAGTTGTTGATGGTTTCCATCTAATAGCGATGACGGATTGAGCAGTTCTTTTGTGCTAGGCTCTTCTTCCGAATTATCTGAGGCTAAATACTGAGATAATTCTTCTACAGTCGGGTATTCCCAGACAATGGTAGGAGAAAGCCGACGACCAAGAAAATTTTCCAGATCTCCTGATAAATTGACGGCATCAACAGAACTTAACCCATAATCGGTTAAATCTTGTTGGAGGTTTATTTCGTCGGGATCGAGTTCTAGCAATTCTGCTAGCCTAGCCACCAACCAACTGGCAATTTCTGCTTCTGAGGGAGATGGCTGGAAAACATTAGCGGAAGACTCTGCGTTCGTCCAAGTATCAGATTGCTGTTGATTCTCTTTCTCGTTCCAGACTTGGTTCAACAGTGTCATGCTTCACTCCTTAACCACATTAAACGCCCGCATCGCTTTGGTGGCGATGAAAGCACTCGGCAAGTAACTAGCCGCCCAAGTAATAATAATTGGCTTATCATAGCACCTTTAGTCTGAAGTCTTGATTAGACGCTTTTAACCAAAAGGTAGATTAATACGCATAACTATCTTATTTTCTAAGTAGCGTCAAATAATGATAAGTCATTTGTGTTAGCACGCGATCGCTACTCTTTTGTCCTTCATATTAAAGACGCAGGCGCGATTGAAAAGTTTTCTTAACTTTGATGAGTTTTGGCAAGACTGGTTGACACTAACGATCGCTCATCAGGATTGCGCGAGCAAGTATCCCAAGAATTGCGCGAGCAAGTATCCCAAGGATTGCGCGAGCAAGATGCTCGCACTACAATTGAATCTACTTGAATCTACGATTTTTTTAACAGGCTTTCAACTAGCGCAGCTTAGCAGCTTCGCACTACAGAAACGCAAACTTTAAGATTTATTATTTGAATTGAAAAAACAATTACCACAGCTAGAAAAACCTCACGGTACATATTTCATAACTTTTGTTACTTGGGAGAGACTGGAGTTAACCTCACCCGCTCGAAAAGTCGTGCTTGATGCTTGTTTATTTTTTAATCAAAAACGATATCAAATTTATGCTGTGGTGATTATGCCAGACCATGTGCATTTATTAATTAAACCTTTTCCTCGCGATCGCATTCACAGTAGTGCGAGCATCTTGCTCGCGTCTGATTCCAAAAATCTACTCACGTCTAACTCAAAAAATCTAGTTCCATTTAAAGCGACCTCAGAATATTGGTCAATTGGAAGTATATTACACAGTATTAAAAGTTATAGTGCCAAGCAAATTCCTTTGGTTATGAATCATATTGGCAAAGTTTGGCAAGATGGTAGATACGATGAAATGATTAGAGATGAAAGAGAGTTTCAGATTAAATGGGAATATATTAGACAGAATCCTGTTAAGGCTGGATTGTCTAAAACGCCAGAAGAATATCCCTTCTTTTGGGAAATATTTTAAACGATCGTGTATGGTAGTGTGAGCGTCTCGCTCACGACTACTAAAAAGATATGGCGCGATCGCAATTCATAAAAAACATTGCGCGAGCATCTTGCTCGCACTACATTGATTACTCCTCAATGTCCCTTGTGGAGCTAAGATTTACTTGATAAATTCAGTGTTAAACTCCCCTACATGAGTCGAGATTTATTTGCTCTAGAAGCGATCGCGCAAATTCCCAAACTCTTAACCCTTCAAGATCGTAACCCCCATAGTCCCACCTACGGATGTTTTGACCGCAATTTCTGGCAGTACAAAATCATCGATTTTCCTAGCGGGATGTCGCAGGAGTTCGTCTATCCCCTCGCCCTCGCTTACGACACGGATATTCCCAATAATCCCTTTTACCGCCAAAGCGCCATTCGTGACTGGGTAGAAGCAGGCATCCTCTACGCCGCCCGCAGCGCCCATTCAGACGGTTCCTGCGACGATTATTTTCCTTTTGAGAGGGCAGGAGGGGCTGCCGCTTTTTCGCTGCTTGCCTGTATTGATAGTTATAGATTGCTGGGACTAAATAATCAAAATGCGATCGACTTTTTTGTCAAACGGGCTGACTGGTTAGCACATCATCAAGAAAGCGGACGATTAACCAATCATCAAGCGTTAATTGTTCTCTGTTTGGAATTATTATCAAAATTGCTTAAAACTGATAGATGGAACGCCCAAAAAGAACAACGATTAGAACAGGTTTTATCGTGGCAAAATCCCGAAGGCTGGTTTATTGAATATGAAGGGTGCGATCCGGGTTATCATACCTTAACAATTTCCTGTTTGGCTCGCGTTTACGAATTTAATCCTACCAATAATCGACTAAAAGATGCGCTGGCAAAAGCTGTTATTTTAGCTTCTCATTTTGTTCATCCCGATGGTTCTTATGGGGGAGAATATACCAGTCGCAATACTTATAATTTCTTTCCTCACGGGTTTGAATTAGTCGGAAAATGGTTGCCAGAAGCATTAAACATCAACGATCGCTTTTTAAAAGGACTGAAAAATGGTTTAGCCCCATGTTACGCCGACGATCATATCATCGGACATCACACTTGGAATTATTTATTAGCTTGGAGAGATTTTGTTCCCCATAGACCTCCTTTTAAACCACGTTTTTTTGGTCGTTTTTGGCTACAAGAAGGCGGAATTTTGATCGATCGCCGTCAAGACACAGAACTCTATTTAGCTCTCAATAAAGGGGGAGCTTTTAAGCTATTTAGAAATGGTAACTTAGTGGCTTCTGATACGCAATTTTCCCTTCAGGTAAAAGAGGGTAAAAAGATTAAAAATGCTGTTGGTCATTTAATGGGCAATTCTAAAATTCAAGTCGATGAAGATGAAATTACGATTCAGGGGTCGCTGGGTTGGGCAAAACAAAAACAGATGACCACTCTAAATTTAATAATTCTGCGAGTAGCTATGTATACTTTTGGTCGTTTCTTTCCCAACATAATTCGTAAAACCCTGCAAAAAATATTGATTACCGGGAAAAAAATCGCACCCTTTACTTTTTCTCGTCAGTTGCGATGGGAAAATGGACAATGGAAAATCATTGATGAATTGCATTCCGCATCCTGGGATAATGTTATTTCAGCAGGAATTGGCTGCGATCAAACTTCAATTTATGTTGTCATGAGTCGTACTTTTCAGATAGGACAATTGCAGCCTTGGTTAGATTTAACCGAGCAAGTTAAGCAGCTTAAAGCTGGTCAAAGTTTAAAGTTAGAGCGACAGTTATAATTTTTTAGTTAGCACAGAGAAATGAAAGCGAGGAATATGAAAATTTTTCTAGAAACAGAGAGGTTAATTCTGCGCGAATTTCTTGAAGATGACGCAGACAATTTATTGGTTCTAGATAGCAACCCGGAAATAATCCGTTGGGGCAATGGAGGGAATACAACTAATTACGAAATTATTAAAAATTAATCTTTGCCCAAAATGATGAAATACTACGAAAAGTACGATCGCTATGGAATTTGGGCTGCAATTGAAAAATCAAGTAATGATTTTATCGGTTGGTTTCACTCCTACCCAGCTACAGAAAATAAATTTGCAGTGGAATTAGGAATAATAGCAGATGACGAAATTGCCCTTGGTTATCGATTATATCCCGATAAATGGGGAAAAGGTTATGCAACTGAAGGGTCACAAAAATTAGTATCTAAAGGGTTTAAAGAATGGGGTATACAAAAAGTAGCTAGTTGGACATTGGCAGATAATCAACGGTCAATTCGAGTCCTGGAGAAAGTGGGTTTAAAGTTTGAAAAAGAATTTTTCTTTACCGAAAATCAGCTACCAAATCTCACACAATCAGAACGAAAAGCTGTTAAATATGCCCTGAAGCAAAAAGATTATTTAAGCAGTAATTAACAGGGGGTTCGTGTCTTGCTCGCCCAATCTCTATTTGATAAGAGCCTTAGATTTTGCTCGATCTATTAAGCTGTAATTGTTAAACATGAAACGATTTATTTCTATCGCTGTCAGCGTTGCAATTCTCCTAATTCTCTATTCAAAAATTGATTTCCAAGGTTTAATCCAGGTTTTTAGAGATTGCGATCGCGTTTGGATGGCAGTTAGTCTTGGTATGGTTATTCCTATCACCATGGTTACTTCCTGGCGGCTGCAACAACTGATGCCGCAGGGAACTAGCTTAGGATTTATCGAAGCCAACCGCCTTATTTTAGGGGCAAGCGTTCTTAATATGGTGCTTCCCTCCAAAATGGGGGATATTGTCAAAGCCTATTTCATGAGGGATAGAGGGCATTTAAGCGGTTCTTTATCGCTGTCTTTGGTAGTGTTTGAAAAAGCCTGCGATATGCTTTCCTTACTGTTGTGGTGCGTCTTTGGCTTATTTGTTTATCCAGAAAAAGACGGTCTATTTTGGACGATGACGCTAGCAGTAACCGGAGGGTTAATCTTTGGATTATTGTTACTTGGTTCGCGTCAGTTTGCTCAAATATTTTTTGTTAGCGCTATCAAAATAGCACCGAAAAAATTAAGACAAAAGCTCCAAAACTTACAGATTTCTTGGCAGGAAATGCATGATTATTTTTGGGGCGATAAAAAACAGTTATTAATCGTTTCCGCTACTTCTATTTTTACCTGGTTTTTGCACCTATTACAAATTTGGTTATTTATCCTCGCACTTAAAGCTTGGACACCATTTATAGTTAACTTAGCTCTTTCGCCCCTAGCAATTCTAGCCGGATTATTACCCCTAACTTTTGCGGGAGTAGGAACGCGCGACGCTGCATTAATTTTCTTTTACCAACCCTATTTTGATGTCCAAGCGGGAGCGGCGTTGGGTTTATTGTGTACTTCTCGCTACTTCCTGCCAGCAATTATCGGCTTGCCCTTCTTGGGACAAATGATGGGAGCCGCGAAAAAATTGAGGCAATAGTATAGAGGAGAGAGTGGGAGACAATTAACTACTAACCACTAACTAATAACTAATCCCCTTCTCACCAATGACAAAGGACTTTTAACAAATGACAACTCGGTTAAGCGATCGCATCACTCAAGTATTTATTATTGCTTATAAAGAGTCAACGGAGCTTCTCGAGCAAGCCTTAAAGCAAGAAGGTTTACAATGCGAAGTTCTCAGACAAGAGCCAAAGGAAGAATATAAAAATTATTCGCCGAGTTATCGTTGTCTCCTCAACCACAAGCGAGCTTGGGAAAGCGCCGTGCAACAAGACCGACTTACTTTAATTGTCGAGGCAGATTTCGTACCCGTGCTGGGATTGGGAAAACTTCCTCTCCCTTTCAACCCTGACGATAACACTGTAGGAGTAGCTTGGTTGTATGCCTGCGCTCCTCAAGTTTATAGCGTCTCCCAAGAAGGTTACGCTCAAGGATATTCGGCTTCAACAGTTGCTTACATTGTTACTCCTCAAGGTGCTCGCTGTCTCATCGAGCTAGCCGAAGAAGTGAAAGAAAAAATAGGAGCTGCTAATTACTCTAGCTGGGATTCTGGTGTCGATTCTTACCTACGCGCTAGAAAACTCAAAAACTACATTCCCTTCCGAAATTATGGAGAGCACGGGGGAATGCCAAATATCGAGCACCATCGAAACGGACTCAGCCTGACTCATAGAGCTGATGTTCTTTATGGAAAACTGGCTTTTACACCTTTATATGTCACGGGTAAGAGTGAAGGTAAACTTGCTTTTCTCCAGACAAGACTACAAGCTCGTTTAAAAGGGATTGCTCGTCTAGCAACGGGAAGATTTTTGCGCCTGCCAGTCCTCAAAGGTTCCAGCGTGCCGCTTAGACTTTTGAGGTTTGCCGTTGGCAGACAGTTATCGATGAGGCTATAAAAGAATGCGAGTTACATCGAACCGGGACAAATATTTTAAACTAGACACAGATAGCTCGCTAAGCTTGAGCTACTTCGTCAGAAAACCCGATCGCACTCTTCAACTCAAATGGCAATTTTTCGTCAATACATCGCTCCCTTTCTCATCGTTCTAGTATTTTTAGTCGCATTACTGGTAACTAGCGCCCGTATCTTCCTGCCTTCAGATATGGCAGCACCCGCACCGATTGAAACAGTGACCGGCGACCAGTGATTTGTTTTGGATGAAAGGATTTTGGATTGGGGATTAGTTAGTCGTTAGTAGTTTGTCTTCTTCGGAGTCTCCCTTGTCTCCTTGTCAAAGTTTAGGTTAATCGATTTCAAAACTTCCTCTAAGTTTGTCTTCTTCGGAGTCTCCCTTGTCTCCTTGTCCCCCCACACCCCCCACACTCCCAACTCCCCCAGTCTCAGAAGTCTCCTACTCCTCGTTCCCGTCCCCTCGTCTTTAACAAGATGGCTCATAGCTTGCCAGATGGCTATCAGTTTCGCATAGGCTCTAGCCTAGAGAAGGCTCGACTGAGCAAGTACATGACGCTAACTTACCAGGAACTTTTTCCCGATCGCGAAGACTTTTCTCATTTAGTGCAAACGGTTGAGAATTACTTGTCCTCAGATACGCCTTTGTGGTGGGTTGAATGGACGCGCGAAGCATCTGAGTCAGTCCCAGTCGCTTGTTTGTGGATGGGAAATGCTATAGATTTAGTTAGCGGCGATCGATACGCCTACATTTTTTTGCTTTATGTTGCGCCAGAACATCGCCGTCGCGGGATTGCTAGAGCTTTGATGCATCGGGCTGAAACTTGGGCGGCTGCAAGGGGCGATCGCCAAATCGGTCTTCAAGTATTCTCCCACAACCAAGTTGCCCTCGACTTTTATCGCCGTCTGGGTTACGAAATTCAATCTTTTTCTGTGGGCAAACCGCTTTAGAAGTTAGGGAGATTCATCTTTCCTCGCCCTATCTGTTCCCTGCCTTCTTCATAATTGGGATTCGATGCGATAATCGATCTTAGTATGTATAACGAAGATGACCTCAGCGTAATTGAATCGGAAGAACAGCTAATCAGCTCGCCAGATCCTCTCGAATCGGAAGAATTGGAATCCCAAACTCCACCTCCCGATCCAGAAGCGATGCTGAGACTGTTGACCAGTTCGGAAACGCCGCAACGAATGCTGGCGGCAAGAGCGTTTTGCGAGCTTCGCGACGAACGCGCTATTCCTCACCTCATCCGATTGCTAACCGATGTTTGCCCCTTGGTGCGGGTAAGTGCTGCCTATGCTTTGGGGCGCAATACCAGTCCCGATGCTGTCGAACCTCTGATTGCTGCCCTCAATAACGACTGGAATGGCTACGTTCGCAAAGGAGTTGTTTGGGCATTAGGGAACTGTCGCGATCGCCGTTCGGTTCGCCCGCTAATTCACGCTCTCAAAATGGATATTTCTGCGGTACGCCTCTGGGCAGCCAGTAGCCTAGCTCAAGTCGCTAAACTAGAATATGAAGACATTATCGCTGCTATTCCTCCTCTGATCGAAGCTTTAAGGCGAGATCCAGTCGCCGCTATCAGAAGTAACTGTGCTTGGTCGATCGGGCAATTGTGTCGCGAACTACCTCTGAATGTTATTTATGCAACGGCGATCGACGCTCTCCTAGAAGCCTTAGTTGAAGATGAAGATTTGGGCGTAAAAGAAGATGCTAAGGCAGCCCTATTAAAGGTAGGCGATCCTCGCGGTCTTCAAATGATTGAAGATTTAGAACTAGAAGGGCTAATTTGATCGGTGACCAGTAACCAGTTACCAGCGATCGGTTCAAAGACTCGTCCCTTAATTCTCGGTATTAGTGGGGCTTCGGGATTAATTTATGCAGTTCGAGCTATAAAGTTTCTTTTGGAAGCCGATTATGCGCTCGATGTCGTCGCCTCAAAAGCGACTTATATGGTTTGGCAAGCGGAAAACAATATCCGCATGCCGCCAGAACCAGACCTACAGGAGCAATTTTGGCGAGAGCAAGCAGGAGTTCCTTCTAGGGGCAAGCTTCGCTGTCATCGTTGGGGAGATGTAGGTGCGACCCTCGCTAGCGGTTCTTTTCGGACGCTGGGGATGCTCGTCATCCCTTGTAGCATGAGTACGGTGGCAAAACTGGCGGCAGGTTTGAGTTCCGACCTTTTGGAAAGGGCTGCTGACGTTCAACTTAAAGAAAATCGCCCTCTGGTAATCGTTCCCCGCGAAACCCCTTTTAGTTTGATTCATTTGCGCAATCTCACCACCTTGGCAGAGGCAGGCGCTAGAATAGTTCCGGCAATCCCCGCCTGGTATCACAACCCACAAACAATTGAAGATTTGGTCGATTTTGTGGTAGCTCGCGCCTTAGATCAACTAGATATTGACTGCATTCCCATCAATCGCTGGCAAGGACACTAATCTAAGGGCGGAGGGCAGAGGACGGAGGACGGGGGAGAGGGAGACAGGGAGAGTAGGGGAGCAGAGGAGATAGGGAAGAAAAGAAACGACTAACTACTAACCACTAACAGATAACTGATTATGCGGTTACTAATTTTATTGCTGGTGCTGGGTGTTGGTATTGTCTTTTTCGTGCAAAATCAGCAAGCAGTTACGTTAATCTTTTTTGGCAATCTCGCTAGGATGACGCTGCCGATCGCGGGTTGGGTTTTATTATTTATTGCTGCGGGGGCTTTGACTAGCCTTTTCTGGCAGCTGTTGTCTTCTTTAGGAAAACCATCCGTTCCCCGAAATTTTGAGGCAAACCGATCGCGATCGTATTCTCCACCGCCACCTTCCCCTCAGTCTCCTCAGATGTCTTCGGACTATCTTCCGCCACAAGATGATTCGCGATCGCCCGCACAAACTCCTCCGTCTTCTTACAGATCGGATTGGGACTCGAAGGATTACCAAGAGGAGTGGGATGATTGGGATGTTCAAAGGCCTGCTCGCGAACCCATTATACGAGAACCAGTCCGCGATTTCGTTCGCGAAGTTCCCCGCGAACCCTCACGAACGGAGGAACGCGCCGTTGAAGATAGCGATCGCAAGCTAGAAGAAGACAAATCCACTGTTTTTGAAACCGAACAGCAACCCAAATCAGCAACCCGCACGGGTTCCGTTTATTCCTATGTCTATCGAGAACCCAAAGATAGGCAAGATCGGGAAGAAAGCAAACAAGATCGACAAGATAAAGAGGAAGACAACAGCGATCGCGTGTACGATGCTAACTACCGAGTGATTCTCCCTCCTTATCAAAACACTCAGAAACAGCAGACGCGAGAAGACGAAGATGAAGAAGACTGGATTTAATTAAAAGTTTTGTTATTTTTTCTTTAAAAAGATTGAGAACGCAAATAAAAATTCTAAATCGTGCTTTGTTACTGACCGAATTCAGTTCTTGCCTGCTCTACAATTTCAACCGTAACCTTATCTAAATTCGCAGCGCGAGCTAGTTCTTCTATCCGTTGACGAGCTTGAGTTCTAACAAAGAATGGAATGTTTTTTAGCTTTGCCTTGGCTTCAGCCGTCCAAGGCAGAGAATCGCTAACATCAAATTCGCTCATAACTTTTTTACACCAGTTATCTGATTTAATTCTTGTCGATTTTTAATCAGTATAATCCTTTTTTGTAGTTCTTTGTAGGAACAGGTTGAAGAATTTTTGACTTTGCTATTGCTGGAGGCAACGCTGGATTTCGTCTCACTAGGATGCTTTGCGTCTTGCTCGCGGATCGGTTTAAATTGCTTTGTATTATTGCCGAACATTTCTAATAACTTCAATAGTTTGTTTCCATAAAGAATAATTAGAAGCTGCTAAAACTTCAGTTGATTGATGGTTCAGTTTATTGCCCGACCAATCTGTGATAATTCCTCCCACGCCTTCAATAATAGGAATAAGAGCGCAAAAATCATAATAGTTCATGTCGGATTCTAAAACGACTATAGGCATCGAAGACCAGCCCGAAGCTAATGCCGCATAATTATAACAATCGCCACCGAAAGCAGTGCGTTTGCAAACTTTTTGTAGGCTTTTTGCGATCGCTTTTTGCCTATTTGTAATAAACATAAAAGGAGTGGTAGAAATCAAACAAGCTTCTGTTAGTTTGCTATCTCTATCTCGCGCATATGGATTGACAAGCGATCGCCGATCGAATAGAGTTGATTTTCCTTTTACGCCAATCCATCTTTCTTGCAGAATTGGCTGATTAATAACCCCAATTAATGGCTCGTTTTTTTCTAAATTTACTAACCCGATTAGCGTCCCAAAAATTGGAATTCCTCTAACAAAAGATGCCGTTCCATCAATAGGATCTAGTACCCAGTATCGCCCATTTTGAGAGGAAATATTTTCCCCTTCTTCTCGAAAAATACCATCATTTGGGGCTTCTTTTAAAAGAATTTCTACCATTGCATTTTCTGCTTCTTTATCAGCAATCGTGACAATAGAAGAAATTGCTCCTGCTTTAGTTTCTGCTTCGATGCGAGGCTGTCTGAAGTATTGTCTAATGATTTCTCCAGATACGTCGGCTAGTTTTTCTGCTAGCTCGATTAGTTGAGTTAAGTCATCCATGATTTATTGTTGTGCTTTAATTTGTGCGATCGCTGTCAATAAACGATCTATCTCTTCATCGGTTCCGATAGAAATTCGCACGTAGTTTAAAATGCGAGGATGCTTAAAATACCGGACTAAAATTTTGCGTTCTTTTAATTGGGCATAAAGTTCTGCTGCGCTCATCCATTGAGGCGAAGCTAGGACAAAGTTAGAGTCAGAATCAAACACAAAAAATTCCAGCTCTTTTAAAGCTGCGATCGCGCGGCTTCTGGTTCGACGAACTTTTTGCCAGATAGTTTGAAAATAAGAATGAGATTCAAGAGCAGCCGTTGCTAAAGTTTGCGATAGGCGATCCAAATTATAAGAATCTCGAACTTTGTTCATCTGTTCGATTAAACTTTGGGAAGCCATGCCAAATCCTACTCGCATTCCTGCCAAACTATAACTTTTTGACATGGTACGGCTAATAATTACGTTGTCATATTTTTGGAGAAGATCGAGATGATTTTCATCTGAAAAATCAACATAAGCCTCATCAATTACGACAATTGCTGTCGATTGAGCGCAGGTTTTTTCAAGATAGTCGCGGTTGAGATGTTTTCCGACGGGTGGATTGGGAGAAGCTAGAAAAATTAGCTTTGCTTCGGGGCAAATAATCGGTTCGCTTAACGCAAAGTTTTCATCGGTAGGAATTTCTATAATCGATGCGCCGTGAATTCTTGCTAGCGTGTCATATAAGGAATAGGTTAGATCTAAAAATGCGATCGCTTCCCCAGGATTGACAAAGGTGCGGATGGCGATACTTAAAATTTCATCCGAACCATTCCCGGCGATAATATTATCCGCAGATACTCCAAAAACAGCCCCTGCCGCTTTTCTAAGCTTTGTCGAAACTGGATCGGGATATAATCTTAGCTTGGGTAATTCCGCTTGTAGCGCATCAAATATCTCTGGCGGCGGAGGATAAGGATTTTCATTCGTATTGAGTTTAATGAAATCATTGGTTTGGGGTTGTTCCCCTGGTACGTAACCTGGTGTTTGGAGTACGCATTCTCGAATCGGTAACATTCTATTTTTTTATCGCTGCGATCCTGAGTATATCTTCAAACAGAACCGACTGGAATCTAAGAGGACACCCCAAAAGTCCATTTTGTCATTCCCAGTGCAGTAAAACGTAACGAAGAATCTCTGTTTGGAATTGGCATGCTAATATTATTTCTAAAGAAGAACGCTACAGATGCTCATTGAAAAAGCTTTACACTGAGAACTGCTGACTAATTGCAAACTAATAATTGCGAATTACTAATTGGGATAAGATGTTTCGCTTCGCTACTGCTACGCTCAACATGACGAAGTGCTTTTCAGACTCCGCCGTGAGACGGCGAAGTACCTTGCACGTTCTTTACTTTTGGGACAACCTGTAATCCCCTTGTAGATTTTCGATCTCCCTTGACCGGGCAAGCTATTTCATTCTAGTAGTCGTTAAACTGGTTTTCCTTGAGGAAATTAATAAGAGGGCGATCTCAGCAGTTTAATAATACACCCCCATTTTTTTTAAATTCTCTACAAAAAGTAGCTGTAAAAAGGGATTTTTTAGTGATGCAATCGCCCTCAATGCTGACTACAATTGATCGACTTCACTTGCTCTCCTATACTACCCACGATTGAATCAGCTTAAAAAGCCCCGATTCTTCTTCACTGTCCCATGCTTGAGGCGGATCGGAAGCCATTGCGCACATAACTATCAGCTTTCCAGTTTCCTCTTGAAAAACCGTTTCACACTTAGCAAATTTGCCCGATAACTCTTCCTTTTCCAATTCCTCTTGTAGGTCTACTGTAATCGTGGCGCGACTGCCAGATTTATCCCGATCTATTGAAACTAAATCTTTTAATTCAATAGCTTTAGTCAACATATATTTTCCCCTCCCTTTAATAATTCCCCTTTTACTTTACTAAAATTTTACCTATTGAACCTTTCTTTTTGTTCTTTTTTTTACAAGATTTGATATAAAAAATGATAAAAAAGCAAGAAAAAATATTTTTTATATTCAGCTAAAAAATCTTATATTTCTTACTATTTGTCGATATTTTTGGATTTTTGTGGCTATTTATTTACATTATGGAAACGATCGACAGGCTACTGCCTCTAAAACAACAATCGCGTTAAAATAAAACACAAAACCCGCCTGAGCGGGCTTTGTTTTGGTAATGGAATTAACCGATCGCTTATCGCTTGGCTAATTTCTTTGCTGCCATCTTCCGCAAGCGAATCGACTTCGGCGTGATTTCTACTAACTCATCGGGCCCGATATATTCTAAAGCCCTTTCTAAACTCATTTCTACAGGCGTTTGCAACTGGACTAATTCATCTCCCGTTGCCGAACGGTGGTTGGTTAGCTGCTTGGTTTTGCAGACATTCAACTCCAAGTCTTGCGGGCGGTTGTGTTCTCCAACGATCATACCTTTATAGACTTTTGTGCCGGGAGTAATAAAGAATACTCCTCGATCTTCCGCATTTTTCAGGGCGTAGAAAGTGGCAACTCCCTCTTCAAAGGCAATCATAACTCCGTTGTAGCGGGTTTCTACTTCGCCAGAGAGAGAACGATATTCGAGGAAACTATGGTTCATAATGCCTTCCCCGCGCGTTAGGCGGATGAATTCTCCTCGGAAACCAATCAATCCTCGCGCTGGAATGACAAACTCTAGTTGAGTGCGTCCGTTGCCACCAGCTTGCATATCCTGCATTTCTCCCTTGCGCTGTCCGAGGCGTTCGATGCAAGAACCAACTGCTTCGTCGGGAACGTCTAGGACGAGATATTCAAAAGGTTCGCAAGGCTGACCGTTGATTTCGCGGTAGATGACTTGAGGCTGGGAGACTTGAAATTCATATCCTTCCCGACGCATGGTTTCAATGAGGATGCCTAGATGGAGTTCGCCCCGTCCAGAAACCATAAATTTGTCGGCAGAGTCCGTTTCTTCTACTCGTAGGGCAACGTTGGTTTCCAGTTCTCGGAAAAGGCGATCGCGCAGTTGTCGAGAAGTAACAAAGTTCCCCTCTTGTCCGGCGAAGGGAGAATCATTGACCGAGAAGGTCATCTGTAAGGTAGGTTCGTCTACCTTAATCAGGGGCAATGCCTGCGGATCTTCGGGAGAAGTAATTGTCTCGCCAATATTGGCATCGGCAAACCCGGCTACTGCGACGATATTACCCGCACTGGCTTCTGTCAACTCGACGCGCTTTAGCCCTTCAAATCCAAGTAACTTCGTGATTTTGGCTTTGATAATCTCGCCCGTGTCTTTGATCAGTGCCGCTTGCTGTCCTGCTTTGATTACCCCGTTGTGAATTCTGCCAATGACAATTCGCCCTAAATATTCAGAATAGTCTAGGGTGGTCACTTGCAATTGTAAAGGTTTGTTGGGATCGCCGGCTGGTGGGGCTACGTGGTGCAGGATGGCTTCAAAGAGGGGCTGCATGTCTTTCCCTTCATCTTCTAGATTCTCTTTAGCGAAACCCGCTAAACCAGAAGCATACAGAGTCGTAAAGTCGCATTGATCGTCATCTGCCCCTAATTCTACGAATAAATCGAAGACTTTATCGACTGCCCGGTCGGGTTCGGCTTGAGGGCGATCGATTTTGTTAACGACGACGATGGGGCGCAAACCTTTTTCTAGGGCTTTTTTGAGTACGAACCGAGTTTGGGGCATGGGACCTTCATTGGCATCGACAATTAGAATGCTGCCATCCACCATTCCCAAAACCCGTTCGACTTCGCCGCCAAAATCGGCGTGTCCGGGGGTGTCAACGATATTGATTAAAGTATCTTTGTAGCGAACGGCAGTGTTTTTTGCCAGAATTGTGATGCCCCGTTCCCGTTCGAGGTCGTTGGAGTCCATGACGCAAGTAGGCACGTCTTCCCCTTCGCGGAAAATTCCAGACTGTTTGAGAAGGGCATCGACAAGGGTTGTTTTGCCGTGATCGACGTGGGCAATGATAGCGACGTTGCGAATGGGAAGAGACATAGAAATTATGGGTTAAGAGTTATGTATTGAGAAGTATAGATTTCTTAATAATTCTATCTAAAAAATAGCCTGTTATCGTAAAGCCTTCTTGAGTGGCAGCCAGAATTTACTACAACTGTAGTACTTGGTAAGGTTTCGTTACAAAGATTAATTAATTGGGCAGACAACAAGCGATACAATGCTTAATCTCTAGGGATTGTCTTTTGTTAGGCTTGGCGTACTTGGATACATTCTCATGACTCAGATAACGCTTAATCTCGTCCAAGGTTCGGTCTCGTTTAGTTTTACCCCCGAAGCAGCTAGAGAATTGAAGCAGGAGATCGATCGCTTAATGCAAAGTCTCAAAGCGATCGCGGTTAATGTTTCTAGTGGCGGTAGACTAACTCCCCAAAAGTCTATGGAATACCGCTATACTGGCGATGTTTTTTTGGAAATTTTCTGCAATCCCAATATTTACCCTAGTCCTTTTGCTGCTAGAGTGCTCCTAACCGTTCGCGACGATCGCGTGCGACTGATGACGGAAGCAGAACTAACTCGCATCATCGAGGACGTGGAAAGGTATTTAGAACAAGTTGGATAGTAGCGGCGTTTCGCGAAATGTCCTTACAATTTAGGGCAAGCTTGATGCCTGCCCTTATCAACCCAATTTTGGGTATTAATTTTTTTTATCCCATTTCTTTTTTTAGAAACAAAATTCGGTTTTTCTAGTCAAAACTCTCAATCGTTTTCCCAACTCTCATGACTCAAAAGATCGCCGATGCGATCGCGCAGCAAATAGTCGCATTGCTCCAACTCGCACTCCACGCATACCCACTCGCGAGCGGGAATATATTGACAGAGAGTATAGATAGGCTGTTTGCGGCTAATAATTCCTTTTTCTACCAGTTGACGAGCCTCTTCTCTAATGACTTCAATGGTATAACGAGTGGGTTGAGAGGTAGATAACGTACCAGTACTCATAGGAAGCCTGACTTTTTCGTTAAGTAGGGGCTAAAGTTAATCGTAATCGAATTGGCATATCAAAAAAATATTTTTCTGCCGTATACCTAGTTACAATTTTCGGAGATTTTTGAACAAAAGTTACAGAATTGATTTTTTCTTTACAAACACTAGGAGAAAATATATGCTCTAGTCAGTTAGACTAGGGCTATCTATGGTCTATTCAAGGCTAATAACTAGAGTTTTTCTAAAGTGTTCGACAAAGATCGGCAGGGATTGAACTTCAATTAAGCGCGTTTTTGAGGATTTTAAGGATTAGTCGTTTTCCCAGACTTCGCAAGCAATTAAATCTCCAATGCGATCGCGCAATAGAAAGTCGCACCTGTCTAGCTCACATTCAACACCTATCCACTCGCGAGCGGGGATGTACTGGCAAAGCGTGTAAATTGGCTGCTGACGGCTAAGGACTCCCTTCTCTACCAGATGACGAGCTTCATCTTTAAGCGTCTGGAGCGAATAATGGTTTGAGGCAGGCGATGGTAGGGTGTTAACACTCATAGGAGGTTTCATATAAAAGAACAAGGCATATGACTAATTACCTATGTCCAATATAATCCAATTCGCGTGAGTAAAAGAATGAATTTCTGCTGTATATTAAATTACATTTTGTTATCAATTTCTCGACCGATATAGACTGCTCCCTTACCTGAAAGGGATTTCAAAAAGTCATCAAATGTTGACAAAACGCGATCGCTTTTGAGTGAAAGCAAGAGATCCGAGCTTATTTTGGTTTGATCGAACACCGAGGATGATAGCCGCCATTAGTGCAAATAAAATTAATTTGACTATCGCTTAAATTTTTCACGTCTGTAAAATCGACTTCCTCGATATTCGCTTTTGATTCGACGGAAGAGAAAGCGTTCAGAAATGGTTCGGAACTGGTGGAGGGATGAGTAGCAAACAAAACGCCTTGAAAGTTAGCTCCGGCTAAATTAGCGCCTCGCAAATCGGCATTGCCGAGATTGGCGTTAGCGAGGTTGGCATTTTGCAATTGAGTCTTCTGTAAATCAGATCCCGCTAACTGAGTCGAACTCAAATCTGCGCTTTCAAGATTGGCTTGGCTAAAATTGATCTCAGACAAATCCGAACCACTCCAGTCAGATTGAAACAGATTAGCCGAAGCAAAATTTGCCCCTAGCGCTCGAACCCGACCTAGTTTGGCTCGTCGAAGATTGGCGCGAACGAAGGTCGATTCCGCCAAATCTGCCCCCGTTAAACTGGCACCTTCTAAATCCGCCTCAGTTAGATCGGTTTCCAGCAGTTGTGCGCTGCTGAGATTGGTTTCTTTGAGTTGAGCGCGAGATAAATCGGCGCGGTTAAGCGTCGCTAGCATTAAATTCGCGCCTTGGAGAGGGACATCGCTTAAAAAGGCTTCTGCCAAATTGGCTTCTCTGAGGTCGGCACCGCTGAGATCGGCGATCGCATCGTCGAACGTACTCAAAAGCCTATCTTCTCCAGCACTGGTGAAGATACTGCCTCGAAAGCTGGCTTGGCTTAAAAGTGCACTGCGCAAATTCGCCCCCGATAAGTCGGCTCGGTCTAAAACCAAAGCAAAATCGCCCGATTCCGTTACCATCCCGCCGAGATCGATGCGCTGGAGATCGGCGCTGCCAAGCCGACTGCTAGAGAGAACGAGCAAGCGAGCGATCGCTCCTTTCGTCGCTCTCAGGCGCAAGGCAACCAACTGTCGTTCTTGTGGGGCATTCTCAAGAGAAAGCGATTGAAGCTGATTGGATAGGGATTGATTTAACTGCCGCAAGGCAGGGAGTGCCCTCAATCCCACACTTTCCATGGCTCGTCCGATCGCATCCATTAAAGCCGGATTAGTTTCCTGTCCCAATAAATCGACCAGTAAGGGAAGGGCACGAGGATCGTCGAGTCTTGCCATTGCCAGAATAACCGACTTGCGTTCCTCCACGGGATCGGTCGCCGTCGCACCCAAGCGTTCGACCAGCGTCAGAAACGCTTCATTCTTGTCCTCTTCAGACTGTCGCCGATCTGCCTTGTCTTGAATGTAAACTTGCGTAACGACAAAGGTCGTCAACACGAAACTCATCCCTGCCAAGGTAAAAATTAACAAAGTCGTCCCTGGATGTTGGCGCATCCACAACCAACACCCTTTTTGACGTTCCTCGCTCTCTGGCGGTAGGACGACGGCATTGAGGACATCTGGAGGCAGATGGCGATGGCTGTTGTCTGCGCTCGTTTTGGGGTTGTATGGCTTTACTTCTACCGTTACAGACCGATTGGGCGGTCGAACGCGCTGGCGGCGGGAGGAAGCTTGGATATCGACGACAACGGTTTTGGCAACTCGGTCGTGCAGGGGACGACGGCGAGAAGAGCGCAAAAGGATTCCGCCTTCGATCGCGATCGCGACTCCTGCCAACCCCGCCAGCAGTCCCAAATTGGGAAATGCCCCAGAGTATCGCCAGAGCAAGTAAGCGGTTCCCAAGGGCAATCCCCATTTACCCGCTCCTTCGCGCACGACTGCCCGCAATAAACCGGGAGGTTTACCGGAATCGGCGATCGCTCGCACGCCAAACCAGCGCTTGGGTAAGGTTTGACCGGTTTTGCCCAAAATATAGAGTTGCCAGCTCGTGAGGACGACGGGGCTAGTTAAGGCTACCCACCACAACAAATTGGTCAAAGGAGTAACTTCGGGTTGACTCTGACGGCGAGGCAATCCCAGAGTCTGCGCGATCGCTTTCTCTGTGTTGGCTAGCACGGGGTTGAGAGGCACGCGATCGACACTCGAATGAGATTCGATGTAAACGCCGAGGCTGTAGGGAATAACCGCGCTAGCAGTCACTAGATAAATTTCTAGCGTCCATGCAGCCAAGCGTCTCGGAAGCAGGGGAATGGCTTGTAGCAACAGCAGATAAATGGGTTTTCCTTTAGCTCGGTCTTTACCTCTTTTGATGGGTGGGCTAGCCATAAAACAGTTATCAGTTATCAGTTATCAGTGTCATTGGTTATTAGTCATTGGGGATTAGTTAGTAGTTAGTGGTTAGGAGTTAATAGTCTCCGAGTCCCCCAGTCTCCGAGTCTCCCCACACTCCCCACACCCCGGTTCCCCCACTCTCCCCATCTCTCCAATTACTGGTTGGGAGAACGGGAAGTCGTCAAGAACTTGTAAACCAGATATAGAATGACGGCAAAGACAGCGGTACTCAACAGAGAGGTTACTATCTGAAAAATGGTACTTAGTATGGAAAACGCGATCGTCAGCGCGACAAGGGTTACAACCAATCTTCCAGCAGGCGGTAGACTGTCGAACCATTGTTTGATCCGATTGAAGGCGTTTTCTATCTCCCCAGAGGCGTTCGTTGAATTGACAGAGGACGGAGTAGAATCGGGATCGACTTCAACTTCTACATCTTGGAATTTGCGCTCCCCATCGGAGTTACTTTGAGAACTCATAAGCATTTTTGGATAGAGGTTTCTAAATCCACTCTAGATCGACCGTCCTCCTGTTAAATAAATCTTGCTAAAAACTGTTATCTAATCGTCGAACGCCACAAACAATTGGCTAAAAAGACGAGTTTAGCCAAACCAGAAGCGCGTTTATCGATAGCTAAGACGATGGAGCCAGCAGAGTTTGTTCCCGCCATAGCGGGCGGAACGAACCGAGCATCTCTAGCCTAAATAAGTATCGGATGATAAATTGAGAAGCAATAAATTGGGGATAAAATATAAGACTCAGCTTTTTCCTCTGAAATCGTAGGTTGCCAAAATATTGGGATTCGCTCTTAGCGAGCTGCCTTATTTATGCGAACTTTTCTTTTCATTTGGATAGGACAAGTTGTCTCTCTATTAGGTTCCAAGCTGACCGAATTTGCTCTCGGCGTCTGGGTGTATCAGCAAACGGAGTCATTAACCCAGTTTGCTTTTGTAGTTTTGTGCATGTACCTTCCCAATCTGCTCGTCTCTCCCTTTGCCGGAGTGATAATAGACCGCTGGAATCGCCGTTGGGCAATGATTTTGAGCGATTTAGCGGCGGGAATTAGCACCTTGACGGTTATGGGGCTGCTCTGGACGAATAGCTTGCAGGTTTGGCATATCTATCTAGTCGTGATGGTCGTATCTTTTGCCGATGCCTTTCAGATCCCCGCTTATACGGCTGCAATCGGGCAACTCGTTCCCAAGGAACACCTTAGCCGCGCTAATGGTATGGTACAAATTTCCAAAGCGATCTCCAAGATTGCTGCCCCGTTTGTTGCGGGTTTCTTAATCGAACTCGTCGCCCTCAAGGGCGTTCTCCTGATTGATTTCTGTACCTTTACCGTTGCCGCCTTCACCTTGCTATTAGTTCGTTTCCCCACTCTTAAAACTGCCTCTACTCATCCAATTGAGTCACAACGACTATGGCAAGAGATTGTTTCTGGCTGGCACTACATCCTCGCTAAACCCAGCTTACTCGGCTTAACGAGCTACGTGGCGATGACTTATTTCACCATGGGCATGCTTGAGGTTTTATTCTGGCCCTTTATTTTAGATTTCTCCTCTAGTGCCGATCTCGGTCGCGTTCTCTCGATTGGCGGTTGCGGGATGCTTCTCGGCGGTTTGACCATCAGCATTTGGGGAGGACCTCAACGACGAATTTACGGCATTTTTGCTTTCGTTCCCGTACAGGGAATGGCTTTGCTATTGGGAAGCTTGGATGCTTCTCTCTATCTCGCTGCTCTGGGCATTTTTGCTTATTTATTTGCTCAACCGATTATTATCAGTTGCAATCGCGCTATTTGGCAGAGCAAAATCCCTCTCGGCTTACAAGGTCGGATCTTTGCCTTACAGCAGGCTTTAGAGCGATCGCTCTCTATCCTGGCCTATGTCATTGCTGGTCCCTTGGTAGAGCGCGTCATCAGTCCGTTGGTGGTTTCTGATGGTTTCTTAACCACTGGTATTGGCAGACTCATCGGTACGGGAATGGGACAAGAAATTAGACTTCTGTTATTTGCGATGGGAAGCATCCTGATTTTTGTCACGCTGGTTGCCTGTCAACTGCCTCAACTGAGGCGCATAGAAGCCGAGTTACCCGATGAAGGAGATGCGGCTCTTGCAATGGTTAAAGCGCGATCGACGATTTAATTTATACTCGATCGCTAGCCCAATTTAGTCAAGTTACTCGATGAAAATCGCGATTATTACCTCTGGCTTTCTTCCTGTTGTTGATGGAGTGACGGTTAGCGGACTCTATAGACTGCAAAAGCTGAGTCAGTGGGGACATCAGGTTCTATTATTCTGTCCCGATTACAGCGCGTTGGCACACATTTACCCAAATTGGAAAGACTACACGGGCGAAATTTTACCCGGCGTGAGAGTCGTTAATCTAGGGAGTACACCTTTTGTAGACTTAGACTTCGAGCGCAATGTTAGTCGCAATTCTTACCAAACGCTCCAACAAGAATTAGAAAAGTTTAAACCCGATATTGTCCACGTTGACGAACCAGAACGCTTATGCGTCGGATTTTGGCGCATTCCTGGCATCGATTATGCAAAAAAAGCTGGCATTCCCTGCGTTGGTTTTTTTAGAACCAATTTTTTAGAATATCTCGACGATTTTGCCGCTTTTCCCATCGGCAGGATGACAATTTCTTTGCCCGGTTGGGCTATGGCGTTCGTAAAATTCCTGTTTAAAAAATTCCTCTGCTGGGTTTACAATGCCTACGACGCTACCCTGATTCACAATACCGTCATCCATCAAAAACTGATCGAAATTGGCATTAAAAATACGATCTACGAAAATTTAAACGGTTTCGATCCCGATAAATTTACTCCCCATCTGCGCGAAGAAGGATTTTTTGAGAAGAATTTTGGCTTAAACAACTGCGATCGCAAGGTAAAATTAGCTTTTTTAGGTCGTCTAACGCCGGATAAAGGCTGGAACTTTACTATCTCTGCCTTTCCCAAAGCAGTGCGACACATAAATCCTCAAGACATCGCGCTTCTAATCGTAGGCGACGGTCCCATGCGAGAGGAAATTGGTAGCCGACTAGAACCCTTACTTCCCCACACGCATCTTCTTGGCAGAGTTTCCCCCGAACGAATCCCCGCCCTTTTAGCCAATAGCGACATCTATGTCACGACTTCGGAAAAGGAAAATCGAGCGCTGACTATTATAGAAGCTTTAGCCTCTGGACTGCCCATCTTAGCTCCTCGCGCTGGAGGAATACCGCAAGACGTTCGAGATGGTTGGAATGGATTTTTATTTGCTCCACAAGATGCAAACGATTTTGCGAATAAGCTCAAAACGCTGGTAGAAAATCCTGCCCTGAGACAAGAAATGGGAGCCAAAGGAAGGCAATACATTGAAGAATACAACAGTTGGGATAAAACCGTACAAAATTTGCTCGCGATTTGGGAAAAACAAATTGCTAAGAAAGCCAAAGCTATTTCTGAATTTAATTAAAACTATTTAGAAAATGGATGGGAGAAAAGGGATACTTCTGAGACGGGGAGACAGGGAGACAAGAGAAAATTAATCCAAAATCCAAAATGGGATCGCTAGTAACTGGGTAAAAAGCTATCTTCTGGCTTCTCGAAAGCTAGCGATTAAAAGAAAGATAATCCCGATATTAATAAAAATATCGGCTAAGTTAAAAACGGGAAATTGAATCAATCGAAAATCGAGAAAATCGACGACATAGCCAAATAAAAAGCGATCGATTCCATTGCCGAAAGCCCCAGCCAAGACAAATCCCCAGCCCAACTGTTCGATCGCTTTTAGCCTTGGTCCCCACCAAGCATAGCCAATCAACCCCAAACTGACCGCCAGAGATAGCCAGCGCAACCAACCCGATCCTCCTGTAAAAAAACTAAATGCTGCTCCTGTATTTCTTACATAGGTAAAATGAAAAACTCCTGCCCACAAAGACCAGGTTTCATGTAGTTCAAAATTCTGCTCCACCCAGTATTTTGTTAATCGATCTAAAATCAGACCAACAATCGCAACAATCCAGAAAAAACGATTTTTTAACATTTGAAATTGAGAATTTATTGTTGGTTCCAAACGATTTAAAGACGACTAACCAACAACTTCTAATTAATCATTAACTCAATAAAATAATACCCGACGCAAAACGAAAGCAATAACTGAGACAACGCAGATAAGAACCATTTGACCCGGTAAAGGAGCAATAGAGTAGCGATTAATCAATTCTGGCAAATTTTCCAGAGAAACGAAGAGATCGCCTGCCGAATCAAAGAGAGATAAACCGACCAAATAGATTAACCCGCAAAAATGGATCGCAAACAAACCGCAAAGGGCGCTACCTGCCAAAGACTCTAATTTTGTCCTGTGACGAAATGCGATCGCACCGCACAACCAAGCGCCAGGAATGAATCCTACTAGATAGCCAAAGCTAGGCTCTCTAACATATTCTAGACCGCCACCGCGACCAAAAATTGGCAACCACAGCAATCCAAGGACAACATAGGCAATTTGAGAAAGCGCTCCGGCATTTTTTCCCCCCAAGCACCCTGTCAGCAGAACTGCACCAATCTGGCAGGTAATACCGAGAGACTGAGAAAACATCCCTCGATCCGCCCAATCCCAAGGCGGATTAGTAATAAATGCTTCAATGAACGTCCCGAAAATGGTCAACAGCAGACCAATTAGCGCCCAGAGAAGCTCGTTGAGTCCTGACACGTTGATGATTAGTTCTCGATTCTGAGAGAGATGTTTTCTAGCGTAAGTTCGTCGGTTGATATTCACCAGGAATTAGGGCTTCACTGCTTTGCAGTCTTAGGGATTCTAGCACAGCATGCTCCTCTTCTGGAAATTGTTCCAACAGTAGTGAGGTAGCGTCCGATTAGCATGACATTAATTCCGGTTTTTAGTTCCGCGAGCCAGGTTCTTCTTTTATTAATTGCGAACTGATAATTGCGAAACGACGCGGACTCCCACAAAGTGAAGGAGCATCGGCGCATTGGTAGTTGACTAATTGCGAACTGATAATTGTAATTGCGAATTACAAATTGGTTAATTCTTGCCCTCCAGAATCTTGACTCGAACGGCTTCCTCAGAGAAGTTGTACGTCGCGTTAATTTAGCATCCCTTAAGCGACAGTGGCAAACAATTGTTCCCAATCCATTTGCATCGCATCGGGTCGAGCGACTATCTCTACGATTTTATTGCGTGCTGCGGGTTGCATCAGAGATTCTACGCAAACTTGTGCTACCTTAGTCCGAGAAATACTGCCATCAAACAGGGTATCTGCTGATGACATCACAATTGAATCTGCGTTATCTTCATTTTTAAGACCACCAGGGCGAACGATTGTATAAGTTAAGCCGCTGTTCTGGAGATACATTTCTCCCTGTTTCTTCCAATAGAGAATTAACCAAAACAAGTTAAGAGGATGAAAAAATTTGGAAGTGCACAAAGAGGAAACCAAAACAAAATGTTCGATTCCTTTGGCTTTGGCAACATCAACCAAATTTTTTACGCCTTGATAATCTACTTGATAAGGACCGGTGGGATCTAAGCTGGGTTTAGCTCCCGTCGCACATAGAAGAACTGTACTGTCGGCAATGGCTTCTCCTAAAGTTTCTGGCTTGAGGACATCGCCAAGGACTAACTCTGCCTCTACTGGCAAAATTTCTTTTCCTGCCTCCAAATCTCTTACCAAAGCTCGAACGGGAATATTCTTAGCGACTAAAGCTTGTACGATTCGCCGTCCTGTTTGTCCGGTTGCTCCTGCTACAAATGCTTTCATGTCAATTTCCTGTACTCTTGCCTAGTTTTAATCTAGCGAAGATCGCTAATTTATATTTGGTTTTTAGTATTGCCGAGTCAAGGAAAGCTCATAACAAATAGCCGGAAAATGCCATTCATCAATTGAGGTAAACATAGATCGTTGTTAAAGGGGATTTTATGCAGTGCAAAGCGACTAACCATCAAGCCATTGATTTCTCTCAAAAGCCTTATGATGAAACCTTAAATTTAGAGGGATCGCCAACCACACTAGAAGTAGCAAAAGCTGCGACTGTCCGCTTTCAAACGCATTTTGAAGGTCACATGGAGATGTACGGCGATGCTCGATTGGTGGCTGAGTATCTCGATGCTCATGAAGAATGGTTCTGTCGTTGCGCCCAACCGATGAAGGTAGAACCCATTGAAGACAATGGCTATATCTTGACAATTGGTAAATTTGGGGCTTTTGGCTATGAGGTGGAACCCAAAATTGCCGTCGTCCTTCAGCCTCCGAAGAACGCGATTTATGTGATGAATAGCATTCCGGTGCCGGATTACCAAGCTCCCGGCTATGAGGTTGACTATCAAGCTTCGATGGAACTGGTAGAAATCCCCGTAGATTTATCAGAGTCGGGAATTGCTGCGGCTTTTAGAAAGAAAAACAGATTCAAACTGCCATCGGTTATTACTAAAGTTAGATGGCAATTACATATGGATGTGGCAGTGCAGTTTCCCAAGTTCATCTACAAGTTACCTTCATCTCTCATCCAAAAAACGGGCGATCGTCTCCTTGCCCAAATTGTGCGTCAGGTTTCTCCTCGTCTAACTCAAAAAGTCCAGCAAGATTTCCATGCTCGCTTTAACTTACCCCTACCGCCAAAAAACGCCAGTGACTTGCAGAGAATTTCAATTTCTCAAGAAGAAGAGAATATGGCAGCTTAAGGGCGCTGTTTAGCTTCGCCTAAACGCGCGCGCGGCTAGGCGCTCACACATATTTAGCTGATGTGCCTAACATAGGCACATCAGCTTAGCTTTCCCGCTTCAAAAAATCTCTGTACATCTGCGTCTGTGCGCGAACAATTATATCGGTTTGAAAAATGTTGGCGACAGATAGATCTCTAAAACGCTCATTAGAAGTACCTTTCAAAATCTGCGTCTGGGCAGTCGCCGCACGCTGCTGGAATTAACGAAGTGCAAGGTACTCCGCCGTCTCACGGCGGAGTACCTTGCACTTCCAGCTCAACAGCGACCAAAACCGCCGCGCAGAACTTTGTTCGAGCAGCACAAAATCCAAAATCCAAAATGGTATTACTTACTCCATCACGCTATTAAAGAAATCAATCGTTTCTTTCAACACCTTAATAAAGACATCAATTTCCTCGCGAGTATTGTAAAAAGATAAACTCGCTCTTGCACTTCCCGATGCTTCAAATAGTCGATGCAATGGTTGAGTACAATGATGTCCCGAACGAATTGCGATTCCCTCTTGATCCAACAAAGTAGATAAGTCGCTAGCATGAATTTCTCTTACATTAAAAGATGCTAGCGCTGCCCTTATTTTTCCATCTTTTGTAGGTTTTGGTCCGTATATTCTCAAGTTAGGAATTTGCTCTAATTTCTCAAACAGATAAGTCGTCAATTCTACTTCGTAGGCATGGATTTTATCCATTCCTATTGTGGTTAAATAATCGACGGCTGCACCGAGCGCGATCGCTTCGCCAATGGCAGGCGTTCCGGCTTCAAATTTATGAGGCACTTCTCCACAGGTAAAGTGGTCTAAAAATACCTCAGAAATCATCTCACCGCCGCCTAAAAAGGGAGGCATTTCCTCTAATAATTCTTGCTTGCCATAGAGAAAACCAACTCCCGTCGGAGCGCACATTTTATGACCGCTAGCTACTAGCCAATCGCATCCGATTGCTTGCACGTCAACGGGCATATGGGGAACGCTCTGGCAGGCATCAATTAAGACTTTAGCGCCATTTTTATGAGCAATTGAAACTATCTTTTCGACTGGATTAATACAACCCAATGTATTAGAAACGTGAACGATCGCAACCAGTTTTGTTTTCTCAGAAAGTAAAGAATTAAAGTGTTCTAAATCTAATTCTTCTGTATCCGTCAGTCCTACATATTTGATAACAGCGCCCGTTTTTTGAGCGATAATTTGCCAAGGGACAAGATTGCTGTGATGCTCCATTACCGAGAGAAGAATTTCATCTCCTGCTTTGAGATGATTGAGTCCCCAACTATAGGCGACTAAATTAATCGCTTCTGTCGCGTTGCGAGTAAAAACGATTTCTTGGCGCGAAGCCGCATTGACAAATTTAGCAACTTTATCTCTTGCACTTTCATAGGCTTCGGTTGCTCTGACGCTTAGAGTATGAGCACCTCTGTGAACGTTAGCATTATCCCGCTCGTAGTAATTGCGTAGGGTATCGAGCACCGCTAGAGGTTTCTGAGAAGTGGCGGCGCTATCAAGATAAATTAGTGGTTTTCCGTTAACTTCCTGATGCAAAATTGGGAAGTCAGAACGAACTTTATTGGCGAGAATTTTTTCTTGAATTAGAGTCATTTTTCATTGGTTATTTGTTATTAGTTATTTGTTATTGGTTGTCTGAGCCAGGTAACAAACAACAACCAATAACGATTTAATTCTTTACTTTTTGAGCGATGAGTTGAGTGAGTTTTTGACGCAGAGATTCGATGGAAATGCGCTCCAAAATCTCAGCAGCAAAAGCATCGACTAGCAAGCGACGCGAATCCGCTTCTGTCAAACCGCGACTGCGCAGATAGAAGACTTCATCGGCTTCTAGCTGACTCACGGTAGCGCCGTGGGAACATTTAACATTATCTGCAGTAATCTGTAACTCTGGCTTGGTATTAACTCTAGCTTTGGGAGACAACAGCAAATTGCGATTTAACTGAGCTGCATTCGTCAGTTGTGCCGCTTTCGGAACAAAAACTTTGCCATTGAAAACGGCATGAGCGCTCCCATCAATAATACACTTATGCAGTTGATCGGTCGTTCCGTGGGGTTTGGTCAGAAAAATCGCGCTGTGGGTATCCGACACCTGTTCGCCAGAAATCGCCACTAACCCATTTAGGTGCGTGGTCGTTTGTTCTCCCGTCTGAAATATATCTAAATTATTGCGATACAGTTTTCCACCTAGATTAATCTCATTACAAGTGTAGCGGCTGTCGCGGGCTTGCGCGATCGCGTTCTTGGCAATGTGGAAGCCAGTAGCCGACTCCTGTTGAATGCGGTTGTGCCTGACTTGGGCGTTGTCTTGCACCCAAATCTCTGTCACCGCGTTGGTAAAGTAAGGTGTATTCTTCCCCACTGCCCCATAAAATTCTACCAATTCTAGGCTAGATCCCGTTTCAGCTACTACCAACAAGCGCGGCTGAGAAAAGCTAGGGGACGAACCAGAGACAGAAAGAAAAAGAACTTGAATTGGCGTTTCGACGATGACGTTGGGATTCGCCCAAATCACTGCTACATCTATTAATCCAGATGTATTAAGCGCAGTAAAGATTTCAGTTGCGTCTTCTTGTCGGGCTAAATACTTGACAATTTTATCATTCTGTGCATCTGGCAAATCGACTAAGTTGCCAACGTAGACGCTTTCTGGCAATCCCGACACATCAGACAATTCGGGCGAATAAAAGCCGTTGACGAAGACGATTCGACTTTGCTTGGCTTCTGGTAAAGTCAATCTTTCTAGATCGCCAGCAGCAACCGTTGCTTTTTCTGCTACTTGAAAGCTAATTTGTAGCAAATCCGATAAATCGGTGAAGCGCCATTCTTCATCTCTTTTGCTAGGTATTCGCGATTCTAATACTTGAGAAACGGCTTGTCGGCGCAATTCTTCTATCTTATCTGCGATCGCGATATTTTCAACCGTTTTTTTCGCTTCGCATTTTTTCAGTAAATTTCTGAGGTAAGCATCACTTGTCAACCTAGTTTCTTCAGTTTTTAATATCGCTGTCGTACTCATTTTTTGATTTCTGACTTTTGACTTAACTTAAGTACCAACTTCTGAAAGAATTTTTTCTTCTACAAATTCGTAGCCATGAGATTCTAATTCAAGTGCCAATTCTTTAGTGCCACTGGTAACGATGCGACCGTCATACATAACGTGAACGTAATCCGGTGTAATGTAGTTTAGCAGGCGTTGATAGTGAGTAATGACTAGGAAAGCATTATCGGGGGTTACCAATTGATTAACGCCGTTGGCAACGATTCTCAGCGCGTCAATATCCAAACCCGAATCGATCTCGTCTAAAATCCCTAATGTAGGTTCTAATAACGCCATTTGTAAAATTTCATTGCGCTTCTTTTCTCCGCCAGAGAAGCCTTCATTTAAACTTCTCTCTAGAAAACTAGAATCCATCCGCACGATTCCCAGTTTTTCTTGCACTAAATCTTCAAAATCAAACGTATCGAGTTCTTCCAAACCGAGATGCTTGCGTCGGGCATTATAAGCTACGCGGAGAAAATCTAGATTGCTAACGCCAGGAATTTCTAACGGGTATTGGAAACCTAAAAATATTCCTTCTAACGCCCGTTCGTCTGGTTCTTTTTCTAGTAAATTTTCTCCTTTATAAATAACCTCTCCTCCAGTCACTTCATAACTGGGATGTCCTGCTAAAACTTTAGCCAAGGTGCTTTTACCCGAACCATTACGCCCCATAATCGCGTGAATTTCTCCCGCTTTAATTTCTAGATTGACTCCCTTCAAAATCGGCGTAGCATCTACATTAGCCGTTAAATTCCGAACCGATAAAATTACTTCGCTGTTTTCTCTAATCATCAGTCTATTGCTAGTTATGAGTTAGTCGTTATTGGTTAGCGGTTAGAATTCGGGAGTTAGTTTTTTACTAACTACTAACCACCAACCCAATATAATTCTTTTAGCCTACAGTTCCTTCCAACTTTAGACTTAACAGTTTATCAGCTTCTGCAGCGAATTCCATCGGCAATTTATTCAAGACATCTTTACAGAAGCCGCTTACCAACATTGACACCGCATCTTCTTCAGAAATTCCCCGTTGGGCAAAGTAGAAAAGCTGATCTTCTCCAATCTTAGAAGTCGAGGCTTCGTGTTCTACCTTGGCAGAGTTATTATCGACCTGAATATAGGGGAAAGTATTAGCTTCGGCATTGTCCCCAATCAGCATAGAATCGCATTGGGAATAATTCCTTGCACCCGTTGCTTTGGGTCCCATTTTCACCAAACCTCGGTAACTATTCTTAGAATTTCCGGCAGAAATTCCCTTAGAAATAATCGTGCTGCGAGTGTTTTTGCCAATATGGATCATCTTGGTTCCCGTATCGGCTTGTTGCTTGTTGTTGGTGAGGGCGATGGAGTAAAATTCTCCGACGGAATTATCCCCAATTAACACGCAACTCGGATACTTCCAAGTGATTGCAGAGCCTGTTTCGACTTGCGTCCAAGAAATCTTAGAATTAACTCCCTTACACAAGCCGCGCTTGGTGACAAAGTTATAAATTCCACCTTTACCATTTTCGTCTCCAGCGAACCAATTTTGCACGGTGGAATATTTGATTTCTGCGTTGTCTAAGGCAATTAATTCTACCACTGCTGCATGGAGTTGGTTGCTATCGTACATCGGTGCGGTACAGCCTTCTAAATAACTTACGCAAGCACCTTCATCGGCGATAATTAGCGTGCGTTCAAACTGTCCCGTTTCTCCGTTGTTGATGCGGAAGTAAGTAGAAAGTTCCATCGGGCATTGTACGCCTTTGGGAATGTAGACGAAGGAACCATCGCTGAAAACGGCAGAATTAAGGGCAGCAAAATAGTTGTCGCCAACCGGAACGACGCTACCGATATATTTCTCAACCAGTTTGGGATGTTCTTGTAAGGCTTCGGAAATCGAACAGAAGATGACCCCGTGTTCGGCGAGTTTTTCTTTGAAGGTAGTGGCGATAGAAACACTATCGAAAATGGCATCTACCGCGACGTTCGAGAGTCGTTTTTGTTCCGATAGCGGAATGCCTAGCTTTTCAAAAGTTTCTAAAAGCGTGGGATCGACTTCTTCGAGACTTTTGAGTTTTTCTTTGTTGTGCTTAGGTGCGGAGTAATAAATGATATTCTGGTAATCAATGGGCGGATAGCTCACGTGAGACCAAGTAGGTTCCGTCATCTTCTGCCATTGCCGATAGGCTTTGAGACGAAACTCCAGCATGAATTCCGGTTCGTTCTTTTTGGCAGAAATCAAGCGAATAATATCTTCATTGAGTCCGCGAGGAATGGTATCTGACTCAATGTTGGTAACGAAGCCGTACTTGTATGGCTGGTTGACGATGTTTTTGACTGTTGTGGCACTCATTTGACTTTAGTGTTCTCTCTCTTTGTACAAACAGGCGATCGCTGTTAGGATGGCAGGCAAGTGGTGACGGCTATCAGCAAAGCAACGGAGTTGTACGAGGTTCTAAGACTTAAACAACAAAAATGTTGTTTAATTTTATTCTAGAATAGATTAACAATAGTGTTGTTGTCAAAGTCGAATCAATTTTTTTCAGGATCGGCTCAAGAGTGACCAGCGAACACTATTCACGATCGCGCGGCATTTCCCAATATAGGAAGATGACGATTACTCAGCCCCCTTCCACCAAACAAGATATTCTTCAATATTTACTCAGAAACGGTCAAGCTACTGCCCAGGCTTTAGCTGACAACCTAGATATAAGTCCCCAAGCCATTCGCCGCCATCTCAAGGATTTAGAAACCGAGGAACTAATCGAACATCATGCCATTCAAGTTGGCATGGGTCGTCCCCAATACATCTACCGTTTGAGCAAAAAAGGACGCGATCGCTTTCCTCAAGGATACAGCGAATTTGCCGTATCTTTTTTAGACACCCTGGTAGAAACGGTCGGAGAAAAACAAGTCGGCGAAGTTCTGCGCAAGCAGTGGGAACGTAAAGCCGAGGAATACCGACAAAGAGTAGGCAATGGAACGCTCAGAGAACGGGTAACTAAATTAGTCCAACTCCGTCAGAAAGAGGGCTACATGGCAGAATTACTTTTGGTAGAGAATGATAATTCTAAAAAGGGGATTCCAGAGAAGTACATTCTAGCAGAACACCATTGCGCTATCTCTGAAGTTGCCGAATCTTTTCCCAGCGTTTGCGGACACGAATTAGAAATGTTCTCCGCTGTCTTGCCCGATTGTACGGTAGAACGCACGCACTGGATTAACAATGGCGAACATAATTGCGGCTACTTAATTCAAGCAAAATTTAAAATCGAATGACCAATGACCAAGGACAAATGACAAATCCTCAATTTTTAACCCTCGAAGAGTCAGCCGATGTTGATGCGGCTTTATTATCTTCGCCGGAAAAATTTTTGACCCGATTGACAATTTCTTCCTTAAGACTATTGAAAATTATTGCCGAAGATAGAGGCATTCCCATAGAAGAACTGACTCACAAACAGATAATTGAGTGGTTTGAAAAAGATGGAAAAATTCGACGCGATCGAGGAGTTGAGGCGGCTGTTTTAAAATGGTAGGTAGTTCCTCGTACAACATTTAATTAACGATGACTATTGAACTGAAAGTGCCAAGTATCGCCTGCGAAGCTTGTGCAAAAATCATTACTGAAGCCATTAAAACGCACGAATCAGATGCAAAAGTCAAAGTTGACGTTGAAAACAAAACTGTCTCCGTTGAAACCGAGGCATCTGAAGAATCGGTTAGGCAAATAATTCAAGCAGTCGGACATACCGTCGAGTAAGGTTAGGTTTGAACGCTAAACTAGGAACTATTCTAGGTATCAGTTCAAGCGATCGCGTTGGTGGAGGGGTAGATTACCATTAAAACTAAACCAGTGAATCAGTTGGTTTGGCAAGGTAAGTCTAACCGTCTCTCCCTCCCAGTTTTGGTCGATAGGAAGTAAAGTACGTACCGTCAAATCTGACCCCTTCACGCGCACGCTAATTAACTTTTCTTTACCTAACGCTTCGACTAGATAAACTCGACCTTCTATAGTTTGGGAATCTTCGACTGGGTTGAGGCGAATGTCTTCGGGACGAATGCCCATAACGATTTGTGCGGGCATGGTTGGGAGAGCTGGTAAGACAATTCTAAAATCGCCCAGGATGGCTGTATTTCCCTCACAGAAAAGTTCCAGTAAATTCATCTGCGGACTGCCCACAAAACCCGCAACAAACTGATTGGCTGGATGGGCATAAATTTGATGAGGGGTGTCTAGCTGTTGCAGCAGACCGTCATAGAGAACAGCCACCTGATTGGATAAGGTCATAGCTTCGGTTTGGTCGTGAGTCACGTAGACGACGGGTTTTTGCTGATCTTTGAAAATTTGCTTGAGTTCTGAGCGAACTTGTTCGCGCAAAAGCGCATCTAAATTGCTTAACGGTTCGTCTAATAAAAACACGTCTGGTTCGCGAACCAATGCCCTGGCCAGGGCTACCCGCTGTCTCTGTCCGCCAGATAGCTGGCTGGGTTTGCGATAAAGCAATTCTTGCAATCCCAGCTTTTTGGCGACCGATTCGAGTCGAACCTGAATTTCTGTTCGAGGAACCCTACGAAGTTTTAGGGCAGCAGAGATATTTTCCCCAACACTCATATGGGGGTAGAGGGCGTAACTTTGGAAAACCATCGCAACATTGCGATCGCCTGGTGCTATCCTATTAACTGTCTTACCGCCAATAACGACTCTTCCTTGAGTCGGTTGTTCTAAACCCGCAATCAACCTCAGTAAAGTTGACTTGCCACATCCAGACGGTCCCAATAAAGTGAGAAACTCTCCATCTTCCACCTCAAAACTTATATCTTTAACGGGGACAATATTATCTGCATACTGTTTGCGTAAATTGTGTAATTCGAGTTTAGCCATAATTGGTAGGGGCGCACGGCTGTACGCCCGTACAGTTATTTGTGGTTACATTAAATAATCTTTAACAATTTTCACAATTCTCTGAGAGGCTTTCCCATCGCCAAAGGGGTTAATCGCATTCGCCATCTTTTGATAAGCCTCAAAATCGCTCAATAACTGACTAGCAGCCGCAGCAATATCGGACGGTCGAGTTCCTATCAGTTTAGCCGTTCCCGCTTCAACCGCTTCCGGTCGTTCGGTAGTTTCTCGCAATACCAATACGGGTTTTCCCAAACTAGGGGCTTCTTCCTGTATGCCGCCAGAATCCGTCAGCAGTAAGTAGCACCGTTGAATGGCTCCTACCAGTTGGGCATAATCTAGAGGTTCTGTTAAAAAGACTCTAGGATGGTTTCCTAAAGCATTTTGAATGGGTTCTCGAACGGTAGGATTGCGATGGAGGGGTAAAAGCAAAGCTATATCGGAAAATTTATCTAAAATCAGGCGAAATCCTTCAATAATATCTTTTAGTGGCTCTCCCCAGTTTTCTCGCCGATGCACGGTTGCCAACAAAACGCGATATTTTTCCCATTTCAATCCAGGAACGGGACATTCAGGGTTGCGGTGGGCAACCGTTAGTAAAGCATCGATAACTGTATTGCCCGTGTGATAAACTTCTCCTGTTACGCCGGAACGCTGGACATTCTCAAAAGCCCGTTTGGTAGGCGCAAAATGAAGTTGCGTCAGTTGGGAAATGAGGCGGCGATTGATTTCTTCTGGATAGGGATTATAAATATTGTCGGTGCGTAACCCCGCCTCTACATGACCGACGGGAATCTTTTGATAAAACGCCGCCAAAGCTGCCGCAAAAGCCGTAGTCGTATCGCCTTGAACGATAACAAGTTGGGGAGAGATTTGCTGAAATGCTTTCTCTAATCCCTGCAAACTGCGACAGGTGATTTCTGTCAGACTTTGCTTGGGTTGCATGATTTTTAAGTCTTCATCAGCTTGCAACTCGAATAGTTGCATAACTTGGTCAACCATTTCTCGATGCTGTCCCGTCAACACTACATGAGTCCGAAACTCCGGTAATTTTTGAAACTGTTGGATGACTGGGGCAAGTTTAATGGCTTCGGGACGAGTGCCCAGCACGATGCAAATTGAAAGGGTTGATGGGTTCATTCGATTGCGGATTCGAGTTCTCCTTGTCTATGTTACAGATAATTATTAAAATTACTGGAAAAATTGTTATGAAAAAACCCGGTCGCAACCGGGCTGCACTAGCTTGATTTTATTAATTTTCTGAGTCAATTGTGTTAATTTTTACTGAGTCAGACCGCAGGTAAGCGGACAGGATGCATATACGGAAGTATGCGAAGGGCTTGCTTCGCCGTGCAGCCATGTAAGCCAACTGACTTCGGTTGGATGAATGCCATTAGCAGTCAGAATTGCAGCTCCTATAAATATCCCTAGAGCGTGTGCGCCGACTATGCCGCCCGCTACTAGCAAAACTGCACTAACGGGCAAGAGGGATTGCAAGATAATTGATAAAAAAGCACCAACGGTAGCCATTAATACAACGACAGGAAATCCGACAACGAGCAAGCAAACCGTCAGCGTGAAACTCCAGATTAAAAAGCTTTTGGCTAGGGTGAATATATAGCTTTTTTCCCAACTTTGTTTTTGAGCTAATTCCATTTTTTTGTCTCCAGAGCAAACCACCAATCTTCCATAAAGGAAGAAAATATTAAAGATAAGTATAGGTAAGCTTAAGAAGATGAGAATCGCCTTTTAAAATAAATTCACATTAATTGGGGAAAGTTAGGTTGTTTGTATCGACTTGTTGCGATTGGGGGTGATTTTGGGTAGATAGCAAAGCAATAAATCTGTCTTAAGATAGAGACAAGAAATAAGCGATCTTCGTCGATCCCCAATTTAATCTATTTTTGAGCGAGAACAAGCGCCTCAATTGAGTAATACGTTAAAATTCACTGCTTAATATTTTGAAATTTTAGGATCTGTAGTCGTTTAAACAGACGCGATCGCACTTTCATATTAAGCATTTATCCGCGAAAACTATACCTCAATCGCATCGGTAAAGCGAATTTTGAGATAATCCTCTTCTATCTTGGCGCCTGCTGGTTTGAGGGCAGCTAATGCTTGCGGCAAAACCAAGTTGCGTCGATGATTCCCAATTCTAATATTTAATTCGTCGCCCGTTTTATTTAACTGGATTTGTTCCTTAGGAACGCCAGGTAAATAGAGTTCTAAGCTATAGTTACGATCTTCTTGCAAAACTCGAATCGTGTTTTCTTTGTAATATACCTGAGCTGGGTCTTCCTCTGGGTAGAGAGTCTCTTTGAGACGTTCTAGCGCAGCTAAACCGCACATCTCTTCGGAGAAAAGCGGAACTTCTTTAACGGGTAGGGGATGAAAATTCTCGTAAATTTCCTGTTTGTATAGCTTCTGATTGTCTTTCCAGTGTTGGAAAAAAGGATCGGTAACAGTCTCAGGAATAATCCGATTGGCAATGACGAGATCGGTAGAGACATTATACAAACTCAAATAAGAATGCGCTCGCAAGGATTCCTTGATGACCATCTTTTCAGGGTTAGTCACCAAGCGCACCGAAGTTTGAGTATTATCGGTTAAAATCTTTTCTAGGGCTTCGATCTTCTCGTAGAATTCGTAAGGAGCATCCATGACCTCCTTGTCGGGTAAAGAAAAACCCGCGATCGGTCTGAAGATAGGTTCTACTATAGGTCGTAGAGCTGCCGACATCCCTTGTAACGGTTTGTAAAACTTTCTCATGTACCAACCGCCGACTTCGGGAAGACTCAGGAGTCGCAAAGCTGTTCCCGTAGGCGCGGAATCGATAATCAAAACATCATATGCGCCTTCGTCATAGTGGCGTTTCATACGAACTAAACCGAAGATTTCATCCATCCCCGGTAAAATTGCCAATTCTTCAGCTTGAACGCCTTCGAGTCCCCGCGCCTGCAAAACTTGAGTAATGTAGCGCTTAACCGATCCCCAATTGCCTTCAAGTTCCATCAGCGCGTCCAGTTCGGCTCCCCAGAGATTGGGACGCACTTGTCGCGGCTCGTGTCCCAATTCTAGGTCAAAACTGTCGGCAAGGGAATGGGCAGGGTCGGTACTCAGTACGAGAGTTTTATATTCTAATTCAGCGCAACGGAGTCCGGTAGCAGCAGCAACAGAAGTTTTGCCTACCCCCCCCTTACCAGTCATGAGAATTACACGCATTGATGCTCGGCTGTATATGAAAAAAATTTACATTACTTATACTTTAGCATTTCAGCACTTTATCGTCGTGGCGCGCAATGTCTCTTCAAAATCAGGAGCGATTGGTGTATTTTAGCGATAAATAGCTTTTTGAGCTTGGGAAACTAGACCAACGCCGATAAAACGAGAGTAGTTGTCCAATCTCCCTTGTTGTGCGATTCTGTCCGGTTGGTTGTAAAGTTCGCTAACGAGTATGCCCATCATGGCGGCGGAAGCCAGAGCGAGGATATAATTGCGGATAGTGACTGATTCTTTGCTAGCTGAAAACATAACTAAAAATCTCCTAACCCTGTTGTTTTCTAAGAGTAATTGCGGAGTTTCAGTCATGTCAGTCCCAACCAAAAGGGAAATACTACCTCTAGAAGGAAAGTTGTATTACCCCTAAAGTGGAAAATAGTGGAATTGAAAAGGGATAGGGTTAGGAACTAGAGAATAAAAATTTCCAGTTCTCCATACAAGCTTTTTGGCAAACTCGCTCCTAACTAAATTTCTGAAAAGCGAATGATGTCATCATCCCCCAAATACTCTCCGTTTTGGACTTCGATCATTACCAATGGAATCACTCCTGGATTTTCAACGCGGTGAGGAGTATTCATGGGAACGTAAGTCGATTCCTTTTGCTTGAGTAACTTTTCCTCTCCATTACAAATAACTTTCGCCGTCCCAGAAACAACTATCCAGTGTTCGCTGCGATGATAGTGCATCTGAGTGCTAATGTAGTGCCCCGGTTTGACGACGATGCGATTGATGCGATAGCGAGATCCTTCTTCTAGTACGGTAACGGTTCCCCAAGGAGGAGTTCTAGTAATTTCTTCATGTTCGGATAACTGAAGGACTTCGTTGGTATCATCGCCGTGCTTATGGTCATGCGAGTCGTTGTTCATCAACTTTACCTTCCCTTCGAGACTTTACCTAGCAATTATTGCGATCGCTAATTAAATGCCATCACCATCAGTCTACAATTCCTCGACTTGGTAGGTATAAAAATTTTCTAAGGCACCAATAGTCTCAAAGTAGTAACCCGGTGCGGGGGCGGGAGGCGACAATTTGGTTTGATAGATACTAAACAACAGATAGTTCTGCCGTTTTGTCTGTTGTGCGATCAGTTGTTTGATTTGAGGTCGTGCCGTATCGACCAAAGATTTGCAAAAACTTTGTACGATCCCGTCTAATTTCTCTGATACTTGCGTACAACCCTCTTCTTTTAGGTAAAGCGTTAGTCTTTCCGTTGCGTACTGTTCGTAGGCTTGATTGCTCGGATTGGTAACGACCAGCAATCCGCCCATGCCAACTATCGCAACTCCCCCAACCCACATTAATCGCTGCCCAATTTTCATCGTCATGCTCGCTATTGTTACGATCGCTGACTTCCAGATTAACTCAGTTTTCGTTCTCTTAAAATCGAACATATAATATGCTATGATTATTTAATGAATGGCGAGCGTAGCCAAGCGGTCAAGGCAGTGGATTGTGGTTCCACCATTCGTGGGTTCGAATCCCATCGTTCGCCCTGGATCTAATCCCTTCACCAAAACTTTGATTTTAATTAATCAGGAAAAGAAGAATGATTATTCTTCTGTTTTCGAGTTAGCGGAATGTTAGAATTGAGTGGGTGCAAGCTGGCAAAAAAAAGACGATTTCCCATCCCGACGCGAAGCGATTATGTCATCTCCCGAAACTTTCTTACCTCCTAACCTCGATCGCATCGTACAGCGCTTTAAGAGCCGCAAGGATCCCAAAAAACGCTACGAGCAACTGCTTTGGTATGCCAAAAAACTAGAGCCGATGCCGGAGGAAGAGAAAACGCCAGAAAATAAAGTTCGTGGTTGCACTTCTCAAGTGTATATCGCTGCTGACTTGAAAGAGGGAAAGGTTTGGTATCGAGGCGATTCTGACGCACAGTTGGTCAAGGGATTGGTGGCATTATTAATTGAAGGACTCAATGGTTTGCCTCCCCAAGAGATCTTACAAGTCACCCCGGATTTTATCGAAGAAACGGGACTGAAAGTCAGTTTAACTCCTTCCCGCGCCAATGGTTTCTACAATATTTTTCAAACTATGCAGAAGAAAGCCTTGGGATTTGAATTGGGAATGTCAGCTTAAACTGCATAACTTTTCAATTTTGTAAGGGCAGATTGCTTATCTGCCCTCAAGTCTAAATTTGAGCTTTTCTGTTCGCGATCGAATCCTACAAGGTTAAAAAAGCAATCTTTTATTCTTTATCTTCATCTTCTGCTACGAGAGATTTTAAGGTTTTGCCTTCAGAAATAGCACGAGTGCAGGACCAATTGCTTGGTAAGGTAGAGGGCCATCCCATACGCAATGCTTCCGGACAAATTGTCATCACGGTAAGCTGACAATCGATTAATTGAAATCCCTCTTTTTCACACTGTTTAAGACTCTGTTTTAAAATCGAATCGTTTTTAAACTCAATTGTTTTATTACACTGAATACAAACGAGATGATGGTGATGATGGGGATAGGGTTGATTGAGTTCGTAATGTTTGTGTCCTTCGGCTAGTTCTAATTCTCGAAGAATCCCCATCCGGGACATTAACTTGACACTGCGGTAAATAGTCGATAAACTAATTCCCTCTTCTCTTTGCTCTAAGAGAGAATAAAGTTCCTCGGCACTCAGGTGATTACCCCGTGGCAAATTCTGAAAAACGTGCAGGATCTTTTCTCTCTGCGGTGTCAAGCGCCAACCTCTAGCATTTAGTTCGGCTTTCAGCGATGTGGCAGTGTAAGGAGGCATACTAACTCCTTTCAAGAAACTCTATCTAATTGACAATGATAGACGCTCTTGCTGTTTATTTGCAACAAAAGCCAGTAATTGAAAATCAAATGGTAAAATCATTTTGATAGCGAAGCCAATTCTAGATTAGCTTACCGAGAAGATTATTGGAGCTTTTCAATTCTTGAGCGCGGTAGATGAGAATATCTAGATTTTCTATGGCGATCGCACTCAAGAGAAGATCGCAAAAAAGACGGGTAATAATTACCCGTCCTAAATAGGAATAATTAACGCTCGAATTAAAAGTTCATTTCTGCTGCTTGAACTCTTTCGACTTGCTTCTTCTTGAGAATCAGCAAGATTTGAGACAGCATAATACCAGCAACGAACACCATCAACCACTTGATGCGGTCTGGACTTTGCAGAACGATTTCTGTATCTTTCTGACCGAATCCTCCCACGTTCGGGTTGTTAGTAAGGGCTTCTCCAGCAGCAACCCGTTGTCCTTCAGAAACGATTAATTCCGGTCCGGCTGGAATCTTGTCTACCACAATGCTGCCATCTGCCGTAGTAATAGTCACTTCGTAGCCGCCAGCTTCTTGCTTGCTAATTTGTGAGATCGTGCCAGCCGCAGATGCTTTGAAAACGTTATTATTGCTAGCTTCTCCCGTGGGATAGAGTTGACCGCGACCGCGATTGGCACCTAGGTGAACGGAATATTTACCGAAGTGAATGTTTTTATCGGTTGCGGGATCGGGAGAAAGGACGGGGAAAACGATTTCCTGATATTGCTCGCCAGGGAGAGGTCCGACGATAACGACGTTTTCTTGGTCTTCCCGATAAGGCTGAAAGTATACGCCACCGACTTTTTCCTTCATTTCTTTAGGAATTCTGTCGGGGGGAGCGATCTTGAATCCTTCTGGCAGCATGAGAACTGCGCCAACGTTGAGACCGCCTTTAGAACCGTCTCCTAAAACTTGTTGGGTGCTTGTGTCGTAGGGGATTTTTACCACGGCTTCAAAAACGGTATCGGGCAGCACCGACTGGGGAATTTCAATTTCCGCGGGTTTTTGGGCTAGGTGACAGTTAGCGCAAACGATGCGTCCGGTAGGTTCGCGAGGGGTTTCCGGTGCGGTTTGCTGCGCCCAAAACGGATAAGCTGCCGCCGATTGAGGGAATGCCAGATCGCTGGCAAGGAAAAGGGCAACAGAAGCGATCGCTAGCAGGGTTACTTTGAGCATTACCTGCTTGCCAGTTCGCCATATTGCCGAGATATAAGGGGTTCTCATCTCTATGTCAAATTACTCAAAAACTGAAACTTCAACAAATCGTTATTCTATCGAGACAAATTAAGCCCACCAGGGGTCTTCGCCAGTACGGAAATCGGTTTCCGTCCAAGGGGTAAAGACAACTTTATCGTTGTCCACCGTAGCATGTGCCAAGGCAAGGGATAGCGGTGCAGGACCGCGCACGACTTTTCCTTCAGCATTGTACTGGGAACCGTGACAGGGACAGATGAATTTTTCTTCAGCGGCGTTCCAGGGAACGACGCAACCCAGGTGAGTACAAACGGCATTAATGCCGTAGTTGGCGATAGTTTTGTCTTCTTGCACGACGATGTAAGTAGGATCGCCTTTGAGTCCTTGTGCCAAGGTGCGATCGCCTGGGTTATGAGTCGCTAAAAATTCGCTGACGATGATATCGTTACCGAGAGCGTCTTTAGCAGTAACGCCGCCGCCAACTCCGCCGCTAGAAGGCGGGATAAAGTACTTGACGACTGGGTAGAGTGCGCCTGCCGCTACGCCCGTAATCGTCCCAAAAGTCAATAGGTTCATGAATTGACGACGACCCATATCTGGGACATCGGATGCTCCTGACATCTGAGTCATAACTAACCTTCTTTATGTTTATCTTTTCAGTCTCTGGACTCATCTCAACTGAGGGATAAGGCTTTTAGGCTTTCCCTGCAATTTTTGTAAACCTTTTTGAAATTCCTCTCAGGATTATTGTCTTTGCTGACTGGGAGAGAGCATTTATATGCAACCTTTAAACAGAGGTAGATGACATTTTCTTCAAAAAGGTTTACAACTTCTGTATTAAATTATTACAGATTTAATACCCTTCCATACCGAGCAGTCAGAAAGTTATCGAGTTTTTCTCGATTATGCTGCCATGCCCACATTTGGTCGCCGAGGGAAAAATGCCACCATTCTCCCGGATGGCGACAAAATCTAGCCTCGCGCATGACTTCATATAACAGCTGCCGTCTGGTGCAATAAAGGCGTTCTTTTTCGCTAGTGCTGTTGGCATAGTAATCGGGATGGGATCGCGGCGAGAGTTCGTCGATTTCCCCGCCCATATCTAGCGGATTTCCCGTCCCATCGACTAAAGTAATGTCAACTGCCGCTCCCGTACTGTGCGGGGGAGGCGTAGCGGGATTGTCGCTTGGAACTGCCCAAATTTGGTAGACTTCCTCCAAAAGCTTCTGACGCTGTTTGCTCGATAAACTTTCTGCTTTTAATCCCCTCTCTCGTAGCAGCCCAGTCAAGGTATAATCGACCATAAATTGTTGCACTTCGACGGGTCGATAAGCATCAAAAATTTTAATTTTCCATCCCGGATAGTGCTGATGTAAGTAAGTTTGGGCGTTAATTAACGCTTCAAGAACGCCTTGGCGAAGAGAATAGGGCGATCGCCCTCCGTAATTTGCCCCCAGTTTTTCGTAGGGATGGGGAGACTCGATCGCGAATTTTTCGAGCGGAATAGCAACTAATGGTTCGTCGCACTCTTGAATGGGAATTCTTTGATAAGGTTTCATACAATGGGAACTGGCGCTTGGCGAATCGGGAAAGATTTTACCGAGTCTGCGATGCTTGCGATCGCGAATTTCACTCAAGCACCTCTGCTATCTGGGTTATTAAGGCAGATAGCTTAAAGGGTTTGGCAAGTATTTTTACAACCCCTAGCTTTGACAGTTCCTGGGGAGCGAGCCAATCGGCAATTACCGTCAACAACACGACTGGAATTTTCTGATGTTCGGGGTTCGCGCGCAGTCGTTGCAGAAACTCGATTCCATTCATCCCGTCCATCTCTATATCTAAAATAATGGCATCGGGTTTTCGGGTTTGTACTTCGAGCAGCCCCTCCTCACCCGAAGCTGCTTCGAGTACTTGCCAACCCCCCAGATCCTTCTAGGCAACAACCGATAACCATTCGGTTGTCAGCTTCATCATCAATAATCAAAATTTGCCTGGCCGGCACTACAGCTTTCCTGTAACTCTTATATTGCTTAGCAATCGAGACCATAAACCAAAACTGAGTCGGGTTACTTATAATTAAACCGAAGAAAAATGAAGAACTCTTGAAGAAATCTAGCGATCGCTATAGTTAAGAAAGATGAAGCTTTGATAATTTATCAATCGATTTCCAGAAGTTTAAGACGAATTTTGTTGATTTAATTTGCATATATCCTAAAATAGGAATATACAATACATACTCAATAAAAACATCTTTTGTTCTTCTCAAAGATCGTTCGCTTCTGTTTTCCCTAACAAACATTCAAAAGAACTTTCAAAGGAACCATTTGTCTTCGCTCAAGCTAAGTGGTTTATTAGGAGTGCGATCGGAGGACACAGGATTCTAAGAACCCAAGAAGTTTTTTGATTTTGGCGGATTGAAAACGCTGCATATTTATCTTGCCAACATCGTTCGCTTCCCAAATTAAGAGGGTAGCGAAGGAGTTATATTGTCTTGCAGTGACAACAATCGCAATATGCAAATTAAATTAATAATTTTGGTAATTTGCGCGTCGCGCTCAGGGGCAGTTTTTGAAGAAGAATCGCTACCGTGCGAACTCTCAACCGAGCAACCCATTGAAAGTTGCCGAATTGAATCAGGAGACGTGAAACATGGCTAACAATAATGACATCATCCAATTAACCAACAACAACTTTGATGACTACGGTCCGCGAATAGATGGCAACAAAGTAGTTTGGACTGGTTATCCCGACTTTAATGACAGTGAAATTTACTTCTACGATGGCAGCAAGATTACCCAACTGACCAATAATAACTTCTACGACTACGGTCCGCAGATTTCAGGCAACAATGTAGTCTGGAGCGGCTCTGACGGCAACGACGATGAAATATACCTTTATGATGGTAATAAGACTACTCGGCTGACCGACAACAATCTCTACGATTACAGTCCGCAGATAGATGGCAATAAAGTAGTTTGGTACGCCTATCCTCCCGACTACTCTGACAGCGAAATCTACTTCTACGACGGCAGCAAAATCGTCCAATTAACCGATAATAACTTCTCTGACTACAGTCCACAGATTTCGGGCAATAAAGTGGTTTGGAGCGGTTATGACGGCAACGACGACGAAATCTACCTCTATGACGGTAGCAAGACCATCCAACTAACCAATAACAATACCTACGATTACAGTCCACAGATAGATGGCGATAAGGTAGTTTGGAGTGGCTATGACGGTAACGACGACGAAATCTACCTCTATGACGGCAGCAAAATCGTCCAATTAACCGACAACAATTTCTCCGACTACAGCCCACAGATTTCGGGCAATAAAGTGGTTTGGAGCGGTTATCCAGACTTCAATGACAGTGAAATCTACCTCTACGATGGCAACCAGACCATTCAACTAACTGACAATAATTTCTACGATTACAGCCCGCAAATTTCGGGCGATAAGGTAGTTTGGTATGGTTATCCCGACAATGCTGACAGCGAAATCTATTTCTACGACGGCGATGTCATCCAACTGACCAATAACAATACCTACGACTACGACCCGCAAATTTCTGGTAATAAAGTAGTCTGGAGCAGCTATGACGGCACCGATCGAGAAATTTATCTCTATGAAATTCCGCCTGGTATCGAACTCATCGGCACTGAGGGCGATGACGTATTAACTGGCAGCAGAGGACCCGATACCATTTCTGGTTTGGGCGGCAATGACGTTCTCCAAGGTCTAGCTGGCAACGACCAAATTTTAGGCGGTTCGGGCAATGACCTGATTACTGCTGGAGATGGCAAAGACAAAGCGGAAGGAGGGAGCGGTAATGATACCATCTCCGGTAATGGCGGCAATGACATTTTAATCGGTAATGAGGGTCGCGATGACATTCTCGGCGGCGAGGACAACGATTCCATTGATGGCGGCGCTGGTCGAGATCGTTTGCTCGGACAAGCAGGCAATGATACCATCGTCGGTCAAGGCGGCGACGACACCATCGACGGGGGAGATGGCACTGACTCGCTCTCTGGCAATGCGGGAAGCGATCGCATCTTAGGAGGCAGCGGCAGTGACAGTCTCAGCGGCGGCACTGAGGCTGATACCTTGGTGGGAGGATTCGATAACGACAGCCTCGATGGAGGAGCCGGAAATGATAATTTAGTGGGAATTAACCTCGCGGTAGTCTCCGGCGCGAAAGTTGGTTTTGGTGCGGGCGAGATCGATACTCTCTCTGGCGGTACGGGATACGACACCTTTGCCCTTGGCGATAACGATCGCGTTTACTACGATGATGGCGATCCGCTGACGACGGGCGAGTCTGACTATACTTTAATTACAGACTACGACCCCAGCCAAGATTCCCTGCAACGCAAAGGCTCAGACGACCTGTATAAATTAGACTACTTTACCACTCCTTCGGGACGGGTAGATGTAGCCATGATTTACGACCCAGGGGTAGAAGCGAGAGGAGAAACGATCGCGATCCTGCAAGGATCTGGTGCTTCATCTGCGTCTACCGCATCGCTATCCGCCCAACAAACAACGGATAACACCGATGAAAGTCCTATTCCAGAGAACACTAGCCCATTAGCAAGACTAGCTGGTTTGGCAGAAGGAAAAGACTATGCCTCCGGCGAGCTGATCGTTAAACTCAAAGCTGGCACAGAAGCAAACAAAATTAGCCTTCTCCAAGAAAGGCTAGGAGCTACAGTTCTAGAAACCACCAAGACGCTGGGAATTCAGCGTTGGAAGTTAGAAGAGGGAACGAGCGTCAGAGACGCGATCGCAAGTTTTAGTGCAGATCCCGCGATCGAATATATCGAACCTAACTATATCCGCTCTACTACGGCTACTATTCCTAACGATCCGCGTTTTAGCGAACTCTGGGGTTTAAACAATACCGGACAAACGGGTGGTACCCCCGATGCCGATATCGATGCGCCAGAAGCCTGGGATCGGCAAACCGGAAGCGATGTAGTGGTGGGAGTAATCGATACGGGAGTGGATTATAATCATCCGGATCTCAACGACAACATGTGGACTAATCCGGGAGAAACTCCCAACAATGGCGTTGACGACGATGGCAATGGCTATGTAGATGATTACTACGGCTATGACTTTGTGAACGAAGATGGCGATCCCTTTGATGACTTTTTCCACGGCACTCACGTCGCAGGGACAATTGCTGCTGAAGGGAATAATAATACTGGCGTGACTGGTGTCAATTGGAACGCCAAGATTATGGCGATCAAGTTTTTAGATTCTGGAGGAAGCGGAACTGACTTCGATGCAATTGAGGCAGTAGAATATTCTACCCTCATGGGAGTGAAACTGACCAGCAATAGCTGGGGAGGTTATTTCTTCTCCCAAGGTTTGTACGACGCGATCGCTGCCGCAGGTAAAGCAGGGCAGTTGTTTATTGCGGCAGCAGGAAACGGAACTAATGACAATGATGGTCCAAACCCGGCTTATCCTGCCAGTTACGACCTCGATAACATCATTTCGGTCGCAGCTACTGATGCTAGCGACCGATTGGCTTGGTTTTCCAATTACGGAGCTACTTCCGTCGATCTAGGCGCTCCGGGAGTGAGCGTCCTTAGCACTGTTCCTGGAGGGGGATATGCATCCTATGATGGGACATCAATGGCTACGCCTCACGTATCGGGGGTTGCCAGCTTGCTTTGGTCGGAAGACCCAAACCTCAGCGCACAAGAAGTTAAAGAACTGCTTCTGACGACTGTCGATCCCCTCACTGTTCTAGAAGGAAAAACTGTCTCCGGCGGTCGGCTCAATGCCTTCAACGCTCTCAGCGAACTCGGTCCTCCCAATGAAATTATCGGCACTGAAGGCGATGATGTCATAACTGGCACTAACCGTCGCGATCGCATTTCCGGTTTGGGCGGTAATGATATCATACAAGCGCTGGCTGGCAGGGATGAGATCTTCGGCGGCGACGGCGACGATCTAATTACTGCTGACGAAGGAAACGATACAGTCGAAGGAGGCGCTGGCAGAGACAGAATCTTTGGCAACGACGGCGACGATCTCCTCAAAGGCAACGGAGGACGGGATAATATTCTCGGTGGCGACGGCAACGACTCGATCGAGGGCGGGGCTGGCAACGATCGCCTCTTAGGCGAATCTGGCGACGATACCATTCTTGGCAATGCAGGTCAGGATACTCTCGATGGAGGAGAAGGAAAAGACTCCCTCAACGGCGGTACCGACAACGATCTTATCTTTGGTGGTAAAGGCGAGGATAGCCTGGTGGGCGAAGCTGGCGCAGATAGTCTTACAGGCGGAGCGAGCAATGATTCCCTCGATGGTGGCGCTGGCAGCGATCGCTTAGTTGGAGTCGATCCGTCTGCTAGTTATGGCGCTGGCGAGTTGGATGTCTTAACTGGCTTTTCAGATAGCGATACTTTTGTATTGGGAGATGCGAGTCGCGTTTTCTACAGCGATGGCGATCCGCTGACCACTGGCGAGTCTGACTATGCATTAATTAGCGATTTCGATTCCAGTCAAGATATTATTCAACTGCATGGCGCGATCGCGCAGTACGATCTGGACTTTTTCACGACTAGCAGCGGCAGTATCAATGCAGCCTTGATCTACGATCCTGGAGATGCAGCCAGAGGAGAACTTATTAGCATTTTGCAAAATGTTCCGACCGATTTGAACCTTGGCTCTCCAGCGTTCTCGTTTGTTTAAACAATCGTTTGATTTTTGCTTGACGAACAGTCGATTCAGACTAGCCTTGGGAGCGATCGCTCCCAAGGCTAATCGCTGTAGTCTTCTCGAACTTTTTCTCAGACTTCGTGACACAATTCTTAATAATGTAACTCACAGAGCGCGAAACATTCTAATCTAGATGCTGACGCAAAAATTTAAACATCTGATTTTAAATCGAGATGTAGTAAGCATCTTTACTCCGACCAGGAGTCCACTAAACAAATTTTTTTAATGGGAGATAGTTGAAATCCAATGACTGTCAAGGCAAGTGGTGGAAGCTCATTAGCCCGTCCTCAACTCTATCAAACCGTCCCAGTTTCTGCGATCTCTCAAGCAGAACAACAGGATCGTTTTTTAGAAAAGGCAGAACTCAATCAGTTAACAGAATATTTTCGCTCTGGCAGCAAGCGTATAGAAATTGCTCAGACGCTGACGAAAAACTCCGACCTAATCGTGTCCCGTGCTGCTAACCGGATTTTCACCGGAGGGTCGCCGATGGCTTACTTGGAAAAACCTCCGGTCGAAGAAATGGCAATAGCTGGCGTAGCAGCTGGGGGTGCTCGGCAAGCAACAGGCATGGATGTCACCTATGTCGAAGGCGGTGGCGGCGGCAGCATATTTGGCGGTCTGCGCTCCATTTTTAGTTCTACAGGTCCCATTCCGCCAGGATTTCGCCCCATTCCTATTTCCCGCTACGGTCCGAGCAACATGCAAAAGTCTCTGCGGGATTTATCTTGGTTCTTGCGCTATACTACCTATGCGATCGTCGCTGGCGACCCCAATATCTTGGTAGTCAATACGCGCGGACTGCGAGAAGTGATTGAAAATGCTTGCTCGACCGATGCGACTATCGTTGCCCTCCAAGAAATGCGAGCAGCTTCTATCGATTACTTCCAGCGCGATCTGGAAGCGAAAGAAATTGTTAAGCAATATTTCGACGTTCTCATCAGCGAATTTAAAGCGCCAACGCCTGCTAATAAGCTGCGCCAGGGTCCTTCTGCAGACGTACAAGGATTAGCGCTGCCTCAGAGTTATTTTAATGCAGCAGAGCGGCGGCAAAAATTCGTTATGAAGCCCGGTTTGTCGGAATCAGAAAAGCAAGCTGTTATCAAAGCCGCCTACCGACAAATTTTCGAGCGAGATATTACTCGCGCCTACAGCCTGTCTATCTCTTACCTAGAATCTCAGGTTAAAAACGGCGACATTTCCATGAAAGAGTTTGTTCGCCGCCTATGTAAATCTCCCCTGTACCGGAAACAGTTCTTCGAGCCATTTATCAACAGCCGCGCTCTCGAACTGGCGTTCCGCCATATTCTAGGTCGCGGTCCTTCCTCGCGCGAAGAAGTTCAGAAATACTTCGACATTGTTTCCCGCGGCGGACTTGCCGCGCTAGTGGATGCTTTAGTAGATTCGCAAGAATACTCTGACTACTTCGGCGAAGAAACCGTCCCCTACCTCCGAGGATTGGGTCAAGAAGCGCAGGAATGCCGCAATTGGGGAATGCAGCAAGATCTGTTTAACTACAGCGCTCCCTTCCGCAAAGTCCCCCAGTTTATCACAACTTTCGCCAAGTACGATCGCCCGCTACCCGACCAACACGTTTACGGTTCCGGTAACGACCCGCTGGAAATTCAATTTGGCGCGATCTTCCCCAAAGAAACTCGCAATCCCAACGCCAGACCCGCTCCATTTAACAAAGATACCAAGCGCATCCTCATTCACCGGGGTCCTGCTATCAACAATCAAAATAGCAATCCCTCGGCGCGAGGCGAGATGCCCGGTTCTCTCGGACCGAAGGTATTCCGCCTCAATAACGAGCTACCGGGAGCGAGCAACGGTGCCAGCGTCAAGTATGGCGAAAGCTCGACCCAAGCTGTGATTCGGGCTGCTTATCGCCAAGTCTTCGGACGGGATGTCTATGAAGGTCAGCGCCTGAGCGTTGCAGAAATCAAGCTAGAAAACGGCGAAATTACGCTGCGCGAATTTATCAAAATGCTGGCGAAGTCGGAAACTTTCCGCAAGACGTACTGGACTCCGTACTATGTCGTCAAAGCGATCGAGTATATCCATCGCCGCCTGTTAGGTCGTCCCACCTACGGTCGTCAGGAAATGAACAAGTACTTCGATCTTTGCTCCAAGAAAGGCTTCTATGCTCTCGTAGATGCAATTATCGACAGCCCCGAATATACCCAGGCATTTGGGGAAGATACCGTTCCCTACGAGCGCTATTTAACCCCTGGCGGTCTGCAAATGCGCATGGCACGAGTGGGAATGCTGCGCGAAGATATCGGGAAGCGCGTTGACAAAGAAGTTACGCCTCGCTTTGTCGAGTTGGGTCAGGCGGCGGCAATGCGGACGGAACCCGAAATTCAATTCCGCATTAATCAGGGCGTGAGCGCTCAGCGCCAACAAACCAAGATCTTCAAGCTCACATCTTTGGCTGACAAAGTGGCAGTTGGAAACCTCATTCGAGCTGCCTATCGTCAGATTTTCGAGCGCGACCTCAATCCCTTTATCGTTCAGACTGAGTTCTCTGCTCTGGAAAGCAAGCTGAGCAATGGAGAAATTACGGTTAAGGAGTTTATCGAAGGATTAGGGTGTTCGGATCTTTATATCAAAGAGTTCTACACGCCCTTCCCCAATACGAAAGTAATCGAGTTAGGGACGAAGCATTTCTTGGGACGTGCGCCCCTCAATCAGCGTGAAATCCAGAAGTACAACCAGATTCTGGCTACGCAGGGTATACGTGCTTTTATTGGCGCAATGGTTAATAGCATGGAGTATGCCCAAGTGTTCGGCGAGGATGTAGTGCCCTACCGTCGCTTCCCAACCCTTCCGGCGGCAAACTTCCCCAATACGGAGAAGCTCTATAACAAGCTGACGAAGCAAGATACGGAAATTGTCGTGCCTAGTTTTACACCCGCAAAACTGAACGTCTAAGACGATAAAATAAGTCGCATAGCTAGAATAGAGGCGCGAGCGATCGCGTCTTTTTTTATTGTCTTTTTTTTATTAAAGAATTTTATCAAGCTCGATATACTGGATGCAGCAAAACTCCTTCAATTGGAATCGGCTTATGACGACTTTTGCACGACCAGATACACCGCCTTTAGAAAGTGGGGATAGGCTCACTCGCCACGAATTTGAACGCCGTTATACCGCGATGCCCCATCTCAAGAAAGCAGAATTAATTGAAGGAGTCGTGTACGTGCCCTCCCCATTGCGTTTTAATAGTCATGGACAACCTCATGGAGACCTAATTATCTGGTTGGGAGTTTACAAAGTTGCTACCCCAGGCGTTAAACTAGCTGATAATGCCACAGTCCGCTTGGACTTAGATAACGAACCGCAACCAGATGCGGTGTTGTTGATTGACGAACGTCTCGGCGGACAAGCGCGTATTAGCCAAGACGATTACATCGAGGGCGCACCAGAGTTAGTCGCAGAAGTCGCCGCCAGCAGCGTATCCATTGACTTATACGACAAGAAACGGGCATATCGTCGTAATGGTGTTAGAGAATATATTGTTTGGCAGATTTTAGAAAATAAACTCGATTGGTTCAGCTTGCAAAATGACGAATACGTGCGACTCGAACCTGATACCGATGGGATTATTAAAAGTTGTGTTTTTCCTGGTTTGTGGTTAAATGTGACGGCATTACTTTCAGGAGAGATGACAACAGTTTTAGCACTGCTACAACGAGGATTGAATAGCCAAGAACACATAGAATTTGTGCAGTATTTGTCACAGCATTCTTAGGTTGGGAAATGTAGGCTGAGTTTGCGATTGCGTTTCTATTTTTTTGACTTTACCCGATTAGCCTCTCGCATTCGAGAAGCTGGATTGATTGTTTAGGGCTTTGGAAAAAACAAAAAACATCCGAAGCTTTCGTATTTATATCAAATTGAAATAATATTTAAGCAACTAATAATTCGTTCTGAGTGCGATCGCAAATCCCCGATTTTTTCTCTTCAACCCTAGTTGTCAAACAGCTCCAATTGTGCTAAGCAAAAAAATTAGCGATCGCTTTTCGGATGTCAGACCTTATTTCTGAGGGAAAATGTTAAAAACTGTTAAGGAGTAACAGCGAATGTGAACGCCATGCCTCAGAATAATTGCGGTAAGACCTATCGGGACACAATTCCGAGTTCGGTCAAACCACAGTCTCAAAAAGCAAAAGCTACCCGCTAAAGCCGGATTTTTATTCAACTTCGAGCATTCGAGTGGGTCAATAATGTGTTAAAACACGAGATTGGTAAACCGTTTTAACGGAGCTAATAGTTTAAAGAGAGTCCGCTCTTTTTTTAGTCTCATTTTTTTTGGGAGGAATCCATCGATGAGTATTGTCACGAAATCAATCGTGAATGCAGATGCAGAAGCCCGCTATCTCAGCCCCGGCGAACTAGATAGAATCAAAGCGTTTGTTACTGGCGGTGCCGCTCGTCTGCGCATTGCCGAAACCCTGACTGGCGCTCGCGAAACCATCGTTAAGCAAGCAGGCGATCGCTTATTCCAAAAGCGTCCCGATATCGTCTCTCCTGGCGGCAACGCTTATGGCGAAGAAATGACCGCAACTTGCTTGCGCGACATGGATTACTACCTGCGCTTGATCACCTATGGCGTAGTTGCTGGCGATGTTACCCCGATTGAAGAAATCGGTTTAGTTGGCGTTCGTGAAATGTATAAGTCTTTGGGAACCGACATCGGCGCTGTGGCTCAAAGCGTCCGCGAAATGAAGGAAGTCTCTCTAGGACTGATGTCTGCTGACGATGCCTCCGAAGCAGCTTCTTACTTCGACTACGTGATCGGAGCCATGTCATAGGGACTATTCCTCCCTACTTTGTCAAAAAAAGCTCTCGCGTTTGTTCGTAAAGATTTATAAGACTAGGCAAAATAAGGAAGCAAAACTATGCAAGACGCAATTACTTCTGTCATCAATTCTGCTGACGTTCAAGGAAAGTACCTCGACGGTGCTGCCATGGATAAGCTCAAGAACTACTTCGCTAGCGGCGAACTGCGCGTCCGTGCAGCCAGCGTTATCAGCGCTAATGCTGCTGGAATCGTCAAGGAAGCTGTCGCGAAATCCTTGCTCTACTCCGACGTAACCCGTCCTGGCGGAAATATGTATACCACCCGCCGCTATGCTGCTTGCATCCGCGACTTGGATTACTACCTGCGCTATGCAACCTATGCAATGCTAGCTGGCGATCCCTCTATCCTCGACGAGCGCGTTCTCAATGGATTGAAGGAAACCTACAATTCTCTAGGCGTTCCCATTTCTTCCACCATCCAAGCTATCCAGGCAATGAAAGAAGTTACTGCTAGCCTAGTTGGTGCTGATGCTGGCAAAGAAATGGGCGTATACTTCGACTACATCTGTTCTGGCTTGAGCTAGAGCGACTAATCCGGCAACCGAAGAAAAGTTGTCTATTAGAGGTTCGGGAAGTCTAGAGTGAGTGCTAGCTCCTTAAAGGCTTAATCTTAATAAAAAGATAAGTTTTAAAGATCTAGTATTGACTCCTGACTCCCGGCCTTTGTTGTAAATAAGAAAAGCACAACCCTTAAAATATCGGATAAATAGATTGGGAGAATCTAACTTATGCGGATGTTCAAAGTGACTGCTTGCGTGCCCAGCCAAACCCGGATTCGGACGCAGCGCGAATTACAAAACACCTACTTTACCAAGCTAGTTCCCTATGATAACTGGTTCCGCGAACAGCAACGCATCATGAAAATGGGCGGAAAAATTATCAAAGTTCAGCTAGCAACGGGCAAGCCAGGAACAAATACGGGCTTACTATAATCAATTCAACTGTCAGCAGATCGAAGAGAGGTCAGTGACGACCTCTTTTTGCTTTGTCAAGGGCTGGAGATAAAAATTTACTGTGCTGCGGTATCTCATTCCTATTTTTGACCCAGAAGTAAAAAATTGGTCGATTGAAGCGCGTTTGCTGCGCTGGCTAACCCTGTTGTGGCTTGGCATCGGTTTAGTCGTCTTATTTTCTGCCTCCTATGCCGTGGCTGCCAATCCAGATAATGACGCGACGCGAGGAGATGGATGGTATTACGTCAAACGCCAACTCATCTGGATCTGGATAGGCTTAATGGGTTGCAATGCGATCGCGCGATCGCCAATTCGTTTGTTATTAAAAATCGCCCCTTGGCTAGTTTTGCTGTGCTTGGGATTGATTTTCTTAACCCTAACTCCCCTGGGTTCGGAGGTCAACGGAGCCACCCGATGGATTAAACTCGGATCGATACTCCTGCAACCCTCAGAGTTTATGAAACCCGCGCTTGTTCTGCAAAGTGCCTGGTTTTTTGGGAAGTGGAGACAATTGCCTTGGAAAGTACGCCTGACTTGGCTAGGAGTTTTCGCGGCGACGCTTGCCGGAATTTTGCTTCAGCCCAATTTAAGTACTACGGCTTTGTGCGGCATAACTATATGGTTGATTGCATTAGGGTCGGGATTGTCCTCGATCTATCTCGGCGGAACTGCCATTACTGGCGTGTTGACCGCCTTTGTCAGCGTCACCATTAACGAATACCAACGCCAGCGGATTATCTCCTTCCTGAATCCCTGGGCAGATCCGAGGAACAAAGGCTATCAACTGGTTCAAAGTTTACTAGCGATTGGTTCTGGGGGAACCTGGGGGGAGGGTTTTGGGCTATCGCAGCAAAAGCTCTCCTACTTACCGTTTCAGGACACGGATTTTATTTTTGCCGTCTTTGCCGAAGAATTTGGTTTCGCAGGCGGTATCCTGCTGCTACTATTGCTCGTCAGCTATGCCACACTAGCTTTGCTCGTTGCCATGAAATGTAACCATCGCGTCAAACAATTGGTGGCGCTTGGTGCGATGACGGTAATGGTAGGACAAGCCTTGCTCAATATCGGCGTAGCAACTGGGGCACTGCCGACAACGGGTTTACCCTTGCCCTTGTTCAGCTATGGCGGAAGTTCTAGTCTGGCAAGTTTGATTTTGGCTGGATTGCTGATTCGGGTGGCGAGAGAAAGCAAGGAAGCTGAGATAGTACCGTTGAGACAAAGTCGCGAAATAGTAAAGATGCCCAACAAATCTTAACAGCGATCGCGCCCTTTTCCCATTTAACTATTTGGAGCAGGTATTTAGGAAATTGCTATAATGCTCTCGTTAATTTTTCTGAAGTAGGGGATCGGAGAAATCAACAAAAGAATCGAACAAGGAAAGATTGGCTTTGAGGAGAATTTCAGTTCGAGGACTTAGATAAAAGAAGTACCAGCCCGCTCGGTACGAGCTAAAATAATACAAAAAGACCCGCTCGCTCGCAGCACCTCTCATAACCCTAGAAAAACCAGTGACTAATTACCGTACCCGATTGACTCTATCACCCGTCGGTTTGTCCTTCACCTTCGGTAAAGAGCCAACTTATATCGCGAAGCTGTATAACTGGTCTTATCATTTCAGCGATGGCAGTCGCCTAGTCGGTCGGGTTAGAGGGAAGTTAGGTGAAGATGGCAATACGTTGGTCGAGCCAACCGACCTAGTAGCTGAATATGTTGGCACGGATGGTCAGACCGTGCTGCTGAGTTGGCAAGATCGAGATTTTGCGACTTTTGAGGCTACTCTGGATGGAACAAATCTGCTCGTGGTCGCCTCTAGCGATCGCTTCGTTGAAAATAGTATCTGCATAGTGTCTTCGGAATCTTCCCCGCGCGCTCAAGTCACCCATTGGAGAATACAACTGTTAAAAGAAGAGTTTAATCGAGAAGCTTGGTCGCTGGCTCCTTCTACCTCTCTCTCTGGTGCGGTTAAGGAGAGTTTGGTTCTCGATTGGGTTTTTTCTCCCCTCTTTCCCTTTTGGCAAGTCAGCTTTAACCTCTGGCTGCCTTTTCCCAAGCTTAGTTATCACTGGACGTTCAATCCCTGCTTTCCCTTCTTTCCCTCGATCCGACTGAAGAAAACGGCTGCCAGTATGGGATGTTGTTTGACTACCGAGCTAGCTAGCTAGCCTCTAGGTGTCTAATAATATTTAGATATTTATAAAAAAGAACGCTACATATGCTCAACGAAAAAGCCTTACATACCGAGCTGCTGACTAATTGCGAATTGGTATAAATTCGGCATTGCTGAATTAGAGTATGATAACTTGATATGGTGATATTTTAGCCTTAACGATTAATCACCTCGTGCAGCACGTTTAATAAATCCTTCAAGGTGTAGGGTTTTGATAGAAATGCCTGGATGCTTGCACCAGAAGCTTTAATAATCTTTTCATTAGAAACGAGACCGCTAGTAGCAATAACTTTGACATGGGGATCGAACTTGCGCAAGGTTCGGATAGCTGTCGCGCCATCCATCGACGGCATCATGATATCCATCAAGACGGCTTTAATTTCATCTTTATGCCGTGCGTAGAGGGCGATCGCTTCGATTCCGTCGCCAGCGATAAGGACCTTGTAGCCGTGAGCTTCTAGGGAGGTTTGCGCAATCTCTTGCACGGCGGCTTCGTCATCTACTACTAAAATCAATTCTCCCCGTCCTCTGGGCAATTGAGACTCGGCCTCTGCTAGCTTTTGCACGTCGTCAATTTGCGGCAGATAGACTCTAAATTCACTGCCTTCTCCCACCTGGCTGCGAACGGTAATAAAGCCGCCATAACCCTTGATGATTCCTAAAGTCGTTGACAGACCTAATCCCGTTCCTTTTCCGACTTCTTTAGTCGTAAAAAACGGTTCAAAAATGCGATCGAGGACTTCGGGAGACATTCCCACCCCCGTATCTGCGATCGCGATCGCGAGATAGCGTCCGGCTTTTGCATAAAGATTTTTTTTCGCATAGTTTTCGTCTATAACGACATTTTTAGCAGTAATCGTTAGCTTGCCGCCATCGGGCATGGCATCTCGCGCATTAACAATTAAGTTCATAAATACCTGATGCAGGTGCGTAGCATCTGCCAAAACCGTTCCCAGTTCGTGGGTTGGAATATCGGCTTCGATTTCTATAGATTTAGGAAAGGTACTCTTGGCAATCTTGACCACTTCCCATAACAGGTGCCCGACTTGTACTACGGCACGTTTGCCTTCAACGCCGCGTGCAAACGACAAAATTTGTTTGACCAAATCTGCGCCGCGCTTGGCGCTGTCTTCGAGTAATTTCAGCAATTGCAAACTGCGCTCGTCTAAATCGGGCAGTTTGAGCGGCAGGAGTTGGGCGGTGGTCAGAATCGGAGTGAGAATGTTGTTGAGGTCGTGGGCAATCCCGCTAGCCAGGGTACCGAGGCTTTCTAGACGTTGGGCGCGCAGAATCTGAGATTCTAAGGACTTCTTCTCGGTAATGTCGGTATCGACGGTCAAAATTGATTTGGGTTGTCCGGCTTCGTCGCGCACCAACGTCCAACGGCTTTCGACGATGACTTCCTTGCCGGCTTTGGTGACTTTATGCAATTCGCCCTGCCACGCACCTTTCTCGATGACAGTTTGTAGAGCTAAGTCGATTTGGGACGTAGCTTCTTTGTAGAGTAGGTCGGTGGCGTTTTTCCCGATGGCTTCTTGGGCACTCCAGCCATAAAGTTGTTCGGCACCTTTGTTCCAAAAGATAATTCGGTTAGCGCGATCGCGCACGAGAATGGCATTGGTAGTAATCTCTAGAAGTGCGGCTTGTTCGTAGATTTTCTGTTCGGCACGCTTGCGCTCGGTGATATCTTGACCGATGCCCACATTAAAGCCATTCGGCAAGCGAACGTTTGCCCAAGAAGTTTCTAGAATTTCCCCCGCGCGATTTCTGGTGTGAAAATCCCTCCAGCTACCGTCGGCAGTTTGCATTGATTTTATAACTGAGGCGCGATAATCCGGGTCGGGATAGCATTCGGCTATCAGATCTATCTGTTGCAGTTCTTCTGACGACCAGCCCAAGGTTTTTTCTAATGCTTTGTTGACCATCCGTATTCGACCGTTAGCATCGTAGAAGCTTAACATGACCGGAATATTGTCAAAAATCGTCTGCAAAGTTTCTGTCTGCTGTTTGAGGGCGAGTGCAGCTGTTTTGCTCTCGGTGATGTCTCGCAGAATCGACAAATGGCGGTGGGGCAGGAAATTAGCCGTTGCGGCAAATTCTACCTCCCGAACCGTGCCATCCCGACGGCGCAGGCGAAACTCTCCAGCTATCTGTCCTTGCTCTCGGAACGATTGCCAAGCGCGAGCGAAATCATACCCCGGCTCGGCAAAATCGGCAATTCTCGCATTGAGTAATTCTTCTCTCGAAACGCCAAACAGCTCGCAGGCAGATGGGTTGGCATCGATATATCTGCCCTCATCATCGGCAATAACGATCGCGTTGAGAGCGCTATTAAAAACCGCGCTTAATTGGCGTTCCCGCTGTCGTAGCTCCTCCTGTGCCTGCTTGCGTTCGATCGCGTAACGAATCGCTCTCCCCAACAAGTTTCCATCGACTTGTCCTTTGACCAAATAATCCTGCGCTCCCTCCTGCATGGCGCGAATGGCGATGGTTTCATCGTCTAAACCCGTTAGCACGATGATGGGAAGAATTGGAAAGGCGCGATCGATTTTGACAAAGGTTTCTAATCCCTGGCTATCCGGCAGGGAGAGATCTAACAGAACGACATCAAAGCTCTGGCGAGCAAGGGACGAAAAGGCTTCGCCCAGACTCTCGACAGGCGTTAACTCAAACTGAGTCGAACTGACATCCCGCAAAAATTCCTGCAACAGCAGAATATCGCCGGGATTGTCTTCTACTAACAAAACTTTGATTTGGTCATTGGTCATCGATCCTTGGTTACCAATAACTGGTTGCTATTGTGGAGGTAATTTGACGATAGTAAACCAAAAATTTTCGATAGAGCGCACGATCTTAACAAACCGATCGAAGTCAACGGGTTTGGTAATGTAGCAGTTGGCACAAAGATTGTAAGCTCTCAGGACATCTTCTTCGGCTTGGGAAGTCGTGAGAATTACGACCGGAATGCGTTTGAGGATTGGATCGGCTTTCATTTCTGCGAGCACCTCGCGACCATCTTTTTTAGGCAAGTTGAGATCGAGTAAGATCAGGTCTGGGTGAGGTACATTAGCGTATTTCCCCTCTTTTTTTAAGAACTTTAGTGCCTCTACACCATCTTCTACCACGCTGAGATTGATGGTCATTTTATTATCTTCCAGGGCAATCTTAGTTAGCTCGATATCGCCAGGATTGTCCTCTATTAGCAAGATCTCGATTGGTTTATTACAGTCTCGCTCGCTCACGATAGATTACCTGTTCGCTCTGGAATAGTGAAGTAAAAAGTCGCTCCCTTGCCAGATTCTGACTCTACCCAAATGCGTCCGCCATGCCGCTCGACGATCTTTGTGCAAATTGCCAGTCCGATCCCCGTTCCCGGATACTTGCCTCGACCGTGCAAGCGCTGGAAGATAGCAAAGATGCGATCGGCATACTGTTGCTCGATGCCTATTCCATTATCGCGTACCCAGAACAGCCATTCTTTGGAAGAAGAAGCGGGGGAAGATGCTGCTTCCTGCCTTCTAACTGCTCCGATGTGAATTTGTGGGGGAACGCCTTCGGTTCGGAATTTGATGGCGTTGCTAAGGAGATTTTGAAATAATTGCATCAGTTGAGTCGCATCGGCCATAACTTGGGGTAAGGGAGCGCGGGTAATGGCTGTGCCAGTCTCGTTAATAGTAACTTGGAGATTGGCGATCGCCATCTCCAAAATAACATTGCAATCCACGAGTTCAAAGGGTTGAGCGCGAGTGCTGACGCGAGAATAGCTCAACAGGTCATCGATCAGGGTTTTCATTCGGTTCGACCCGTCTACGGCATAGGCAATAAACTCGTCTGCTCTAGCATCGAGCTTGCCTTGGTATCGTTTTGCCAAAAGTTGCAAATAGCTCGTTACCATCCGCAGGGGTTCTTGGAGGTCGTGGGAAGCCACGTAGGCAAACTGTTGCAATTCGGCGTTGGAGCGAGCCAATTCCTGACGCTGGCGCACTTCTCTCTCTAACAGTTGCGCCTGAGCGAGGGCAATGCCAATTTGGTTGGCCAACAACTGTAACAACTCGATCTCAAAACGGCTCCACTGTCGGGGACGATCGCATTGGTGGGCAATGAGCAAGCCCCAGCACTTTTCCCACTGAAGGATCGGTACCACTAGGTTAGCCTTCACGCCAAATCGTTCGAGCAACTCGACGTGGCAGGACTCAATGCCGGCATTTCTAATGTCTGCGATCGCGCTTACCCTTCCTTGACGATACTTCTGTTGATAATCTCGACTAAAGCAGGGGTCGTAAATTTGTTGTCCTAGAATCTCGGAGAAATCAGGCAAGACGGCTTCTTGCACGACGGTTCCCGAACCGTCGTCCCACAGCCGAAAAACCAAAACGCGATCGGCACTCAACAGTTTTTGTACTTCGGTAACTGCGGTCTGGAGAATTTCTTCGGGTTGCAGGGATTGGCGAATTTTTAGCGTAATTTCAGAAAAAAGGTGAGAGCGTTGATTTTGGCGTACCAATTCGGCTTCTGCCTGTCTGCGTTCTAGTTCCAACCCAGCACGAACGGCAAAGATTTTCAGCGTCTCTTCCATCAATCGAGCGTCGCGCAGTGGCTGACGACTGAGGATGGAGATTCCACCTAAAGTCCGACCGGACGAGTCAAATAAAGGAACGCCTAAATAACTTTCGGCTCCTAGTTGTTGAAGGATTTCGTTGTGGGGAAATTGCTGCTGCAAGTTCTGAGGGTAGACGCAGATCTGTTTGCCGATAACATCTCCACAGGGATTATTAGTCAGAGCATACTCAAAATTCTCGATCGCGCGACCGTCGCTGTAGCCGGCAACCGTTCTAGCGAGATTGCTTTCTGGATCGACGATTTCGCTGATGAAAGCATATTCGACCTTTAAGGCTTTGCTGAGATATTTAACTAATGACTGGAAGAAGGCTTCGCCAATTTCTGCGGAAACCCCACGGGCGATGTTTTCTAAAAGTTCTTCTCTTTGCTTGCGATTGGTGATATCGGTATGAGATCCTGACATCCGAGCAACATTACCTCGTTCGTCCCACAACGCTTGAGCGCGATCGAGAATCCATTTATAAGTCCCATCTTTGCACCGGACGCGATGTTCGGTGATATAAAAAGGGGTTTTCTGATTGAAGTGATCTTCAAGAGCTTGAGTTACCCAACCGAGATCGTCGGGATGCACTCGTTTTAACCATTCATCGAGATGGTTGGCAATTTCCCCGTCTTCGTATCCCAGCATTTCCTTCCAGCGAGGTGAAAAAAAGACTTCATTGGTTTTAACGTTCCAGTCCCAGATGCCGTCGTTAGTGCCACGGATAGCTAACTGCCAGCGTTCTTCGCTCTCCCGAAGCGAGGCTTCTGCTTGCTTGCGAGCCGTGATATCTTGAATCTGCGCGATGAAGTATAAAGGTTGACCGCGATCGTCTCTCACGACAGACACGCTTAACAAAACCCAAACAGTATGCCTTTGTCGGTGAAGGTAACGCTTCTCGATCTGGTAGGTGTTAATCTCGCCCGCCAGAAGTTGCTGCATGTAAGCGATGCTGCTTTCTAAATCCTCTGGATGGGTAATCGCCTGAAAGCTAGTAGCGAGTAATTCCTCTTGCGAGTAACCGACAATTTCGCACAAGGCACGGTTCACTTTAAGCCAGCGACCGTCGATCGCTACCAGTGCCATGCCGATGGCGGCATATTCAAAGGCGTTGTAAAAGCGCTTTTCGCTCTCTCGCAGAGCTGCTTCTGCCCTTTTGCGTTCGGTAATGTCCTCGGCAATATAGGCAAATCTCGGATGACTTTCAGAACCGCCTGCAATGGCAGAAACGATAGCCGATAGCCATCTTACTCCGTCGGGAACGGGGTGAAAGTACTCGAAGCGAACGGGGATTCCAGTACGTTTGGCTTCGCGGTAGCGATCGAGCCACAGGCTGATGTGTTCTTGCGGTATGCCTAGTTGGCTATCTAACTGATTTTGCATGGCTGCGGGCGTTCTGCCAAATAATTGCGCCGTCACTGCGTTATCGATGAGATGCACGATGTCGTTATCTCGCAGTTCGACAATTCCCATCATCGTGGGGGCGCTGTCAAAGAAGCTGTGGAGAGTGGCTTCACTTTGCCGAAGCGCTTCTTCAGCTCGTTTGCGATCGCTGATGTCCATCATCGCGCCGAGCATGCGGACTGGTTTGCCCGTATTGTCGCGCACGATATAGCCGCGATCGAAGATATCGGCATAAGATCCGTCGGCGCGTCGGAAGCGATATTCGTTCGACCAGTACTGTCGATCGCGATCGATGATGCCATGAATTTCAGAAACGATTCTCTCTCTATCTTCTGGATGTATATTTTCGTATCGCCAACTCACCTCGGTGCCGACTTGCTCTTTTGAATAACCAAAGAGCGTTTGTACGGCTTCGTTCCACCAGATTTCATTGGTTAGTAAATTCCAGTCCCAGACGGCATCGTTGGTAGCGCGAGCTAGTATTTGAAAACGCGCTTCGCTCTGGCGCAACTGTTGCTCGACTAGCTTGCGATCGCTGATATCTAATAGCGTACCGTACCAAACTGTCTGCCCGTTGTCGCGGCGTTCCGGTCGAGAAATAGCTCGCACCCACTTGAGTTTTCCCGATTTAGTGATGATACGCCATTCGCAGGCAAACGGTTCTAAGGTTTGGGCGCTCATGGCATTGGCTGCGAGAACTTTTTGCAAGTCTTCGGGATGAATTTGTTCGTACAAAATAGCAGCGTTTCTGAGAACTTCCTCTGGCTCTACTTCTTGAATTTCCCGGCACGCTTCGCTAATGTACTCAAATTTCATCGAGCCATCGGGATAGATGACAAATGTATAAATGACTCCTGGTAGGTTGGCGGCTAACTTCTGCAACCGAGTCTCGCTTTCTCGCAGTGCTTCTTCGGTTTGCTTGCGTTCCGTAATGTCGAAGGTAACGCCAAGCATAGAAGTCGGAGTGCCGTCGGCTTCGTAAGTGCCGCGACCTCTGGCTAAGACCCAATGAATGCTGCCATCGAGCCAGATATTGCGGTATTGTGCCTCATAATCTGTCTGTTGCTCGATCGCCTTCCTGAGAGATTCTCGCACGCGATCGCGATCGTCGGGATGGATGAGTTCAAATAGTCTGGCGTTGGACAAGTCAGCTTCAGGAGGCAAGCCAAAGTTGGCTTTGCATTGGCTCGATGACGATAGCTCTTCCGTTTTTAAATCCAGTTCCCAGAAACCGAGTTTAGCGGCTTGCAAGGCAAGTTTCAATTGTCGTTCGCGCTTTTGCAATAGCGTATTAGTCCAGGCAAGCTCGTCGGTTCGTTCGTCTACCTGCCTCTCTATTTTTTGCCTCAGCGTTCCCCAGAGTTGGCAGGCACTCACCAGTCCTACAAAGCGCTCTCGTTCGTCTAATACGGGTAAAGAGCAAGTCCCCTGCTGGTGCAGCAGGGACAAAGCTGTAGAGAGATTATCGGAGTCGGATAATTTTAGCGCCATGACTGGCTGCTCTATTACTCGATCGATTCTAACTCCAGATAAGTCCTCTCCAGAAGCGACGAGGCGAACCACATCCTTGGGCGAAAATACCCCAACTAATTTAGAGTCTTCTACTACCGGAATGCAACTGACTTGAGTTCGAGCGAGCAAGGCGATCGCATCGACAACAGAAATATCTGGCGAAATCGTCAGCGGAGAACGTTCAATGACTTGCTCTAGAGCGAGCTTATCGAGCAATCGTTCCATAAAGTTGCATCAATGACTGAAGCGACATTATTAGTAAAGATAGGTCTTACCTCTTAACTTTAACTTTATAGACGGTTTTTCCAAGACCCAGAAAAATCCCGTTCTTCATTTTAAGCTCTCAACCAGCTTGAAAGACGAAGGATTTTGCGCCATTGTCATTAAACTTCCTAAATGCCTCTCCCAAACTTGGGAGAGGAACTTGAAAATTGGCTCCCTTTGCCAAGTTATATGAGTTTTAATGCTTGCTACTGCTCTACCGACGTTTTTTCTCGAAGACGAACAGCGAAGTTGTAGCTATGTCTGGGGGAATGTTTAAGCTATAAGCTAAGTTATTCAATCGCAAAAGTAGGTGTCGGGGGAGACCTTGTAAGCGTCGCTGAATTTCTGATAGTTCCCCTATGCGACGATGTTTTAAAACCAATCCTTTCTCTGCAAGATAGTTGACGATTGCTTGAGCGTCGAATCTCCACAGCCAAAGCTTATGGTTGTTCATGTGGTACCAAATACCGTCGCCAAAGGGGAAACTGTGAAAGTCTGCCAATGGTTTTCGCTGTACAAAGCGCATCAAAGATTCAATTTTGTGGTCTGCTGCTGTCTTGTTCGTTAAGTATAGTGCTAGCTTACCTCCTGGCTCAACGATACGGGCCAGCTCGTCAAGGGCTTTTTCAGCCTCTCGAATGTGGATGATGACTCCCCAAGAAAAAGCATAGCAAAACGAGCTGTCTGGGAAGTCGAGTTGGGTCAAATCCTTTTGATGAAATTCTACGCGATCGCTAACATTTGCAACTCTTACGCGGCACTTCGCTTGTTCGAGCATCGTTTTTGAGATGTCGATCGCGCAAACGCGATAACCCGCCTTTGCAACTCGAATACTGTGAACGCCAGGTCCACATCCGGCATCGAGAACTGTTGCGCCAGGCTCAACTTCCATCATCCGAAGCATGTCTGAAATGGCGCGATCGTAATATTTCAAAGCAATAGGGTGGTAATAGTCTCTGTCCCATTGCTCTACTGTAGATTTTTCCAAAAAAACTTGTGTCATTAGAACCCCTATTTCCTCTAGGTCAAAGACATTATCAGCTCGGTCAAGCTGAAGCTGCGAGCCTGTCTGCTAAGAGACTAAATATCCATCGGATATTAGCTTCGATCGATATATACTTTATTTTCCCTAATAAAGTCAAAAATTAGGATTTTTGAGGTCTATTGAGAGATCTAGATGTTGTTTCAAGAGCGGTTTTAGATTACCTAAAATGCATATATTTCAGAATATTTGGGTTATCCAAACCGACGATCGCGCGATCGAAATAAAGAGACAAAGATGCTAGCAGGTGCTACATCTGCAAAGATTTAGCAACTCTATCCGAGGTAAGGTTGAGAGAAATGATAGATTGGTGCTAGGGCGGCAGCTTCTAAGCTGTCTAGGAGGAGAGTCCATGTCACAAGAACGGCAACAGTCAACACCCAATAACCCAACCCCCTCAGAAACTTCTGAGAATAGCTATTCTCAGGCAGAAATTATCGAACTGTTGCAAAAAAACATTGAGCAACTCGATCGCATTGTCAACCAACTCAGGGCAGAATCGGTCGAGAATTTGCCTTCTAAAGCGATCGTAGAAAGTTTATTAGCCAATACTGAGACATTAGTGGCTTCGATAGGGAAAATCGAGGTAACAATGCCCGAAACAACGCAAGCTGTCCCCACCCAAACCGCAGAAATCGCTCCTACAAAACCTGCCCAAGAAGCGATCGCTTCTCAAGAAATCGAGGAAGCAATACCATCAGAAGAAGAAAGTTGGATAGATAGGATTTTACCGAGTTTTAGCAGCTTGCAAACCTGGTGGGATGGCATTTTAGCTAAGATTCGTTCTTGGCTGCCAGCACCCTTGCAAGAGAAGCTCTCAGATTGGGGATTGACGGGGATTCTCGCAGGAATTGTCGTGGCCGTGTTGATAACTTCTGTATTGCTGCTGCCCCAACCGTCTGCAGAAATCGGAGAAGTCCCGCCAGAAACTACACCGGAAGCCCCATCCCAAACTCCAGAGGTGGTAAAAACCCCGCCAGAACTCAAAGCACCCGGAAAACCCGAACCCGTAGAAATCATCCCGCCACCCGAACCGGAATTAACGCCTGAGCAGAGTTTAATTGCAGCGATTCAAGAGCAAGTTGCTGCGATTACCAGTCAGTATCCAGAAGGATTGGTTCGTTCGGTAGAAGCAAATTTCTTGGCAGGTCGTTTGCTCGTAACTGTGGGAGACAATTGGTATCAACTCAACCCCGGCAGACAAGATAAATTGGCAAATTCTATCCTAGAACGTTCTCGGAAATTAGATTTTCGCAAATTGGAAATCATCGATTCTCAAGGAACGCTACTAGCTCGCAACCCAGTAGTTGGTAACAAAATGGTGATTCTCAAACGAGAAGCATAGCGTTTATCTGAGATCTTGCACTACTATCAACAACTGCTCTTGTCATTCATTTCCCGTCCGAGCGAAAAAGTCTTCTAAAGAAGACCCGATCGGAATTTCAGTCGATTTTAATCGAGTTGAGCTTTGAGCCTAGAACTCTAGTTCTAGAGTTCTAAACCTTGATGCCAAAGGTGCAAGATACAAGATATAAGTTTATCGGATGTTGGGAGGAGACAATGACATCAATACTGGCACAAAGGTTTAGCTACGACGATCGCCTATAGAAAAATCAGTGAAGAAAATGCACTAGAAACGAGTACGGTTTAGCGATCTCCTTCAACTCAGGGATTTTATAGCATTAAGGTAAGAAGACCACTCTTGAATCGACAGGATGAGGAGGTATTATGTTCCCGCTTCCACACCTAGCGCTTAAACCGAGAGAAAAATTAGAAACGGGTTTTTTGCTGCCGCTACGCAACATTGTCCTATTACCTGGCGTGACTTTGCCAGTGGTAGCGGGACGACCACGATCGGTATCGGTGGCGGAGTCGGTAATGATGACGGAGCAAAAACAAGTCATCATTGCTGCCGTGCGTCCAGAAGCCGTTCAAAAGCTAGAAAAGGAAGAAAAAGCTGAAATTGAGAGCTTAGAAGAACTCTACCCGATCGCCACCTTAGCAGTAGTCCATAAGATGCTTCGGTTGCCCGTAGGACCGATTCAGCTTATCATCGAAGGTCAAGAGCGAGTCCGCATCGAACAACTATTGCAGACCGAGCCGACTTATATTGTTAAATTTGAGCGCTTGCCCAACCTGACAGTAGAAGCGGCGATCGCGGCAGGAGCGCAGCAACAGTCAATCCAAGCTCTCACGAGCGCGCTGAAATCCCTCTGGCAAGAAGCAGCCTCCCTCAATCCCAACTTTCCAGAAGAAGTCCTGACGGTCTTGCTCAATATCGAATCTCCAGCACAGTTAGCCTATCAGACTGCCATTTTACTTCAGCAGGAAGTCCCCAAAATGCAGACCTTGCTAGAGCAAAACGATCTGGAATTGCTTCTGCGACAAGTGCTGGCAGACTTGCAAAAAGAAATCGAAGTCCTGCGTCTGCGCGGTGAAATTCTCGGCGAAACCAAAAAGGAAATCGACCAGCAGCAGAAAGAATTCTTCCTGCGCCAGCAACTAAAGAAAATTCAGGAGGAACTCGGCGAAGTCGATTCTGAAAAACAGGAGATCGAAGAATTGCGATCGCGTCTAGCAACGGCCAACTTGCCAGAACCAGCTGAAAAGCAAGCCAAACGCGAATTGGCTCGCTTAGAACGCATCGGCAGTGCCTCGGCAGAAGGCGGGGTCATTCGCACCTATCTAGACTGGCTCCTAGAAATGCCGTGGAATAAGACGGTTGAAGATAATCTCGATTTGCAAAATGCCAGAGAAGTTCTCGATGCCGACCACTACGGTCTGTCCAAAATCAAAGATCGCATCATCGAACACCTAGCCACTTTCAAGCTCAAACGAATGGCTCGGAACGAGGACACAGAGGAGGAAAAGCCAGAACGACACGACGAGCGTTACAGCATCGGAACGGTAATCTGCTTCGTCGGACCGCCAGGAACTGGGAAAACCAGTCTGGGTCGGTCGATCGCTCGCGCTTTGGGTCGTCCTTTCGAGCGGATCGGTCTCGGCGGGTTGCGAGATGAAGCCGAATTGCGGGGTCACCGCCGCACCTACATCGGCGCCATGCCTGGTCGTATCGTACAGGCATTGCATCGAGCCGGAGTCAAAAATCCCGTCATCATGCTCGACGAACTCGATAAAATCGGTATGGACTATCGCGGCGATCCGGCATCGGTATTGCTAGAAATTCTCGACCCGCAGCAAAACTATAGTTTCCGCGATCTCTACCTCGATTTGGACTTCGACCTGTCTCAAATCCTCTTTATCGGTACGGCTAACGATTTGTCTCGCGTGCCTGCACCCTTGCTCGATCGGCTAGAAATTATCGAACTGTCCGGTTATTCTGAAGAGGAAAAACTGGCGATCGCCGAGCAATATCTCTTGCCCAGACAAATCGAAAAGGCAGGACTGCCAGCGAATGCCGTACAGCTTTCGACAGAAACGCTGCGTCAAATAATCGAACTCTACACCCGCGAAGCTGGGGTACGCAAGCTCGAACAGCAATTAGGAACGCTGTGTCGCAAAGTTGCCGTCCGCTATGCCAGCGGCGAAACCAGGCCGACTATCGTTCATCCCGAACAACTCGAAGAACTGCTCGGTCCGCCGCATTTTTGGCGAGAAGAGAAGCGCAAAGTCAGCCGGCCAGGGGTAGCGACGGGTTTAGCTTGGACCGTGCAAGGCGGAGAAATCCTTTTTGTCGAAGCGGTTTTACTGCCTCAAGGGAAAGATTTGACTCTAACGGGTCAGCTTGGGGAAGTCATGCAAGAATCCGCTAAACTGGCTTATTCCTACATCTGGTCTAATGCGGACGCGCTCGGAATTGACGTTAGCGCCTTCAAGAGCAACGGTTTGCATCTCCACGTTCCGGCGGGTGCAATTCCCAAAGATGGTCCGTCAGCCGGAGTGACGATGGTAGTTGCGATCGCGTCTTTGCTAACCAACCAACCCGTTCGCACCGATACTGCTATGACTGGAGAAATCGACCTCAGCGGCGAAGTTCTACCCATCGGCGGAGTCCGAGAAAAAGTGTTAGCTGCTCGCCGAGCTGGGATTACTCGTATCATTTTACCCAAACAGAACGAAAAAGATTTGGCAGAAGTGCCGCAAGACGCACGGGAAAAGATGGAATTTATCCTGTGCGATCGCATCGAGCAAGTTTTAGAAAATGCTCTCGTGCGACGACAGATGAACCAACCTGTGGTTTGATAATGGGGAAAGCGTTTTTTGGCTGTCGTCCTCATGTCCAACCTGTCTGCATTTGAATTCGAGGCGATCGAAACTATTGGCACAATAATATTAATTATCCCAATCCTTGCTACAAATCTCTCCCCCGCTCTCCCCATCTGTAGCAAGATTAAAGAGAAACGAGATAACTTTGAGGGAGCGCTAACCGATGCAATTGCATGGATGGCACTATGTATCGATATCGGTTGTCGCGTTGCCTGCTCGGCTTAGGTTTTGATAGCTTGCAATTAAGTTTGATAGCTTGCAATTAAGAAATACTTCTTAATTCCGACTTCGATTGACAGCTACAAGAAGATGAGACGACGGGAACACTAATCCCTACTCGGTTGCGTCCTTGTTCTTTAGCGCTATAGAGAGAGCGATCGGCGCGTTTTATAATGGCATCGAGCGTTCCGTCGCCGGGTTGATAAGTCGCTATGCCGATGCTGATAGTTATGGTTACGGTTTGTTCGGCAACTTGGAGGGAGTTTTTGGCGATTCTTTTGCGTATGCGTTCGGCAACTTTTGTCGCTTGAAGTTCTTCTGTTTCCGGCAAAAAGACTAAAAATTCTTCTCCGCCAAATCGCCCAAAACAATCAACTTGGCGAAGGTATTGCGTAATCGATCTTGACATGGCAATCAAAACGCGATCGCCGATATCGTGTCCGTAGGTGTCGTTGATTTGTTTGAAGCGATCGATATCGATCGCTAAAACTGAAAAGGGATGGGCATATCGCTTGGCGCGGTTGAATTCTCTCTCTCCAAACGCTAATAGAGCGCGACGATTCGCCACGCCTGTTAAAGGATCGGTGTTGACTAATTTTTCCAATTCCGAATAAGCTTTCTGCAATTCATCCCAATTTCGTTTTAATTTCAAATGGGTTCTAATGCAAGCCAGCACTTCTAACTCGTTGGATGGTTGGCTCAAGGAATCGACCATGCCGCTATCGAGCGTTTCGAGCAATGCCTCTTGTTCCCGATTAGCGGTCAGAAAAAGCTTAGGAATTCGAGCATACTCAGAATGGGCATGTAGGGTTTTGCCTATTTCTAGCGGGTTTGCATCCTGCTTGGTGAGATTGAAAAGAATTAAATCTGGTTGGAGCTGTTTAATTGCCTCTAGCGCTTCCTGTTCGTTAGCCACAAAAGATATGTCGTACCCCGTTGCTGCCAACCTGGCGATCGTCGGCTGAAGATTATCATTATCGCTAGTGCCATCTACAATAAGAATATGGAAGTCTTGGGGGTTAAACGCTTTCATTAATACTTGTGTCCTACCAAATAAATCTAGAAAAATTTTGACTCGACCGATCGCAATAGCGAATGAAGTTTCTTCTGTGATGTTTATAGACGTTTCTAGACTTTCCTAATGTTCCTTATACACAATTTTCGATAAGTATAGAATTTTAGTTTATTTTGTTTTGGTAATGAATTGAAGATTTTATTTATAAAATAAAAATTAAGTTAAATAGGCTAAGTCGAAGACTAACCTATTCGCTCCTTCAGGTAAAAGCTGGGAAGCATTTAGTTTTAATAAGTTAACCCATCCTCATAGAGTGTCGCTTACAATATAGCCAGTACATGACAACTCGCCCTTGTTAGGAGTTAGAGAAGAAAAACCATTAGTGAAAGAACGTCTAAGCAATCCCAAGTTAAATCTTAAAGAACTATTTCCGTTTAAACTGGATGATTTCCAACAAAAAGCGATCGCAGCTCTCGATGCCGGGAAGTCTGTTGTCGTTTGCGCTCCCACTGGTTCAGGTAAAACCTTAATCGGAGAATACGCCATCTACCGCGCTCTGTCGCGGGGCAAGCGAGTCTTTTACACCACGCCACTAAAAGCGCTTTCCAATCAAAAGTTTCGAGATTTTCAAGAGCGATTTGGCAGTTGGGGAGATGGAGAGGCAACCGAAAAGGTCGGTTTGATCACCGGAGATGTAGTCTATAATCCCAATGCCCCGATCGCGATCATGACCACGGAGATTTTCCGTAATATCCTCTACGAAACTCCCATCGGACAGGTGGGGACATCGCTAGAAAATGTAGAAAGCGTAGTTTTAGATGAATGCCACTATATCAGCGATCGCGGACGGGGAACGGTTTGGGAAGAATCGATTATCTACTGTCCTCCTACTATCCAGTTAGTTGCCCTCTCCGCTACCATTGGCAATCCAGAAGAACTGACGGACTGGATCGAGCGAGTGCGCCTCGCGGCTGGATCCAAGGAAAATGGAAAGCAAGTTATTTATCACTGCGCGTTAATTGACTCCGACTACCGTCCCGTTCCCTTGCGATTTTTCTTCTCCACCAAAGAGAAGCTATATCCCCTTCTCAATTCCAAGCAAACTGCCATCAATCCCAGCCTCAAATCGAAGTCTCCTAGAGAAGAAAAGCGGCGACGCAGACGAGAAGACTGCCCCAGTATCCTGACTGTGGTCGAACAGCTAGTCGAACGGGATTTACTGCCAGCAATCTATGCAATCTTCAGCCGCCGAGGGTGCGACCAAGCGGTTAGAGAACTCGAAGATTTGGTACTCGTTAATGAATCGGAAGCCAAAGCCATTATCCACAGGCTGCTGGTCTTCTTTTTGTCTGAAAATCCCGACTTACAAGAACGACTGCTGGCATTTTTGGCTCAAGAAACGCCTATCTTACACAAAAAGCTACTCGATTTTCTAGCCAACAATCCCGATGCCACCTCAAACTTGCTGGATTTTTTAAGCGAAAATCCCCAAGAACAAGTCAAACTATGGGATTTTATGGCAGAGAAGTCCCATTTCATTCGCTTCGATCAGCTAGAACCTCTAACGCGCGGGATTGCTGCTCATCATGCTGGAATTCTTCCCGTCTGGAAGGAATTAGTCGAACAGTTATTCGAGCAGGGGTTGGTCAAAGTGGTTTTTGCCACCGCTACCCTTTCGGCAGGAATCAATATGCCCGCCCGAACTACCGTTATTTCTGCCCTCAGCAGGCGCACGGACGACGGACACAGCATGTTGACTCCTTCTGAGTTTTTACAACTCGCCGGGAGAGCCGGACGGCGAGGGAAAGATGAGGTAGGCTATGTGGTGACGGTACAGACTCCCTTTGAAGGAGCAAAAGAAGCTGCTTATCTAGCAACAGCCAAAGCCGAACCGCTCAAGAGTTGTTTTACGCCTTCCTACGGCATGGTTTTGAATTTACTGCAAAAACATACTCTAGAGGAAGCCAAAGAATTACTAGAACGCAGCTTTGCCGAATATCTAGCGCAGTCGAAACTCGCCCCAGAAAAAAAGGCGATCGCCGAATTGACTACAGAACTGGCAAAAATCGACGTAGAACTAGCCGGACTCGACGATCGCGACTTTGCCAGCTATGCCAAACTCAAAGAACGTCTCAAAGAAGAAGAACGGCTCTTAAAAATCCTTCAGCAGCAAGCAGAAGCTAACAAAAAGCACGAAATCGCCTCTCGGCTGGCAGAACTTTCCCCTGGTAGCTTGCTTGCCATCAAAGGAAAACACGTCAAGGTGGCTTCTCCTCTGTCTGCCGTTTTTGTCGCTAAAATCCCCGGTTCGGGACAAGCGCCCGATCTCGTTTGTTTGGGAGAAGATAATCGCTGGTATATCGTTACGCTGGCTGATATTACCGACATACTGCCTGCTATCTTGCCACAAGGAGCGCAATTATCCGTACCGGAGTTAGAAGCGCTTCTAGAAGTGTCGTCTTATCACCACTGCGGTCCCTGGCATAAAGGAGACGAGAAGACTGCCGCGATCGCACAGCAAATTACTCGGCGGCTTGATGCGACGGCAGCAACTGCTCCCGAAGTCATTGCCCAGCAGGAGCGAATCGATCGCGTTCGAGCCAATCTGGATAATCATCCCCTGCAACAGCAAAAAAATCCCGCTCGCCTGCTCAAACTGCATCAACGCCGCCTCACAATACGAGAACAACTCTACAGAAGTCACGCAAAATATCAGAATCAACAGGCACATAAATCCTATTATTGGCAAGATTTTCTCAATCTAATTGAAATTTTGCGAGAATTTAGAGCACTCGATGGGCTGGTGCCGACTCCTCTGGGACAAGCAGCCGCAACCATTCGAGGCGAAAACGAACTTTGGCTCGGTTTGGCATTGATGTCAGGAGCGTTCGATCGCCTGGAACCCCATCAATTGGCGGCTGCTATGAGTGCCTTGATTACCGAACCGCTACGCCCCGATACTTGGACGAATTATCCGCCGTCCCAAGAAGTGTTAGAAGCCTTTCGCAAAACCGAGTCGCAAGAAATCGGCTTACGGGAAATTCGACGACAGCTATACCAGGCGCAAGCGCGATACGATATTGCCATCCCCGTTTGGTTGGATACTCAGTTGATGGGTTTGATAGAACAGTGGGTATTGGGAATAGATTGGAACGAACTTTGCGATAATACCAGTCTCGATGAAGGAGATATCGTTAGGCTTCTGCGTCGAACTATCGATCTGCTTTGGCAGATTCCGCAAATTCCGGGCGTTCCTATCTCTTTAAAAAGTCAAGCCAGGGTCGCAGTCTCGATGATGAAACGGTTTCCGGTTTGAAGATGGAATCGATTTGCATTAATCTATTACTCATGCCTATCGCCCCAAGAATAAAGGATAAGGAGATGACTCGTGTTAAAAAGTGTTTCGAGGTTCAAAAGAGTAGCTTTTGGTCTGAATACCCTCAAAAAACGCAAACTCATAGCACTTATCTCGTATCTTTGCCCTTTTGTCCTATTTATCTCTCCAGCAATTGCCGTCACCGCCCGATTGGGAGTCGTCAAAGCCCAAGAAAATGCAGCGCAATGGCAAGAAATTACTAAACGGCTACGAGCAACGGGTGTAGACTACTGCATCGTCGATGCATCCAAATGGCGAAATGAAACCGATTTAGGGGGCGTTCGCGTCCTGCTGCTGCCCAATGTAGATAGCCTCAATTGGGCGCAAGCCAACGCTTTAGAAGTCTGGATGGCTAGAGGCGGGCGCGTCATCGTTACCGGACCGACAGGCAACCTCTCGCTACCGGAAGTACGCAAACAATTGCGATCCCTTTTTGGCGCTTATTGGGGATTTTCTAATTCCTTTCCCATTGCTCTAGAAGCCGTAGGCGGTCAGCTAGCGCCGACTCAACCGCAAGCTATGTCTGGCGACCTCGTTGGCGGCACTCTCATCCCGACAAAGACTGACAGCGAACCTGCGGCTATTTGGGTAACTGAAGAGAGGGTTCCAGCCGTCGTCTTTTCCAAACGCGCTATCTATATCGGCTGGCGTTGGGGAATGGAAGGCGTAGCAACGCCTGCTTTTGACACGGCTTGGTTAGAAGCAGCGCTTGGTCGCTACGGCGTAACTCGCGAGAGCAACCTCTCGATGCTGAAGCGATCCGAACCAGCCCAATGCAATGAGGGCAATCCCTTGCTTTCTCCCCAGCAAGAAGCCCCCATACTGCGCGATCGCGAATAGTAGAGTCGAGATCGTGACTAATTAAACAGATTTGATTTGATAAACGTCATTGTCAAGCTAGCTACACTCGCTAAAACTATTAGCGATCGCCAATTCATCTTAAAGGTTATCGCTTTGTGCCATTACCACCTGCTTCCTCCACTATTAGAAGGAAGTTCTAGCGGTTTTTGAGAATTATTCGGCTGCGTTGTCGGGGGAAAGCTCGGAGAGTTACCCGTTCTTTGGGAAGAAGGAAGTTCGAACGGTCTTTCGGAATTGCTAGGTTCCAATGTGGGAGCAACGTTAAGATAGCGATCGAGATCGAAGGTTACAGAGCCATCTTGATTGTGCGTAATGACGTTACTGGGTCTTCTTGCAGCTATAGCGGTGCTATTTGTCGTCTCGCCTCCACCCGTTAGCTGAGCGGAAGGTCCGCTCGTCCCTTGGCGATTTGCAGCTATCTCTTGCAAGATTTGATTCGCGTTTTGATTGGGTCTGAGGGTAAATAAAATATTATCTCCGCTCGCCTCGCAGCTCGTTCCAGCACAAATTACGGGTTGGTTTTTAACTCTGCCGCTAGTAAGATGACTTAGTCTTCCCTGCGCTTTGAAACTCATCATGCGTTCCGTCACTTCTTGGCAGCGTCGCCTGGGAGGATAACCTGCTTGACTGAAATATCCCGATACCCACCTGAAGATAGGGACTGAACCGCTTGATGTTTGTGCAAAGGTAGTCGGTATCCCGCTCTTGTCTTCCGTGCAGATAAAAGCGCTCGCTTGCGCATCGCTCGCCCTCTCGCCAATAACTGTAATAAACGCGATCGCGGCTGTCAGAATTCTTAAGAAAGATAGTTTGAGCGACATGGCTAATCTAGCAATCTCAGTAGAAGAATTTGAGAAATCCTACACTCAGGATAGCTCCCGTTCCGAATAAACACAAAATTCCGGCGATTCCCGCTATGGGTTGCCCTCCGATCCCAGTTATCCAAGGGCTGCCCTTACCTGTATAGAAGAGCAATTGCGCGGAATCAAGAGATGATAGCCCCCAAATCCAACCAGCGTGCAATCCGCAGGCTAATCCCAAGCTTCCATCATCGACTAATCTCGCACCCACGAGGATCGTGCCCATCAACCATAACCCAGGTAGTTGAGGAATTGTCTGCGCCCGCTCCCAAATTAAATGTAATAGAGCAAAAATCGTGCTAGATACGATTGCAGCCACTGCAATCTTGTAGCTCTGTTGCAGTTCGTCGAGCAAAAAGCCGCGAAAAATTAATTCTTCTGTAATACTTATCCACAATGCCAATGCGAGTAGGGGAAAAATAACCGAGCGAAGGCGGGGCAAATTTTCCGTTTGCCATTGCAGCCAACCGAGCGATCTCTCGACCGTAAAAACGACGATTAATCCCCCAATTCCTAAGCTCAATCCTGCTACTGTAGATAGAAAAAATTTGGGTTGCCAAGTTAATCCATAGTCAGCAAAAGAAGACTTTTCAATTGTGGCAGCACCCCAAACAATAAGGGGGGCGATCGCGTATAGCGGTGCCAACAAAGCAAGTTTTAAAGCTTGCCTTAGAGGTTTAGTTGGATGCCAATTAAATCGCCATGCAATCGGAATTGCTATCGGCAACCACGCGATCGCCCAAATTAAAAAAAAGACGCCTATCTTAAGTAGGGAGTTTGCTCCTCGCAGCCACTCAAAAAATAGATTCAGATTCGGTTGAAGCTCCAAAAATTTTCCCTAATCTTAAAATTTTCAGGAATTTACTTAAGACGCTTTGACTCGCCTAATTCGATCGGTTTGCGTCTGCTAGGGCGAGCCTAGAAAATACAATCGCCCTTTTGGTAGACCCTTTATGCTTGTCTGCCCGATTAAATAGCAGATTTTGATGGAAATTTAATCGCAAACGCGCTTTATCTCTTCTTGCGCCAGTTACCTCGATCGCGGTTTCGATCGATGTTTTTGCTGCCAATCGATTACGCGGTTAAAGCTTCTTCGGAGTCTTCAACTTCCGAATCATCTTCAATTTGTTTGAGGTGAATGTGTTTGTATCCGAGTTTGATAACAAACTCATCGCCCGGTTTTAATCCCATCTGTTCGGTATAAGTCGAACCGATGACAATTTGACCATTTTTGTGAACGCTAACGCGATAGGTAGGTTCGCGTCCGCGCCCGTCTTTTGCTCCGCCTGGTTCTAGAGGAACGCCTTTCGCTGCTAAAACTGCGTCATAAAAATCTGTTAAATTAACGCGCACTTGTCCGTCTTTAGTAGAGTAATAGCCGCAGCGCTTTGCTGTTTCTCGCCGAGGTAGATGGGATAGCTCTTTTACTTTTTGAAGTAGTGCTTTTCCTGTTAAGGGGGCAGTCGCGGTTTCACTCATAATCCTCTCAATGTTCCTTTCTTTTTCTACTAATTGTCTTTTGTGTTTTTGTTGTTAAGATTCATCTTATCAAAAATATGACGTTATCTGCTTAAACTTTGACAAAAAAATTTTCAAGAATTATAAATTTAAGACTAGAATGGTTAGAGGAAGACTGAATACAGGATATGTCTATAGTCTGAAAACCCCTTAACAGGGATTTAAGTGCAAAATAATCGAGAAATTCAGTCAATCTGCCAACAAAACAAAAAGAATAAAGTAGAATTGAGGCAGTCTCAGAGGTTAGCTCGGAAAACGAGTTGAGCCAATATACCATCCTCTAAAGACTACTTAGATAATTCCTGGAAGCAGCTTAAAGTTTTGGTAAGCTTGAAGCAGCGCGATTGATCTATGGAGTTATTTTTCCCAAGATCTAAAGATTTTTTTAAAAAATAAACGATCAAACGATTGAAACCATGCAAGTCAGTTTTAAAATTTTTCGACAGCAGCCCAACAGCGCACCTAGTTTTCAGACTTATACCTTAGAAGTAGAGCCAGGAAATACAATTTTAGACTGTCTCAATCGCATTAAGTGGGAACTCGATGGAACCCTCGCTTTTCGGAAAAATTGCCGCAACACTATTTGCGGTAGCTGTGCGATGAGAATTAACGGTCGTTCTGCCCTGGCATGTAAAGAAAACGTTGGCAGCGAACTTGCTCGCTTTTCCCACGGAGCGGATACTCAGCTCCCAGAAATTATCGTAGCGCCAATGGGCAACATGCCTGTAATGAAAGATTTGGTCGTAGATATGACAAGCTTCTGGGATAATTTAGAAGCCGTCGATCCCTACGTCAGCACCAGTGCCAGACAAATTCCAGAACGAGAATTCTTGCAAACGCCAGAGGAGCGATCGCGTCTCGATGCATCGGGCAATTGTATCTTGTGCGGCGCTTGCTATTCTGAGTGTAATGCCCGCGCGGTCGATCCCTCTTTTGTCGGTCCCCACGCCCTAGCCAAAGCCCAGCGCATGGTGGATGACTCCCGCGACGATACCACGGAAGCTCGCTTGGAGAAATACAACCTGGGCACCCAAGGAGTTTGGGGCTGCACGCGCTGCTATATGTGCAATGCCGTCTGTCCTATGGATGTCGCCCCGATGGATCGCATCGGCGAAATCAAGCAGGAAATCCTAGAGCGTAAAAATGCCCAAGCCAGCCGTTCGATTCGCCACCGCAAGGTGTTGATAGAGTTGGTCAAGCAAGGCGGCTGGATAGACGAGCGCAAGTTTGGCTTATATGTCGTAGGAAATTATTTCCGCGATTTGCGAGGGCTAATGAGCCTTGTGCCTTTGGGATTGCGAATGGTAACGCGCGGGAAGTTTCCCACCTATTTCGAGCCATCCGAAGGAACCGAAGAAGTGCGATCGCTCATTGAAGCCGTTCAAGCAAGCGAGCAGTAAATCACCTTAGTTAAAACCTTAGTTAAACTATCGATCGAATACCGAAGCTTGACCTTATTCTGAAATAGGTACTTTCTCGAATATTGCCGTCTTTGGTACTATCAGATCGATCATTTGGACTTCCTCAGGAATGAGTAGCCATACATAACCATCAACAGATGATCCTCTCTTCACTAAACCCATTGTAATGGAACTAGTGGAACGAGCAATTCTGCCTGAACGATCTATCTCCGTACCGTCCCTCCGAGCCTGTTCTCTTGCCGCCTTGTCAACCACATAATCACATAATCATAGGATTCGTAACGTTCATTAGTTTTAGGATTTCGTGCTATTGTTTGGTCTGGCGAAATTATATGAGTTACACCACCCTTAAGGTTACGAACCCGCACTTGGACATTGACAATATTTCGCTGCCCGTCATCTGGATTTTGAATCCGCTTGACCGACAATAGTTCGACTTGTGCCCTATCTTTAAATGCGTATTGCACAAACTGACCGGGCTGAATTTCAGTGTTCGCCTGTTGGTCAGATTCAGTTTCGGAAACAGTAGGTGAGCTTTGCACAAAGTCGTTGAGTTCACGAAAGCTCTGCTGTAATTGGAACATTTGAGTGAGTGCAAAGCCTGCGCCTGCTAGCGCGATTACAGACAGCAGAACTGCGACGCCTGATAAAAAAGTGTTCATATGGTTGCCTCCAACTGGCTTTTCGGTTGAGGATGTTTGTCTATTTTTTATTGGCATCGCTAGTTGGACTTGGTTACAGCATTAAACCTCACGCTATTCTAACGCGAGCTTGGGATAAGAAAAGTAGGGGCGAACGGTTGTTCGCCCCTACAAGTCATTTACTAGAAAATAGGATAAATTCTACCCAGTCACCAATCACCGATTATCTATCCACCGAACCCATAATAATATCGATACTGCCGAGAATCGCTACAATATCTGCTACTTTTACTCCTTTAAGAATATGGGGTAAAATTTGCAGGTTGTTGAAATCGGCTGCCCGAATTTTCCAACGCCAGGGGAAGACATCATCGTTGCCAATAATAAAGATCCCTAATTCCCCTTTTCCGCTTTCGAGGCGGACGTAATGTTCGCCCTTGGGAATTTTAAAAGTCGGTGCGACTTTTTTGGCGATGTACTGGTAATCGAAATCATTCCACTGAGACTTTTTCCCTTCCATCATCCGCTTCGCTTCCAGATTTTCGTAAGGACCGCCGGGAAGTCCTTTAAGTGCCTGACGGATAATTTTTACCGACTCCCGCATTTCCCGAATCCGTACCAGATAGCGAGCATAACAATCGCCAGCTGTTTCCCACTGAACTTCCCAGTCAAAGTCATCGTAGCACTCGTAGTGGTCAACCTTACGCAAATCCCACTTCACCCCGGAAGCCCGTAACATGGGACCGGAAAGTCCCCAGTTAATTGCCTCTTCGCGGCTAATCGTTCCTACGCCTTCGACGCGGCGACGGAAAATAGGGTTATTGGTGATTAGCTTCTCGTACTCATCGACTTTCGGTTCGAAGTAGTTGCAGAAATCTTCGCACTTATCAACCCAACCGTAGGGTAAATCTACTGCCACGCCACCGATGCGGAAGTAGTTGTTATTGACCATCCGATAACCGCTTGCCGCTTCCCAGAGGTCATAAATCATCTCCCGTTCGCGGAAGATGTAGAAAAAAGGAGTTTGAGCACCTACGTCAGCCAAAAATGGTCCCAACCATAGCAGATGATTGGCAATGCGGTTGAGTTCCAACATAATGACGCGGATATACTGGGCGCGTTTGGGAACTTGAATGTCAGCTAATTTTTCTGGCGCATTAACGGTAATTGCCTCGTTAAACATCCCCGCCGCGTAGTCCCATCGACTTACGTAGGGGACGTACATGACGTTCGTACGATTTTCGGCAATTTTTTCCATCCCTCGATGGAGATAACCGATGACGGGTTCGCAGTCGATTACGTCTTCCCCGTCGAGGGTGACGATCAAGCGAAGTACGCCGTGCATTGAGGGATGGTGGGGACCCATGTTAAGTACCATGGGTTCGGTTCTGGTTTCAATTCTTGCCATACTACAGCAAATGTCCCCTCATCAAAAAATTGGTAAGGTGCTTTGGTTGCTAAAACTGGCAGCTTGAAAAAGCTTTTAAGATACCAGAACGGCAGCACCTCTCTTTTAATCATTATCTTTTAATCATTATAAGTATTAACTGTCTGGGTTTCGGCAAGTCCTGCCGTACCTTTGTTGTTGTTTTAAGCAGCAATCGATATTGATTTACTGCTTTGGCTTTGATATTCCTAGCTGCTTGCCAATTGGCATCATCGACATGACCGCAATTGGTGCAAACAAATTTTTCACCTTTCCTACTTGCAGCATCAATATGTCCGCTTCCGGTTAAAAACTACGGAAGTTTTGCGCTGCTCGTCTTATTTGATAATTTCGATCGCTATTGCGAACTCCGAATTGTCTTAGAAATGCTGAAAGCCTTCTGATAAGGTTAGCTGTCGCGGGGCATAATTGCCACTGCGATCGATTAGCTCGACGGTTGGTTCGCCAGTAATCGTACCAATAATAGCTGCTCCCGTTCCCAAGCGGTTTACTAAGTCTTGAGCTGACTGGGGCGAAAGACACAAAACCAACTCAAAATCTTCTCCGCCATACAAGATCCATTCTAAAGCTTGCTCTGGCGAAACAAACTGGTGCAAAGCAGGTGAGATAGGAATTGCCTGCCGCTCGATGCGAGCGCCAACGCCACTGCAACGACAAATCTGCACGACTGCATCGGCTAACCCATCGCTACTGTCCATCCCGGCAACGGATCGATCTCCTACTACCACCCACAGATGGTCTAAAATGTCAAGTCTCGGTTGTGGCCGTTGGTGTGTCTTAATCAAGGTATTTTTGGCAATTTCTGCCAAATTTTGACCGCTTTCTGGATGTAGGAGTAATTCTAATCCCGCTCGCGAGCAACCGTGAAATCCTGTCGCCACGACCGCGTCGCCTGCTTTAGCATTAAAACGACGGATGACTCGCTGGGGTAAAACCCGACCAAAGGCGGTAATCGAGACGGTAATGACTGAAGAGCGGCAAATATCTCCTCCTACAATTGGGGTTTGATATCGTTGCAGGCAATCGTAGAGTCCATGATAGAGAGCTTCTACCCAGCTTATCGCAACCTCTCCTGGCAGACCCAAAGCCAGCGTAATTCCGATGGGAGAAGCCCCCATCGCTGCTAGGTCGGATAAATTAGCCGCTGCCGCACGCCAACCCACATCTTCTGGAGAAGTCGTGCGATCGCTAAAATGCACCCCATCCACCAGCATATCGGTCGTGACTACCACAGAGTAACCAGATTCTATCTCCAGTACCGCTGCATCGTCTCCCACCATATCGGGCGGACAAAAGTTTTGTAGCCTTTGCAAAAGCCCTTGTTCGCCAATATCTTTAACGGTTTTTGTGGGATGAGACACTCGATTTATTGTTTCTTATAGAGATCCAAACTAGGTTATTCGGCGTATACCGCCCTAGCAATCGTGACAAAAGTCATAGTTGGGATATGACATTTAGTCAATGCGGGCGAGTGTTTCACTCGGATAAGCTACGGGTATAGTCTGCCTAAATAATTGGCTTTCTCCGTAGCTAGTACGATTAGAAATCTTAACTATGAAAAAAAAGGAGGGATGAAATGTCTATACCAGTATTGACCATAGCAGTTTTACTTGACAAGATGAGCCAACTGGATCGGTTTGCAGTCGTCTCCAATAACAGCTTATTTACATCTGTGTTCGCGAGCGCGATCGCATTTCTGATTCCGTTTGCATGGCTATGCGTGATGGCAGCGATTGTCAACCCTTTTACTCGGCATAGCTCTGCGCGGTCGAGCGAGTGCATGGAGGAAAAATAGGAGTTGCCTATTCTTCCTAATTTCCACTCCCCAACCTTTAACTCGCTTGTGGTTGCACCAAATTGTCTAGTCCATCTACCACTTTAGCGGCAATAATCTTGTCTTTGTCGGTCAGTTGTTCGAGAACTTCTTTGCCTTCGACCACATAGCCGAATACTGAGTAGCGCCCATCCATCAGGTTAAAGCCAGGAGGCGTTAATTCATTGTCGAATTTAAAGAAAAAGAACTGAGAAGAACCGCCATTGGGATCGTCACTCGGACGAGCCAGAGCAACTGCTCCATAGGCATTAAAAGGAAGCGCTAGATTGGGAAGATAAATTCCCGCATCTTCTAAAGTAATGCCATAAATAGGCTCTTTTTCTCCTTTAACTAAAACTTCTAGCGGAATGGCTCGATATTGCTTCGTTTTTGGATCGATAAAACCGGCTTCGGGACCGGGAGGATCGCCCGTTTGCACGACAAAGTCATCTTCCAAAGACATGAAAGGCAAGCCATCATAAAATCCCCGATTCACCAGATCGACGAAGTTTCCACCGTTGACAGGGGCGCTATAACCGTCAACGACGATCGTCAGGAGTCCTTTAGTCGTCTCCATTTCTACTGTGGCACGACCCTTAAGCTGAGGCAAGTTAGCGTATTTGGCAGGCACCTCAAAGGGAAACCCTTGTACCATCAACTCTTCTAATTTTCCAATCTGGGCGAGTAATTCTCGTCGCTTGCTCCAAACTTGGTTTTTATCTTGGGCTTTGACTGCATCTTGCAGTTGAGAGATATCCTCTTTCATCTGCGCGATCGCAGCTTCGGCTCTAGGTTTGCGATCGTCGGGAACGCTAGCTAATAAATCGCTCTCTTTGGAAGATAAGATTTTGGCAGCAACTTTTACATCTTTCTCAATCGGTCCCCAACGTTTTCCTCGCAAATGATTGGAAATATCTTCGATCGCGTCTTGGAGTTGCCGAACTGCTTGGTTGTCGATCGGCAAAGAATATCGCAAAATTGCGTAAGGGTCGGTAATCGCATTTCCTTGCGCTAAAGCAGCAATTAGTACCGAGTTAGCAGGTTCCCAATTCCATCCGGCTCCGCTTAAACTAACTGACAGGCTAACCAAAAGTAGAGCAACTAGACTGGTCTTCAACAAATGTCGGCACCAACGCAACCAGAGAATTTTTATTGGTTTCATTTATCTTAATAGTTACATAAACTACCACACCGCTCCAAAGATACTTTGTAGGGTTTTAGCTCTCTCTTGTCAATACCCAATCCAACCTCTAACTTCGCGCGATCTGCGCGATCGCGCTCTTTAATTCTGGTGAGAATGGATAAGTCAAATTTTTTCTTACGTAACATTTGGTATTATGCCCTTCCCAGCGATCGGCTCAAACCCGGTCGGATAGTTGCTAAGACTTTACTAAACGAACCTATTCTGTTTGGACGTACTAATATGGGTCAGGTTTTTGCTCTGCGCGATATCTGCCCTCACAGAGCCGTTCCCCTCAGTTGCGGACGGTTCGACGGAAAAGAGGTGGAGTGCGCCTATCATGGTTGGCGTTTTGACGCTAGCGGACAATGTAGTGCCATTCCCTCTCTGACTGACGACCAAAAGCTTAATTTGAGTCGCTTTCATGTCAAACAATATCCAGTGCGCGAAATTCAGGGCAACATCTGGATTTATATGTCACGCGGCAATCGCGCCGCTGTAAGCGAGCCAGAAATCGAGATTCCGCAGGTTCCCGAATTTGGCGATCGCTTCTACCAGGCAATGGAAGTACAGCGTTTCCCCTGCTTTGTCGATCGTGCCGTTGTCGGCTTAATGGATCCAGCCCACGTACCGTTTGTCCATCGCGCTTGGTGGTGGCGTAGCGATGCAGTTCTGTCCGAGGAAGTAAAAGCCTTCTCTCCTTCTCCCTACGGTTTCACCATGAAGCGACATCGACTGGAACGCTCGACCTTTTTCTATAATCTCATCGGCAAAAATCCAGAAGTAGCAATTTCCTTTCGGCTACCTGGCATTCGCATCGAACAAGTCATTACTGAAAATAATACTGTTTGCAATTTAACCGCCATTACTCCGATTACTGAAACAGAGACAGAAGTGACAACGATATTTTATACGACCCTACCTTGGTTTGCCCTACTAAAACCGCTCTTGTTGCCATTTATTCGAGCGTTTTTAAATCAGGATCGACAGATGGTTATCAAACAGCAGATCGGCTTGCAGTACGACCCGCCCTTGATGTTGATAGAAGATGCCGACGTGCAAGCCCGTTGGTACTATCAGCTCAAAGCAGAATTTGCTCGCGCTATCTCTGAAGGTCGTCCCTTTAGCAATCCAGTTAAAGAACGGGTACTGCGCTGGCGCAGTTGAGAGCGCAAATTTTCTAGCCTAACCATCTCCCATTCTCTAGTAAAATAAAATGTCGATATTTTTAGGCTTTAAAAGCACTTCATGATTTCGAGCAACGATTTTCGCAGTGGTGTAACTATCGAATTAGACGGATCTGTCTGGCGAGTTGTAGAATTTCTTCACGTCAAACCGGGTAAAGGCTCTGCCTTCGTGCGTACCAAACTCAAAAACGTACAGACTGGGAACGTGGTCGAGCGGACTTTCCGAGCAGGCGAGACCGTTCCACAAGCAACTATAGAAAAGCGGACAATGCAGCATACCTATAAAGAAGCCGATCAATACGTCTTTATGGATATGGAAACGTTTGAAGAGGCTCATCTGAGACCAGAGCAACTTGGCGATCGCACTAAGTTTCTTAAAGAAGGGATGGAAGTCAATATCTTACTCTGGAACGGGCAAGTATTGGAAGTCGAACTTCCTACTTCAGTCATCCTCGAAGTAATCGAAACCGATCCGGGCGTGAAAGGGGATACGGCTACTGGTGGCTCAAAACCCGCGATCGTCGAGACGGGCGCTCAGGTAATGGTTCCCTTGTTTATTTCTGTCGGCGAACGGATTAAGGTAGATACCCGCGATGGTTCCTATCTGGGTAGAGAGTGAACGAGCGAACGCTTGGCTTTATCGTTTGTTAGTTGTCGTCGAGTTCTTACTGCGGACAACTAACGCCTAATTGTTATATGGGATGCACGATTTGTGTCAATAAATTTCAACGAACTTCGGGAGTTGTTAAGGGCGATCGCTCAAACCGATATTACCGAGTTAACGCTAAAAAGCGAAGATTTTGAACTAACGGTACGCAAGAGCGCTCCAGTCATACCAACTCAAACTGTAGCAGCTACCGTAGGAGCGGCACCGCCGAGTGGCGTTTCCCCAGTTTCTCAACCGCCCACAGCGCCTGTCGCTCCTGTCAGCGAACCCCAAGAGGTTTCTGCACCTTCCCCCGCAGACGCAAAATGGGTAGCAATTACTTCTCCTATGGTGGGCACCTTTTATCGAGCATCTGCCCCTGACGAACCGCCGTTTGTAGAAGCGGGCGATCGCATCCGTCAGGGACAAACGGTCTGTATCATCGAGGCCATGAAGCTCATGAACGAAATTGAAGCAGAAGTTTCGGGACAAATAATGGAGATCGTCGTGGCTAACGGCGAACCCGTAGAATACGGTCAAACTCTAATGTGGCTCAATCCCGATTGAGTCGTTCCTAAAGCTCGAAATCCGTTTCAAAAATTTTACGAGTCATGGGTTGTTCTACCATCAATCCTTCTCCTTCACCCAACAGTTCGAGCGGTTTTCCTTCCACATCAATCCAAACCTGAGTGTTGGGGTCTACACTCGTTGCCGTATATACAATCTGCCCTAAGCGCCCCATCATCGAAGCACTGCCGCCACCCGTCGTAAATTCTTGAGATAAGTTAAGATGAACGCCATCTTTTTCTACAGTCAAATCTAGCAATTTCGTGCCTTCAGGAATTGCCGTAGTCTCAGATGACTTTTTAGGTCCAGCTAATAATTCCTTAAAAGCCGTTTCCAGCCTTTCCTGCTCGCTTGCAGATTTTTGAACGGCTACTTTGGTCGGCAGCAACTTCAAGCGTCCCCCACTATCGGCGAGCCAATAAACTTGCGCTCCCTCTTCTTGGACTAGAGATTGGTCTGGCGGAGCGGTCGTCGGTTCGGATTGGGTTACCGTTGGTTCGGAGGGTGTTTTTAAGGCAGTGAGAGTCCGATAAGCCAACCAAGAGGCTCCGCCACCGATAGCTAGTGCTGCTATGGTAATTCCTGCGATAACTCCCAGAGATAATCGATTGTTTTTAGGTTTTTTGGGTCGATCTTGCATAGAACTCCTCTTTGATACAGCTAGACTAAACTCATTGACCCTATATATCCAGTCTACTGTTCCTGTCTATCTTTCATCGGCTGGCAACTGGGAAATGGGGAGTGTTGGGAAATAAGGGAGACTGGGGGATGGGGAGAAAACTAACCATTAACCACTCACTATTAACTCTCACCAATCCAAAATCCACAATCTAAACTTCAAAATCAAATAACTGGTCTCTGTTTATGGCTCCACCTGGATAAATGCTGCAATATGCATTTCCTCGTCTGTGACGTTCAAGTGTAACACTCTAGCAGTGATTCCCCTGTTTTCTAATCGACGCAAATCTAATTCTTCGCTCAATCCTTCAGCCAATCCTCTCAAGAGTCTAGTCGATAAACGTCTGCCGTTAACCATTCCTTTGGGATCGTTCAGTTGTAGCGATCGCCCTGCTACCACATTTAGTCCTACCTCTAGCTTAATTTCGACTGGCTCTGGTGGCTCCGAGACATCTTTGTGCGTCTGGGATTGCTGCAATTGCAGCCTTAAGCCAAGGCGATTGCTCCCCAAAAAGTCTGCTCTCGCTTTTAATATTTTAAAAGATGATGCCGAAGCTTCACTAGCCTCTTCCACAAAGCTATTAATTACCCCTTCCAGTCGAGATTTGATGTTGGGAGATTCTAAAGCTTGGTTGAGATCGCTTTCGCTAATGGCGAGCCGAACCGCTCCTCGGAAGGGTTGGCGCAGTGCTTGCGGCAGTGCCTTTTCTCCTTCATTCTGGAGGCGTTGTAGATCTACATTGATGGGGTCGGTTTCTAGTTCTGCAACTGCAATTCTGAGATCCCGAATCGGTCGAACGCCTCGACTAGCAATGCGAACGCGATCGACTTTCCCTTGCAGCACTTGATAGCCAGGCGTGCTATCGATGCGAACATCTAACTGCTCGACATCCTCGACTTGAGAACGCAAGGTGTTTTCAACTACGCTGTCAATAATTAAGCCAGCCGGAGAAATCGCAGCCAGTAAGCTAGAAAGTATTATTGTTATCAATTCCATGCTAGTCGTCCCTGAAAACCCTAGATTTAGGTTTGAGTTTGAAGGAGAGGAGATTCACCAGATTTTATCGACTTTGGTTCTTTTTCCGGCAATTTTACCTTAGTTTCTGCTCCTCAAATTCTTTACTCTTAAATCATTTAAATCCTTCTCCAGGGACGACTATAGATTTTTTCTTTTTGCAAACTAGATTGGCGTATCCTTCCCTTATCCAAAGGCAAACGGTTGAATTTACCACATTCCTCTAACGGGTTCTTCAGTTTGTTCTGGCGTTTGAGTCTCTTGCATTTCAGTATCTACGTCATCAGTGGTGGTCTCGTCGGTCGTACTGGGAGTTGTGGTAGTACCAGGAGTGGTGGTCTCGTCGGTCGTACTGGGAGTTGTGGTAGTACCAGGAGTAGTGGTCTCGTCGGTCGTACTGGGAGTGGTCGTACTAGGAGTGGTCGTATCGGGAGTGGTTGTCGTTCCCCCCGTTTGACTTGTCATAGAACTAGCTGGTGCCACGATTTGGTTGTTAACAACATATACCTCAGAGCCTTGTGTTAGATTCATGGTTCCCATGTCGGCTCGCGAGACTTCGATTTCTCTGGTTTCTCCGTTTTCTAGCTCGATCTCAGCCGTCGATCCCATCATATTCGCAATCGTACCTCTATTGGCTACTCCAACAATTCGTTCATTACGTATCAGCACGTAATCATTGGTTTTGAGTCTCGCTTGTCCGAGATCGGGATTCGCATTCGAGACTTGAAGGGTTTGAGTCGTGCCATCTTCTAGCGCGACAACAACTGTAGAGGTAGAGGTAGTGCTAGAAACGCTCCTAATGCGACCTATCTGTTGTTCTTGTTGCTGCATCATTCTTCGTTGGGTTGGCTGCTGACTCTGCCGAGGGGAGTACTGAGCACTGGCTGGAGCAATAGCAACCGCACACAAGAATAGAGAAAGCGTAGTTGAGGCGATCGCTTTTAGGTTTTTATAAATAGCCATTGTCTTCTCCAAACTTTTTTAGTTAAGTTTCTTGTTTTATATTCGGCTGGAGATTCTTCTATGACCTCTATCTATCGTTAGAGAAACTAAGTTTGAAAAATATTAGGCAGTTAAGTTTCTTTAAACTTGCATCTTGCAGTAGTTGCATTAACCGCCGAGGAATAAATTAAGCGTCTCATATACTGAGATCTTGCACCATTCTCAACAACTGCTGTTGTCATTAATTTCCTGTCCGAGCGAAAAAGTCTTCTAAAGAAGACCTAATAGGAATTTCAGTCGATTTTAATCGAGTTGAGCTTTGAGCCTAGAACTTTAGTTCTAGGCGTTGATGCCAAAGGTACAAGATCTGAGTTTAAACCAAGTCCGGACTAAAGACTGAAAATATTCCGAAAGAAGGAAAACTTTTCCGAAATAGCGGGCAAAATTTAAGAAGAAATATAAATAAGGCGCAACTACAAAAGAAATGTTCCTCACCACCAAATTTCTTTACCCAATTTTGGGGCTGCTCTGCGTCGGAACGGCGATTCCTTTATTAGATGCCCAACAGCAGGCGTCTGCCTCTGAAATCACGAACGCGCCCGTATCCAGGAATATTAACGCTCTAGCGACGACTTCTAACCTTCTTAGCGACCCTTTTACCAATCCTTTTCATCCTTTTACTAATCCTTTTATTCATCCCCTCGACACTCGTTTAGTTCTTAAATTGCGAGAGCGTCGGGTTTATCTTTATCAAGGCGACGAGATCCAGGAAAGTTATCCAGTTGCTGTTGGCAAAAAAGGGTGGGAAACCCCCACAGGGAATTTTCAGGTCATTCAAAAGGTAGAAAATCCTGCTTGGGAGCATCCGTGGAATGGAAAGATCGTTCCGCCAGGGCCGAACAATCCTTTAGGAGAAAGATGGATCGGTTTTTGGACGGACGGAAAAAATTTTATTGGTTTTCACGGCACGCCTGCCGAACACCTGATAGGACGAGCAGTTTCTCACGGCTGCGTTCGCATGAGAAATCGAGACATTATCGCTTTATTCGCTCTGGTACAAATCGGAACGCCCGTAATTGTAGAGCCATAGCTCGGAGTATGGAAAACCCTAATCGAGCCTCACTGCGCGCAACGCAAAGCTAAGGATAAAATCGAAATCGGAGGAATCCATACTGTCAACTATTTTTATTATTTGTCATGATTAATGTTACTCGATCGCCTTATACCAACGAACAAATCGCCGCATGGCTAAGAGGTTTGCTAACCATCGCCTGGACGGACGGGCACTACGATCGAGAAGAACAAGAGTTGATTGCTGAGCTGACAAAAGAATTAGCTTTTTCTGATGCTGATGGATCGGTTTTGTACAAATCTATCGAGCCAAAAGAATTAGCCGAAATTTTAGGAGGAGACGAAACAATTGCAGAAAACTTTTTAAGAACGGCCGTTCTCGTCGCCATAGCCGATGGAGTTTATTCGACCTCTGAAGCCGAACTATTACATCAATTTAGCGATGCGTTCGGACTCAAAGTCAAAGCCTTACAAGCTCTGGAGCACACGGTTTGCAAGCCCGTCGAAACTTCGGCTTCAGCGACGGATGAGCAATTGGCTTCTGCTTTAGTCAGTCCTCCCCATCCTCATCCCGACGTGCTACATCCCATTAAGGACTGGCTTGACGGGATGGAAATTCACGATCCTCGGTTAGCTCGCTTTATCTGTAAGATGGTTCCGCCTCAATGTCCGTTCGAGCGAGATATCACGCTATTTGGTCGCAAAATCGTCCATATTCCCCCGCTTTGCAAGCTCAATCCCCTCTACGAACAGTTGGTCGGTTTGCGATTCCGCGCCTTGTCCTACCTGGCGGATGAATGTAAAGAAGATGTTTCAGAATATATCTAGACTTGTGAGTAGTTATTATTAGTTGTTGGTTATGGGGGATGCAAAGACGACTAATAACTAATAACTAATTCACTAATAGAACTAACCTCTAACGACTGATATGCAATTTATCGATCTAGCAGAAATTGAAGTAGAAGCTGGGAAAGGTGGTGACGGCATCGTTGCCTTTCGCCGAGAAAAGTACGTACCAGCAGGAGGACCATCTGGAGGCAATGGGGGGCGCGGCGGTTCGGTTATTTTGGTGGCAACCGATCGCCTGCAAACGCTGCTAGATTTTAAGTATGCCAGCCACTTTAGAGCAGAAAATGGTAAGCGTGGCGGTCCTAATAATTGTACGGGAGCAGACGGACGCGATCGCATTATTGAAGTTCCCTGCGGCACGGTTGTCTACGATGCCGATACCGACGAACTGCTGGTCGATTTGGTCGAGAACGGACAACAGTTCTGTGCTGCCAAAGGTGGCAAAGGTGGGTTGGGCAATAGGCATTTTTTGAGCAATCAAAATCGCGCTCCCGAATATGCTTTACCCGGACTACCAGGAGAGCGCAGGCGGTTGCGTCTGGAGCTGAAATTATTGGCAGAGGTCGGCATTATCGGCGTGCCCAATGCGGGAAAGTCTACCCTCATTGCTGCCCTTTCTTCAGCGCATCCAAAAATTGCCGATTATCCTTTTACTACCCTCGTCCCCAATTTGGGAGTGGTGCGCAAACCAACCGGAGACGGTACTGTCTTTGCCGATATTCCGGGGCTAATTGCTGGCGCCCATGAGGGCGTGGGTTTGGGTCACGAGTTTCTGCGCCATATCGAGCGCACGCGTCTGCTGTTGCATTTGGTCGATTTGACGGCTGCCGATCCCATTGCTGACTACCAAACCATTCAACAGGAGTTAGAAGCTTACGGACGGGGGTTAGTCAATCGTCCTCAGATTATCGCCCTCAACAAAGCGGATGCGATTGACGAGGAGATAGCAAATACTGTCAAAGGTCAACTGACTCGGTTAACTTCAGATCCCATTTTGATTATCTCAGCCGCAGCTCGCATCGGACTCGATGCGCTGTTGAATGCAGTCTGGGCAGGTTTGGAGAAGGATTCGGAATTAGTACATTATTTAGTACATTTGGATGGGTAATTATATAATATCAAATCCGGTTAGACAACCACCAGGTATATACAATTCCAACATTAACCGAATTGATATTATCCCAATATCTAATCGACTGCGATCGCACTGCTAATTCCGATGATTGTTGCTATAGCGGATTCTTGCGCCTGCCCATTGCAACTTTTCCCGTAGGGTTTGATAGAAAGAATAACTTTCTCGCAGGACAATAAACTTAGCAAATCGTTTTGCCATGCTGACGTTAACCCACTGTCCAGGCCAAATTGAGGTTGCTAGCGTTCCATCAGTCCAGAGTTTGGTATTGAGTTCGTAATCTCCTAAGGGCCAAATACTGACGACAGAACCAGCCGGAATAACGATAGGACGGCTAGAGAGGCTCAGAGGACAGATGGGAGTAACCGCGATCGCACTCATACCGGGATGGATAATGGGACCGTTAGCAGAAGCCGTATAACAAGTAGAACCCGTGGGGGTTGAGACTAATAACCCGTCCCCTTGATATTGATCTACGATTTCTCCATCGACTTCCATCTCTAAAATTGAGGTGGGCATGCGATCGATACTGGCGGGTTTGACGCACATTTCGTTGAGGCAAAAAAAGCGATCGCTTACGGGCTGAGGAGCGATCCGACTTCCTTCAAACAGACGCGCCTCCAACATCATTCGTTCCTGCACGGCATAGCGATCCGATTCTAGGCGTTCCCAAATTTGCTCGGTGTCTTGAAATTCTTCAAAAGGTTCTGTCAGAAATCCCAGATGTCCTCCCACGTTGACTGCCAAAATCGGGATACCTTCTTGGGCGAGATGTCGTGCTGCTGTCAGTACCGTCCCATCTCCTCCTAATACGAGTGCCAGATCGATTTTAGAAGTGGCAGAGGCGAGAAAAACTGGATAGGGATTGTCCTTAAATCCGCTAGGTCCCATCAAAACTTTACAGTGACGGGTTTCTAGCTGTCGAGCACATTTTTCTGCCCAAGCTTGGCTTTGGGGATCCCCGGCTTTATGGGCAATAATGACCTGTTTAAGCTCCACGATCGCTGTTCTCAACTGCTCTCTAGTTTAGCGAGAAATCTCATCCTCTCTCAAGGGCAGCGACATGATTTTGGTTTCTTGAGCGGTAGGGGTGGAACGGGATCGTAACCGCCGGGATGCAGGGGATGACAGCGCAGGATGCGTTTAATCGCTAGCCAGCTACCATGCAATGCTCCAAATCTTTCCACGGCTTCTAGGGCATATTGAGAGCAAGTGGGATGAAAGCGACAAGTCGGAGGAAAGAGGGGGGAAATAAAGAGTCTGTAAGCTTTAATCAGCCATACGACCGGGATTTTCATAGATAATTATCATAAAAAGAACTCTCTATAAATATGCTATTGGATTTTAGAGGGCGATCGCTTTAATCCCATCTAGTTCGATGAAAAGCGTTGATATTGGAATCGATAGTCAAATAATTTCAGTAAGGAATCTGGGGTTTTTGGTAAAGTCCTAACTGCGACCAAGTTAATATCTCGCAAAATTTCTCAGAAGAACCAAAATTTGATTAGTTTAATTGAGAAGCGATCGCAAAGTCTATCGCTGCTTCTCCATAGTTAAGAAGATTGACAAGTAAATTTACCTTTTGTTCTGGGTTATCTCAAATCGGTTTGTATCGGAATTATACTTAGTGCGAGCATCTTGCTCGCACTACTATGTATATACAATTCCAACGTTAACGGAATTGATATTAGCAGTCAGGGAGATTTAGTGTGACTCGATTTCACCAAGAAATCAATTTCTTGTCTCCCAAATATCAAGTCCTATAAGACTTACATCCTATCAATAGCATCAAAAGCGATAAAATAAAGCAATTATAGCTAATTATTTCAAAATAAGATTCCTGGCTAAACTAATGATGTCCTATCTCGCTGCTGCGCTCCAAATGACTAGCACGCCTGACTTAGAAAAAAATCTAGTTCAGGCTGAAGAATTAATAGAATTGGCAGTCGGTCAGGGAGCAGAATTAATCGGGTTGCCGGAAAATTTTGCTTTTTTGGGTAGAGAAGAAGAGAAACTCGCTCAAGCTGAAACGATTGCCCTCAAAGCTGAAAAATTTCTGAAAACGATGGCGCAACGGTTTCAAGTCACAATTTTAGGCGGGGGATTTCCCGTGCCTGTCGAGAACAATCCTAATAAAGCTTATAATACTGCATTGCTAGTCGATCCGAGCGGAATAGAAGTCTCTCGCTATGAGAAAGTTCACCTGTTTGACGTAAATGTCCCCGACGGAAACACTTATCGAGAGTCTAGTACCGTTATGGCGGGTAATGCCTTACCGCCTATCTATTCTTCTGATAAGCTAGGCAAGATAGGACTTTCTATCTGCTACGACGTTCGCTTCCCAGAACTTTATCGCCATCTCTCGCTCAAAGGAGCCGAGATTCTCTTCATTCCCGCCGCTTTTACTGCTTTTACAGGAAAAGATCACTGGAAAGTGCTTCTGCAAGCGAGAGCGATCGAAAATACCTGCTACGTCATCGCACCTGCACAAACGGGAAATCACTACGAAAGGCGCTATTCTCACGGTCATGCCACGATCGTCGATCCTTGGGGGGTGATTTTAGCAGATGCCGGAGAGGAACCCGGCATAGCGATCGCAGAAATTAATCCCATTCGCCTCGAACAAGTCCGCCGACAAATGCCATCGCTGCAACATCGCGTATTTGCTTAAGCAAACGTTTTCGAGTGCCGATTACTTTTGATTTTTGGGTTGGGTTTGTTGACTTCCCTGGGCGACTTGCTCTTTAAGCTGTTTCAGCACGCTTTGAATTTCTTGCTGTTCGGGATATAATTTTGTCAATTTCTCTAATGGTGCGATCGCTCCTTTAGGATCGTTCATCCGAATCCGCGCCTTGGCCAATCCTTCTAAACCAATTGGGTTATTAGGATCTAACTTTACCAATTTCTCTAATGGCGCGATCGCTCCTTTAGGATCGTTCATCTGAAGTCGCGTTTCTGCTAATCCTTGAAGCGCTATTTGGTTATCGGGTTCGCGTTTGAGGACGGCTTCATATCCTTGTGCTTGCTCTTGCAATTGTTTTTGAAATGACTGTGCATCTATAGTCGCTACATTGTTTGACGGTTGGGGAGAATCGCTAAACAAACCAGCAATGGGAAATATCATCGTTGCCAGAAAAGCACTACTCGCTACGATTATCAGTATTCGCTGTATGGGTTTTTTGTCCGAGTTTTCAGGCATAGCAATTCAGTTATTCGATTTTAGATTTTGGATTTTGGATTGGTCATTGGTCATTGGGATTGGGAGAAAGGGGAAAGGGGAAAGGGCAAAGGACATTTTCATTTTTCCCCTTTTCCCTTGTCCCTAAAAAAATTCGTCATTGGTCATTGGTGTAGTTAATTGTCTCCCCATCTTCCCGTCTCCTCACACACTTCCCACACTTCCCAGTCTCCCTTATCCTCCTTGTCTCCCCTGCCCTTCATCTACTGTCCTAACTGCATAAAGGCTAACACGCCGCTAGCGAATCCACCGAGACAGATTAAGGTCAGGATAATAAATGTTTGCCAGCTATTGTAACCTGCCGCCTGAAATTCCAATCGTCCTAAAAGAGCGGCGCATACCAAGACCAAAATTCTGGCAAAGTAATTAATCCAGCGAATGATAAATACTACAGCAAACGCCCATCCTAGAATGGAAATCCAAGCTCTAGTTTCTGATTTGAGCCAACTGCCGAAAAAGATAGTTGCCAGGGCAATGGGAGCCGTAAAAGCGATCGCGATTAATAAAATTAGAGCGGCACCTAAGAGATCGATAATTATATGGACAGATTTATCGTCTATAATCCAACCTAAGGCTCTTCCTTGTGCGACTATCCCTTCGCTCCAAACAAGACTCGATTGAGCGACAACCCAGCCAAAAACCCCATAGGTTAGGATTAGTAGACAAGAAGAAAGCCAAGGGAATTTTTTGGTGCCAGACATATTAATGCTGAATTTTAAAAGTTTGAAGTCTGAAAAGCATGACATTCTTTCAGACTTCAAGCTTCTGGTTTTCAATGCTCGATTAAGACATTGCCTGGATAATGTAATCGAAGTAGGGGGCAGCCTCCATGGCATCTTCCTTGTTCAGCAGCCCTAAAGCAGCATCTTTAAGGCAACGAATGGCTTCAACCATACCGGGAACGGGAACGTTGAGGGAATTATACATTTCTTTAACTCCGATTAAACCAATTTTGTCGATTGGTTCGACACTTCCTGCCAGGATGCCATAGGTCACTAGACGCAAATACCAGCTATAGTCGCGCAGGCATTGATTGTACTGGCGCTGACCGTAGGCATTTCCTCCTGGCGCCCTGAAATCAGGGCGTTTTCTGAATAATTGGCTTTGGGCGCGATCGACAATTTTTTTATCGTTTTCTGCGAGAGTTTGGGCGATGCGCATGCGCTGCTCACCAGTTTTTAAAAATTTTTGGATCCCCTGAAGTTCTCCACTACTGGGATATCGGAGTTCGTCGTCGGCTTTGAGAATGACTTGGCTAACTACACTCATGATATCAACACAAATCTATTAACATAATGTAGTTTATCCTGAGTTGAGTGTCGGATGTCGCGCTCGATCGCTGACATTGGCGCAATAAATTTCTTGAAGTTCTATTTCGGATAAAGGTTGGGTGACTAACTCAATGCCAAAACACTGACTGGCTGCTTCTGTGAGGGCTTGCACGACGACTTTTTGGCTCGCGCGAGTTTCTGTCAGTTGAATTGGTAAATTTACGGGTTCGGGGGCAGAGTCGCCAAAGACTTGCCTAAAGAGCTGGCGATTGGGGTTTAATAAAATAGAACCGTGTTGTAGGATGGCATTTCCTTGTCGCAGTTGGGCGCTACCAATTAGTTTGCGTCCGTCTGGGGCGACCAAATCGGCATTAGTAGCCGTGCCAAAACAGTTGGGATTGTGAATGTATCCGCGTCCGGCACTGCCATAGCGTAGCTCGATCCCAAGCGATCGCCATCCATGAACGAGAAATTCACAAATCTTTTGATAAACTTCTGTCCGCCTGCCAGGAATACTCGACGCGACGACCATATAGGTCAGATCGCCTTGATGCAGAACTGCCCGCCCTCCCGTCGGGCGACGCACCAAATCGATCGGCTTTCCTTGCCAGGTTAATTCGCGCCAATGTTCGGGGTAATGATGTTGATGATAGCCAACAGAAATCGCTGCGGGCGACCAAGTATAAAATCGCAAGGTAGGGGGATGCTTGCCTTGTCGGTGCTGTTGTAGCAGCCAGCGATCTATCGCCATCTGTATTTCACCAGATGCTTCGAGTAGGGGAATCAAGCGCCAATAGGATTTTGGATTGCGGTCGCCGTTGTGCTGGAAGTGCAAGGTACTCCGCCGTCTCACGGCGAAGCCTGCTTGCACTTCGTCAATTCCAGCGGCGTGCGGCGACTGCGTTCCACAGATTTTGGATTTTGGATTGGGGATTAGGTAACTTTCTCCCCACTCCTCTTTGTCTCCCCGTCTCAGAAGTCTCCCCAACTCCCCTACCCTCTAACATATTAAGCTGTTCCAAAGGCTTTTTTGAGGGATTCGTCATTATCGTCGGCGATAGTAGCAACGAGGGTAATTGCCCTGGAAATTTCTTCCGGGGAAAGGTCGGCAACGGCGCGCTGAGAGAGAACGACGACGCGGTCGCCACTAATGCCAAAACGAGTTTCCAAGGTTTCTGACCAGTTCATCTCTAGCAGTTTGCGCATCAGTCCAGCTTCGTCCCGAATTGGGAATTTGAGCACGGGCGACCATACGGTGAGCAAATCTTCGTCGCTTTCTCCCGTTAGCTGGACGAAAACTTCTACGCTACCGTATTGGAATTTCCATAGATAGCCTGAATCGGTCTGGACGACCATAGCGCTGTTATTTTGTTCTAAGCTAGAGATAACTGTCTCTATGACTTCTTTGTGGCTGCTAGTTCGTTCGATGAATTCGTCCGTCATGGTTTCAAGTTCGCGATCGCTCATCGATCTATTTGGACTGTCGGCTGCTAGAGTTTCTGGATTGGGATTGGACATAGCTATCTCCGAATTCGGTTTTTCAACGACACAACTTAATCCTTAATAAAGATTAATATCAATAATGAAGTTTCATAGTAGACAATAACTCTACGATGTTAAGGGCAATCTGTCTCTCGCTCCTAAATCCTATTATGATTATGCAAAGTTTTCGCCAGCAACTGTCGGCAGAAGCAATCAACAATTCAAGTTTTCAAGAAGATGACACTCGCACTCGCATTCTTCAGGCTGCTTTGCGTCTATTTGCTGCTAAAGGATATGAAGGAACGACGACGAAGGATTTAGCCTCAGCTGCTAATGTCGCCGAAGGAACTATATTTCGCCATTTTGCCAATAAAAAAGCCATTCTTATCGAAGTGGCGACTTCTGGCTGGATAGATATTTTAACGGATCTGCTAACGGAACTCAGCGAGATGGGAAGTTATAAGGCGGTTGCTCAAGTAATGCGGCGGCGAATGATGCGACTGCAAGACAATAGCGATCTATTGCGCGTGTGTTTTATTGAGGCACAGTATCATCGGGAGTTACGAGAACGCATTCAATCAGAAGTTATCGCCAAAATGACAGACGTTGCCGAAGCTTTCTTTCAGACGGCGATGGATAAGGGGATTTATCGCCCGATGAACCCCAAAATTGTCGCTCAAGTCTTTTTAGGGATGTTTGCGATCGCGGGGTTTTCTAATGACACTATCATGGAACCCAAAGCTTCTCCTAAAGCCCTGCAAGAAATGGCAGAAGGCATCGCAGATATTTTTCTCAACGGAGTCCTTGCACAAGAAAAAGAATAATTACCCGCACCCGCTATTAAAGCGCATCGAGTTGTTTTATGGTAATCTAACCCCCATGTTCTTCTAACGGTTGAGTTTCCAAAGCAAAAGCGATGAAAAAAGCGCTGATTCTTCTAATTTTATTCGTATTTGGTCTGACATTATCAATAGGCTGTAGCAGCATCGATCGGAACAATAAGGCAAAGGAGCAGGCTCTCAATATTTATAACTGGACGGACTATCTAGCTCCAGATGCGATCGCGCAATTTGAGAAACAGTATAGCGCCAAAATCAACTATGATGTCTTTGATAATAACGAAGCCCTCTATTCCAAGCTCAAGGCGGGCAATCCAGGCTATGATGTGGTTTTCCCCAGCGATTACATGGTCGCAATTTTAATTGCCGATGGCTTGTTAGAAAAACTTAACAAAGACAAGCTTCCCAATCTTGCCAATATTGAGAAAAAATTTCTCGATCCCCCCTTCGATCCGGGCAACCAATACTCAATTCCTTACCATTGGGGAACGATGGGAATTGGCTATAACATCAAGGCTACCGGAGGCAAGATTGACAGTTGGGGAGCGATGTTTGACTCCAAGTATAAAGGAAGGGTAGCTTGGCTAGACGATATGCGTCCTACTCTGGCTGCTGCCTTGATTTATTTGGGTTACGACCCCAACACTACCAAACCAGAAGAAATTGCCAAGGCAAAAGACCTACTCGTCAAGCACAAGGATATGGTTGTCGCTTTCGGTCCGGGTACGTGTAGAGATTTGCTCAACCAAGGAGAGGCAGATGTTGCTTCCGATTGGAATGGAGACACGGCTAAGGTTGCCGCAGAAAATCCAAATTTGCGCTATGCGGTTCCCAAAGAAGGAACGATTTTATGGGCTGATGCCCTCGCAATTCCTAAAGGTGCTCCTCACAGAGAATTGGCGGAAAAATTCCTTAATTTTATGCTAGAACCAGAAGTCGCAGCGAAAAATGCCGACTATGCTAAGTTTGCAACGGCGAATAAAATAGCCTTGACCAAAGGGTTAGTAGATAAAAATAACCTCAAGAATCCTGCCATTTATCCCCCTTTGGATTCTCTAAAAAATTTGCAATACATTAAAGATGTTGGAGAGGCAACAAAATTTTATGACCAAGCCTGGACAGAATTTAAAGCTGCGATCGGACAATAGTTTTCTAGCGATCGAACTTTTCATTCGTGTCCGTGTCGAATCTGAAACTTTCTTGAGAACACCCTTCAACGGTAAGCCGATAAGTTTTGCCAACTGAGACTAAACCGCCTACAAAAATATTCACCTGATAGGGTTGCTCGTTGCGACGAGGAGTAGCTGAAATGGTCAAAGGTTGACCTGCAGATAAAACCACTTTTTGGTCGTAGAATTTATCTGTGGTATTGTTACTGTACTTCAGATACATTTTGATCGAGTATTCGCCATCATGTTCTGGCGTTAGCGTGGCAACGTAGTTATCGTAATCCGCGCGAGCATCGACTGCAAAATCTGTATTCCAATTATTGTTAAAAAGAGGAACGCTAGGTGGCGAAACTGTCTTTGAGAGTTCTTCTCCCGAACCGCCGATAACTTGTAAGGGGAAACAGGCTAGTTGTTGTTCTGGTTCTTGGGCTGATAAGTCGCGAACGCTTAAAGATAAGCTCGATATTGCTAGCAATGTCGTTCCCAAAAATAGCTTAGGTAACTTCATCGAGATCTGGCGATTCTAACCGATAATAAATGACATATTACTATAAAGAGTCGTATTTCGCGATCGCTTTGTTCCCAGCTATCCAATATTGCCTTCCTAAACTACTACCAAAATATCGACATTCTCTTCTTAAAGTTCTTCAAAAATTTCTATTGTCTCGTCGGCTTTTTCGCTGTTTCTAACCCTCAATTTTTCAAACTTTTGCGATTGCTAGGGTCGCGATCGGTCGCAGTTTTAAGAGAAAGTCTGAAAGTCACAAATATCATGCTGAACGAAGCGATTAGCTAGCGCTTGCATCTCTAAGCTAGATTCTTTGTTCCGCTACGCTCCACTCAGAATGACAAAGAATACTTGTCAGACATCCTCTAATATTATGAGGATCGATCGCTACTACTAAAGAAGACGCGATCGCATTGACGTTACTCCCAATAAAATTGCGGGAATCAAGAAAAAGACGCTGAAAATATAAGCAAAAGCAATATACTTTCTTTGGCTGGCAATTTGAGCTAAGGTTTGGGCAGCCAAGATAGGTAGATTTCTTAAGAAAGGAATGCCATAGATCAGCGTTACTCCAGTGACATTAAAAAGCAGGTGAACCATGGCAATTTCAAGAGCAGCTAGATGGTTATCTACTACCGCAGTGGCTGCGATTAAGGCAGTCACGCAAGTGCCGATATTCGCGCCCAAAGTAAAAGGATAGACTTCTTCTAGGGCGAGCAAACCCGTTCCTACTAGCGGGACAATCAGACTGGTCGTCGTTGAGGAGGATTGAACTAAAATAGTGACGAGCATTCCCGACAAAATTCCCATCGCAGAACCTCGACCGATCGCGCTTCGCAACAGGATCTTTGCCTGTCCGACGATAGCAAGTCTCAGTAACTTGCCCATGTAGAGGATCGAGACAAAAATCAGTACCAAAGCGATCGCCATGAGAGCAAGACCGTCAAACGGATGGGGAAAAACCTCTGTTGCTGCTTTCAAGAGGTTCGCGACAGGGGCAGTTGCGACTTGAATGACATCAAAGCCATCGAGACTGGTAGAGAAACTATTAACCAATAAATTGGCAAAAAATGAGGCATACTTTTCTAAAAAATGAGTTGCAATCTCCAGTGGCAAAAAAATCAGAACACAGGTTAGATTAAAAAAATCGTGAATGGTAGCCGCAGCGAAAGCACTTTTGAACTCTTCTTGGTTGCGGATATGTCCTAAACTGACAAGAGTATTGGTAATCGTCGTTCCAATATTGGCGCCCATCACCATCGGAACCGCAACCGTTACGGGCAGCCCTCCCGCGACTAACCCGACAATGACAGAGGTTACTGTACTAGAGGATTGGATTAAGGCAGTCGTTAGAGTACCGACAATTAAACCAGCTAGGGGATTGGTGGCAAACTGAAACAATTCTTGAGCGCGATCGCCCGCAACCGATTTGAAGCCGTAGCTAATTATCCCTACCGCAACAATGAGCAAGTAAACGAGGACAACGATCCCTATCCACAAGTAAGCAGAAGTCTTTTCTTGACTTGAAGGCTCGATTTCTTCCGTTACGTTATCCATAGAATTTACGATAGCAATTTTAATGGCTAGGCATTATTAATACAGACGGATATTTGGGAATTATGAAAACTAGCTAGAGATCTTAAAGCCTATCGATTGGATGAATGACAATCTGCGCAAGTCTGCCAGGAACTGAAGTTCCTGGCTCATATAAGCGGACTGATGCTAGCACGCCCAGAAGATGAAAGTGCTTCCTTGATGAAATCTTTATACAAAAAGCAAAACTCTTATCCGTTTCTTTAACCAAAGCTAAACCAATCTACATATGTTGGGAACTGAGGGCAGCAATTACAGCTCAAAAATCACGTAGCTGTTCCTGGTTGACAACGATGATTCAAAGCAGGATGCGATCCAATTCAAAAATCGCTCAACTAATTTGCCACTGGTTAGAAGCCTTGCGCTATTGGCTTGATACTATTGAGATTCAAAATCGCAATTTTGCTCGATTTCTTTGTCGAGTCATTCCGGTTCAATGTCCCTTTGAACGAGATCTTATCTTCTTTGGTCGCAAGGTAGCCCATATCCCACCGCTATGCAAACTCAATCCTTTCTACGAACAATTGGTGAGACTTCGTTTTCGTGCTGCCTGTTACTTGGTCGAAGAGTGTGGAGAAAGTATTTGAACCTTCTCTAAAGCAATTTAAGAAAGGATTCATCTAACTCGTATCCAAACATTTGCGCCATTGACTGAAGGCGAGACTGACTGGGAATTCCCTGCTGTTTGAGCCAGTCTGCTAGAATGAAAACCTTGTGCATGACAAAAATTTCTAGTGCTTCCGGGTTATACCGGATGCCTTCGCTACGGTTAAATTGATGGGGAACCAGCATTGCCGCGTAACGGGCTAATTCTCCCGCTTTCCAGTCGAGTAGAAAAGGCATCCAAGGATAAGCGGCATCTAAACGCACGAACCATAATCGGATTTCTGGAATTTCCGAGAGTTCTCTCGGATCGGCGGGATCGCGAGGATAATTAAAATCAAAGCTAATTTGTTGTTCGCTAGTAGCGATCGCGCCCTGTTTGAAAAGGCGATTGACGACTTCTCTGACTGGAGATAGATCCAACCCGTGCAAACATTCTCGATCCAAGGTAATTCTCATCATGCTTTGCCGTTGAATTCCTTGTTATTATTATGCTTTATCGTTTGCTGTCAGATCTTATCAACAAGATATCATTTCCTACGCCAAAATTTTTTTACCTACTCCTAAAAAATCTATGGGATTTATTGAAAATCTTCAAGATTCAATCTATTGTCACTCGCTTTTACGCTACTAAAGCTGTCGCGCTGATAAATTTATAAGTTAGGTAGAAAGAGGAGATAGCGATGGAACTGAAATCTGTGCCGCTAGAAATTCCCCAAGGATGCAATCTCATTCTCGGTCAAAGCCACTTCATCAAAACAGTAGAAGACTTGTATGAAGTAATGGTGGGAACGTCGGGACAAGTGAAATTTGGGCTAGCATTCTGCGAAGCATCGGGACAATGTTTGATTCGCGTAGCAGGAAACGAGGAAAAATTACAAGAAGTAGCGATAAAAAATGCTCAGGCGATCGCAGCGGGACATAGTTTTATCATTTTACTCAAAGACGCTTTTCCCATCAATTTTCTCAATAGCATCAAACAATGCCAGGAAGTCTGCACGATTTACTGTGCCACTGCTAATCCCGTACGGGTTATCGTTGCCGAAACCGAACAAGGACGGGGAATCCTTGGGGTTGTGGATGGTTTTTCGCCCAAGGGAGTCGAAAGCGATGAAGATATAAAAGTCCGTCAGGAATTTTTACGAACGATTGGATACAAATTATAAAGTTCGTTAGGAGTTTTTACGAACGATTGGGGACAAATATAAAATATCGGTGGCAAGATTGCCTCGCCACCATCCAATATCCGTTATTATTTGGATTTAACTATAAGTATAAGCGCGATCGCCAGCAAAGCTAACGGTTTCTAGCGCTTCTACCAAGCTCCGAACGGCAGCTACCATGGCTACTTCGTCGTTGAGTTGGTTGATTGCGGAACCCACGCCAACGCCGGAAGCGCCAGCTGCGATCGCCATGGGAACGGTGACGCTAGATAGCCCAGAAGCGCAGAGTACGGGAGTAGATACGGTGCGAGAAATGCTGTAAGCAGCCGCTAAGGTAGGAGTCGCTTTTTCAATTGCGCCTAAAATTCCGGCATGAACGGGATGACTGCTGGTTCCGCCTTCGGTTTGAATGATGTCTGCCCCGGCTTCAACGAGGGCTTCTGCCAGTCGAACTTGCTCGTCGAGGGATAGGATATGGGGAACGGTAACCGAAAGAGTGACCTCCGGTAGGAGCGATCGCGTCCTTTGAGTTAGGGCTAAAACTTCGGGGGCTTCAAAACGCCGCCCTTGGGCATAAAAACTGTCAAAGTTACCGATTTCAATGAGGTCGGCACCGGCTTCCACCGCGCCCGCCAACAATTCCGGTTCTACTGCCGAAACGCAAATCGGTAGATTTACCAGCTGACGGACGTAGCGAATTAAATCTGGATCGGCGGCAATATCGACAAAAGTCGCTCCGCCGGCTTGAGCTGCTTTGACGACGGCTGCTACTCGCTCGCGATCGAAATTATTCAAGCCGCTAATGATTTTGAGGGCTTTCCGATCCGCAAATGCTTTCTGTAATTGAGCGTCGATGGTCATAGTTCTTCGATAGAATCCCAATTAGGATAATTTTGACAAAACAATTGGCACTTCGCAATCGATCGATAGTTAATTGCGAATTGGATTGACATTTCGGCACGGCGATCGCTAGTTCTTTTCGTGCCGATTGGTTTGTTTGAGCTTTTGCTGTTTGAGAGCTTGTAACTGTTGAAAGAGGACTTCGATTTCGGCTTGCAAATGAAGGTATTCAACCTGTTGGTCGGCTTGATAGGACTTCATCAACTTCATTAAACTTGCATTGTCGCTAACAGTTGCCAAACTACCTCGACTGGATACGGAAGACTCGCTGAATTCTCTGGCGCTAGAGCTGTCGGAGACTAATTGAGCTGTCATTTCTGGTTGAGTAGTTATTTGTACTTATCTAACTTGAATGAGGATTTTAAACTAAACATAACATTAATGTGTATCTCCTGTAGCTTCTTTCTCTTATTAGTCTTCCCTATGGTAAAGTCAGGGATTTAGAAATGTTTCTCAAGTTTCGGAGCGATTTTCCGAGCAAACATTGCCAATGACAGGCAAACAGATCGGGTTGTTGGCTCCCGATCGAGGCGATCGCCGGAGCTGCCGGAAAGGGCCACAGTCGGTCGAAGACAATCTCTTTTCCGATTAGTCTAAATTGCAACAAGTAAACGGCTGGCGGAGCGGATAAAGATTCTAATAAGCGATCGGCTAGATAATAGAGAGACTTGCGCAATTCATTCGTCAAATCGACGGGTTGCTCGTAAGAGTTGGGGATAGCGCCTTCGCCGATGACCTCCCCGTAGAGAGTTTTCTTTGTCGTCAGCACCACGGGCAGCCAAAGATCGCCTAACCAAGAATCTCTAATACTGGTTTTGTAAGCTAAATGGCGTTCGACCCATTGCCGCCTACCCTCGATATCCCGACAGGCTTTGTAGATGTCTCTAGCGGGAAAGTCAAACCAATCGGGCAACTGAATCGTTAAAGGACAATAGATCGGATTGGAATTTTGAAGCTGATTCTGGCTTGCCTGCGACCACAGCGCTGTTGCTGCTAACACTTCCACAGTCGCTGTCGGCGAATTGGCAGCGATCGCGCTTTTGAGGGCGGCTACCATTTTTTCGGTCACGGGTGAAGCCCCAGCATGCTTTCCCGACGCTTTGACCTCGCTGTTAACAATAATAATTACGCGACTCATGTTCGACAATCACTAGCAATCCTATACCGTTTATTTGCGACTCATGAGGCAAGCCAAGGCGTAATTTCAGCCGCCCGGATGCTCGCTCTCTTGGCTGGCTAAAACCAACAAGACTCCATCGGTTCTATAACCTACATAAATACTGTAACCTTTTTCTTCTCATTAAAAGGCGGTTATCACCATCCGATCGATTAATGAAAGCGAATGTCGGGCGAACAAAGCGCGTTTTTCGAGAATCAACCGTTGCGGCGATCTCAATCTGCAAAATTTCCACTAAAATTTACTCCGCAAAAAGCTCACTAAATTCTCAAACAACGAGCTGTTAGTCTCAGATTTGTCAGATTCCCATTCTTGGCTGACGGTTGCCGCGATTGACTCCTTGTCGGCTAATGCTTCGGTTGAGTTTGCCCTTTCTTGTCCTAGAACTTGAGCGCTTAGACCATTGGTTGGCAGGTTTGGGGTGACTTCTTCTACCAATCCGCCCATTATCAGACGAAAAGCTGTCCTTTGCACGACGAAGGACGATTGGGCTAGCCGGTAAGCGATCTCTTCTAGAACCGTCGAACCATTGGCAAGTTTCCAGATCTCCAACTCCAGCGCGTCGAGTCGGAAAGGGGGATGGCGAACTAGCGATGCCAAGGCACAACCCAGTTCTGGCAGCTTATCGATATACCCGTCCCAGTGTCTGACCAATCGCAGAGCCAATAGCGCGACTTCCATCGCCCTCATGCCGATCCCCGTCATCTCAAACCATGGCATTGTCAGGGTACTCGCTGCTGAGCCATCAGGCGAGGAAACTTCAAAAACAAACCATCCCGATGTCACTTCAAACAATCTATATACTTGATGCAGATGCATTTGGAAAAGTAAACACAGTTGCTCTGCTTTCAAGACCCCCATGGTCTTCAAATATACACCGAATGACATATCGAGCGGACATAGCTCGGCTAATTTTTCGATAACGCGCCTGCTCAACCAGCCGCGATTTTCAATTAGAGTCATCAATCCCTGACTGTCTTGGCGATTGGTAATCGCGACCAACCGACCGTTTTGAAACCAAATGTAGTAAGCGCCAACCGCTCTGGTCGCCTCTGAATTCGGTAAAGGTTGTACGGTTAGTCGTCCCGTTTTCGTCCCTAAGTCAATCAGTCGAAACAACTCAGGAAGGGAGAAAGTTTCCAAAGAGCCACTCATTCCCATTTCAACTAAATCTCCAACACTTAAACTATTCGAGCTTCTAGAAGAACTGTAATAGCTTCTAGAAGAACTGTAATATTATTGGCTCTTTTGTGCGAGCAGAAGAGGTCGAGCCGTGTTAGGTGCGCTCGGTGCATAGCACTTCGAGACATCATTCGGACTAGCGAGCATTTGCCTTTAGTTATTAATTATTTGCTTGTTTAATTGTTCTAGACGAGCGGTATAAAAACTAGAGAACTTTTTGTAAAGAAAATTTTTTAGGCGATCGCGTTCTTTCTTTAAACAACTTTTGATTGCTAAATATAAATACAAAACTCTTTATTCAATAGTTTGTTTGTTTTTTTGTTATAGATAAGTTACTTTTTTGTATGTAATTCGTTTATAATCTTTATTAGTTCTTGCTTGTGACGAAAGCTTACATGTATAAATAGCTATAATTTTCTCTCTCGCGATCGCTATTCTAGATGCTGAAAAATAGCCAAGGTTTCATTTGCCAAATACCTCAAAAGGGGACAAGCTCAATCGGAAATAGCTTGCTCGTGAAAAAAATAAATTGGAATTGGCAAGCTTGGTGTAATGTAAAGTCATGTCGTTCGGGTAAAATTAAGTTTGCGATCGCTAACCCCTCACCCGCGATCGAAGTCGAAGCAAAAAAGCGCGAGGGGAAAATTATGCCCAAAAAACTAGAGAAACGATTTTCGTTTGTACTAGAAATTAGTTCGCAGCGAACAGTAAGTCAGGATTGCTAACCCAATAAACTGATTAACGAAACAATTAATATCCAACTATCTCAGTTATGAGCAACGAGAGTGAATATATTCAACAAACAGCAGCCACTCGCGTGAGAGTTCTGAGCGAAGCACTGCCTTACATTCAACAATTTTCCGGTCGAACCGTGGTCATCAAATACGGCGGTGCGGCGATGAAAGACAGTTCGCTCAAAGATAAAGTCATCCGCGACATCGTTTTTCTCTCCTGCGTTGGCGTGCGTCCCGTCGTCGTTCACGGAGGGGGTCCGGAAATCAATAGTTGGCTCGATAAACTAGGCATAGAACCTCAATTTAAAGATGGATTGCGGGTAACGGACGCTCCTACCATGGATGTGGTGGAGATGGTCTTGGTCGGACGAGTCAACAAAGAAATCGTCTCTCTTATCAATCAAGCCGGAGGATTAGCCGTCGGACTTTGTGGCAAAGATGGGCATCTGATTACGGCACGACCCGTAGACCAGGAAAAAATTGGCTTTGTTGGCGAAGTGAACAATATCGATGCTAGGTTGGTCGAGTCTCTGGTCAAAAACGGCTACATACCCGTAATTTCCAGCGTGGCTACCGATGAAAGCGGACAGGCGTACAATATCAATGCCGACACCGTAGCTGGAGAAATTGCCGCCGCACTGGGCGCAGAAAAGCTGATTTTGCTCACCGATACGCCGGGGATTTTACGAGATTATAAAGATCCCTCTACACTGCTGACTAGATTGAATATTCAACAGGCGAGGGAATTGATCGCGCAAGGAATCGTGGCAGGCGGCATGATCCCCAAGGTCAATTGTTGCGTGCGATCGCTGGCGCAGGGTGTTCGGGCGGCACACATTCTCGATGGTCGTCTGCCGCACGCTTTACTCCTGGAAATCTTTACCGATGAAGGCATTGGCTCGATGATCGTTGCATCGGGATATATGCAATAAAGGTAGTAATTACCGTACCTAGTCTCAAAAAGACTTGCGAAAAACTACTTTCATAGGTAAAAATATACATTGAATGCTTCAGCGTCGTATAACAATCGAGACATCCAGTAGAACCTTTACAAAGAAAGAAGCATCGCTCAAAGAGCATTTACACAACCAGTTAAGTTTGCAAATTGATAACAGTCTATGACTAATCAAGTCGCTCACCCGATGGTGAAGTTTCAGCGCAAGTTGTCTTCACTTGTTTCATCAAAAGCGATCAAACCCAACGATCCGCTTTGGAAATTAGCCCTACTCTATGGCGACGACTGGGCTTTTTGGAAAAAGGAACTCCTCGATTTTGGCTTCACCATGCAAGATCCGGTCAGCGAGGTCTTGCTAGTCGAAGCTTGGGATGAAGAATAGCATCTGTAGGAGCGAGAGATACTTTGCCCTCATGGCTTGGTAATCGACCGTCGCTCCAAGCAGTCCGTCAGTGCCTGCGACAAGTCTTGAGCGCTTTGGTAGCGATCGTACCATTGAGGACGACATGCCTTGACGATAACTTCACCTAGCTGAGGGGGAATGTTAGGCGCTCTACTAACATCAAAATTCCATTCCTCTCCCAGGCGACGATAATATTTCAAAGGAGCTTCGCCCGTCAGTAAAAAGATTAGGGTCGCCCCAATCGCATAAAGATCGGATTGCGGGCAAGGTTTGCCTCGGCTTTGTTCTGGAGCGCTGTATCCTTGCGCGCCAATGCGCGTTTCTTGTGGCGTACCAACTTCTTTCACGGCGCCAAAATCTAAAAGCATGATGCAATTATCGATCTTGCGTAACATCAAGTTAGCAGGTTTGACATCTCGATGAACCAGTGGCGGTTTGAGCGAGTGAAGATAGGCGAGAATATCGCAAGCTTGAATAGCCCACGTTAATGCTTGTTGGGGTTTAGCAGCCCCCTTCTCAAGGATCCATTGTTCTAAATTCTGACCGTGGATTAATTCCATCGCCAGATACTTTTTGCCATTTTCGACAAAAAAATCATAGTACTTGGGAATGCCGGAATGGTCGAGGGTTTTAAGAATGCGAGCCTCTCTTTCAAACAGTTCCCTCGCTTTGGCAATCTGTGCGATGTCTGCATTCATTTCTTTGAGGACTAGCAACAAGGGAGAATCCGTCGGGGTTCCTCGTCTGTCCCAAGCGAGATAAGTCGTTCCCATGCCTCCTCGTCCCAAGATTCGCAACACCTGATAGTGACGAATAAAATGCTGTTGCTTGACGATCGGTTTGCCGCAGTGAATACAAAATAAATTAGTCGGCGGATTGCCCAGATGGGTGCAAACCTCGACTGGCGTCTTTTGAACATTTACTTCGGTTGCCTGACAGCGAAATTGAAGTAGGGGACCCTCTGGGGCCAATTGGATTAGATCGGAATCTTTGAGAATAGTTTGGGAGACAAGTCTGCCATTGACAAACGTCCCGTTCGAGCCGTAACTGATTAACTGCCATCTCGAATTAGTATAAGACTCTTCGAGTCGCTGGAGTTCGAGGTGATGTCGAGAAACGGCTAAAAATTGCGCCAGAACTATATCGTTATCGCGATGGCGACCGATACGGATGGCGGATTTTCCAGAGAAACTCCACTTTTGCAAAGGCTGATGGGTTTCAGGATTTAAAAGACTTAGAACGATCATGAGGCTAGATAAATTACCAAGTGCCACCTCCCAGATAGGGTCGTACTTTCATTCTGACAAGAATGGCAGTGATGTTGTCGTGACCGTTGTGTTGATTGGCAAAATCGATCAGCTTGCGCAGTCCCTTTTCTAAATTGTTGTTAGCACTAATTAGAGGGATCAAGTAGGTTTGCCAATGGGTTTCGATCAGGTGATTGTCGGAAAGACCGTCAGAACACAGCAGCAATAACGTATCTTCCTGGAGATCGAGGTAGCGAATATCGGGTTGAATAAATTTACTGCCATGGGGACCGAGGGCTTGGGTTAACTGGTAGGCATCGGGACGCGCATAGGCAATGTTAGGATCGACCCCCCCTTGAATGGCTCGTTGTCCGACTTCGTGATCGACTGTTAATTGTTCTAGACCTCCTTTGCGACTGACGCGATAGATGCGACTGTCTCCGACATGAGCGATCGCTACTTTCGTATCTTGTACCAATGCCATAACCAGCGTCGTCCCCATGCGTCCGTTGCCAGAACGAGCATTTTTTTGATTGACGTTAAAAATCGCTTGGTTGGCAAGCAACACGCCTTTCTCTATCGTTTCGCGATCGGGCAAATCGTCTTGCCAATTAGCGATAAAATAGCGTTGTAGGGTTTCAACTGCCATGGCGCTGGCCACTTCTCCGGCTGCATGTCCTCCCATCCCGTCGCAGACAATGTATAAACCGCGAGCCTGACATTTCTTGCCTCGGCTGCTCAGTTGTTTCTTGACTTGCGACTTCAACCCGAAGAAATCTTCATTGTGGTGTCGTTGGCGACCGCGATCGGTATATCCTGCATCGGCAAGGCTCTGCAACTCCATTGGCAGAACGGCAGTCGATAAATCTTCTCCTTCGGTCATTTGTCCGACCGATCTCATCGAAGCGCTATCGAAGCTATCCTCGTCTTCGTCAGAGGCGAGTACCAGTTCATCGGTCGTTGGTTCATCCAATGAAGCGCTTTGGAGGGGAGATTTAACCGTCGTTTGAGCTTGTACGGCGGCTTGAGTGCCGGAAAACGTCGGTTCGCGATCGCCCGATGACGAACCCCTTGGCGCCATGGTAGAAGAGCGTTCAACCGCCTCCTCCAGTTCGCGATCGCCGCTAGGGGCAGTTTGGGAACTAGAGGGGATAACTGACAAATCTGCGTCGTTATTTTGAGAGCGATCGCCCGATGCCGAAACCTTATCTCCATTCCTTCTCTTAACCGGTAAAGGCTGTCGAGGAGGGGTACGTCTCCGACCCCTAGCTTCGGTGGCATGTCGATGCAACGCCTGAAGTTTGAGTTGAAGTTGCTCTATGGTCGCGATCGCGCCGCTAGCGAGTTCGTTTAACAGTTGAGTTAGCGGCTCGAACTTGGTTAACTCGGATTGCTGCAATAGCTTCTGCCACACTCCGCCCAAATCTTGCAGCGTTAGTTGGGTATTTTGAGGAGTTTGGTAGAGTTGCTCCAATCCAAATGTTTGCTCTTTAGCGCTCCGTAAATTGCTCTCGACTAACAAACTTTGCTGGCAATTGACTTGAGACAGAAGTTCCCAAAGGGTTGCCATTTCCGTCAGCCGAGAAATCGTTTCTTCTAAAGGGAGTCGTCCCTCCCGCCACTGTTCGGAAAGTAACTGCCAATCGGAACGATCCGATAGCAAAATTACCTCTTTCTTTTCTTCGTGCCAAGCATCGTGAATAGTAGGTACGGCGGCGATAGAGTCTTTGAGGGTCAAATAAGGCAGAGCCAGTTCTGGAATGCCGATTCGCTGCCAAAGAGCCGCTTCCGATACCCGCTCGCCTGTAGAATTCTCTTGAGAATTTTCTAAAAATTCTGCTTGCTGCTCCAGGAGAATGCCCAAGACAGATTTTTGCAAGGGCTGGCAGTCTAGGACTTTGCCTTGAAACCGCTTATGGAGAGATTTTGAGTTACTTACTTGACTCAAAGCGCCTCCCTCGCCCGACATCAGTCGATAGCGCCTCCCTAAATCCAGATACTCGCCAAGATTTTGTTGCTTCTGTTCCCCTCGTTCTACAATAATTACCAACCATACCGTTCCAGTAAAAGCACCGCACTTGTGGCAGGTCTGGGCGCTAAACGAAACGCCCGTGCCGCATTCATGACAGGATTTATGCGTTAGAGAGGTTCCGCATCTTTGGCAAAACTTGTTGTTGTTTGGATTTTCAAACTGACATTGGGGACAGACAAGCATGATGAAATACTTTTGATGGAATCTTCTTAAATGCAGTACTCTTACCCTTTAATAAACTGTATTGACTGCATGTCAATGACAATGTATTCCTTAAAAAGCTAATCTAATAGTCTATAGTTAAATTAACCTGGTTTAACTTCTATTTTCTCTTTTATCTCATGTTCTGTCGATATAAAGATTTCTGGAATTCCTAAGTCATGAGAGGCAAACAAGTTTTACTCACGGGCGGCACTGGCGGTTTGGGACTGGGAGTAACGCCAACCGTAGTTGCTTCTGGGGCACAGGTTACGATTCCCTATCGCAGTGAAAGCGGCGTTGCTCGTCTTAAGGAAAGAATGTCTGCTGCTGATTTCGATCGCATTCGTTTTGTCAAAGCCAACTTAAATGACGAATCCGTCGTAGCCAAGCTAGTCAACGATCTCGGACGAGTTGATGTCTTGATTCATCTCGTTGGCGGTTTCTCGATGGGAAGGACAGACGAATTTAGCTTTGATGATTGGAAAGCTTCTTTCGATCTCAATCTCAATACTACTTTTCTCGTTTGCAAGCACTGCTTGAAAGCAATGCGGAGACACGGTTACGGGAGAATCATTACGATCGGATCGAGGGGAGCTGTGCAACCAGGTGCTCAATTGGCGGCGTACTGTGCCTCTAAAGCCGGGGTTGTGGCGCTGACGCAAGCGATCGCGCAAGAAACCAAGGAGACGAATATTACCGCAAATGTCGTTCTTCCTAGCGTTATCGACACGCCTGCCAACCGCGAAGCAATGGGAGAAACACAAGCGTCACAATGGGTCAAGGCAGAATCGCTGGCAGAAACAATCTGCTTTCTGGCTTCAGATGCAGCTAAAGACATTCGCGGCGCAGCAGTGCCAGTTTATGGAGCTATTTAGATAAGCTAATCTATAATTAGATCTCTGTTAGCTACCATGAGGTTAGTCTAAACTCTAGGATAAAAAGTCTCAGATCGAATGACTGCTATTATGTTTGTTTCTCCTTATTTCGGTGCTTTTCTGCCCATCGATAGTGTTTTTTCTACTCAGGGCATCATGGTAATGCTCTTAGTGGCATATGCGATCGCGATGTGGATGTTTCTCACTAGCGCGCCAAAAGTTCACACGATCATGGTTTCCGACCTCGATGTTGCTAAGGAGTTTTACGAAGGGTTGTTAAATTTGCCCGTGGCAGACGTTCCTTTACATTATTACTATAATTACGAACAAACTTTAGGCACCGCAGGCGCTGACCCGCTCTATTTTTCCAGCAGCCCTACTAGAACGACGAATAGTCCCCGCTACAATAGTACGGAAGGACTCTGGTATCAATTGAAAAAAAATACTCAATTACATATTATCTCTGGTGCGAGTTACGGCAAGAAAAATTGTCAACGGCACGTTTGTTTCGATCGCGATTGTTTAGAACAAATTTTATTGCGCGTACAGTCGAGACGTTTAAAATTTAAAGTACGCCGAGAAAAACCGCTTAATTTTCTAGTCAAAGATATCGAAGAAAGAGTAATTGAAATGGCAGAGGTGACTAGTTAGTTTTCTCATTAGTCATTTGTCCTTTGTTTTTTTTTTAAATACCATAAAGTGCTGTTGGGGTAAAAATTCTTGGGTTTCTTTCCAAGACAAACCAACAGCATTCATTTCTTTTTTAACTTGATTTTGAGTCATTTTATGGAGAGCTTTAATAGGAATTAAAGGATTTTCGCGGCGATACTCGACTAAAACCACTCTGCCATTCCTTTTGAGTGCCTTGACTATTTCTTCCATTATTTCTCTGGGATATTCAAATTCGTGATAGGCATCGACCATCAACGCCAAGTCGATGCTATTAGGGGATAAATTAGGGGTACTAACGCTGCCTAAAACTGTCTCGACATTAGTCACTCGATTCTCAGTTTTTAGGAAGTTAAGAACGTCCAGCATTTCGGGTTGAATATCCACGGCGTAGACTTTGCCTTGGGGAACTAAAGATGCTATGCGAAAGCTAAAATATCCCGTTCCCGCACCGATATCTGCAACGACATCAGTCGGTTTTAAATTCAGCGCTTCGATAACTTTCTTGGGTTGTTCTTGAAGTTCTCTACTAGGGCGTTCTAACCATAACATTTCCTGGTGCCCCATGACTTTAGCAATTTCTCGTCCCAGATAAAACTTGCCAATGCCATCGCGACTGTGGAAGGCACGTTGTTGATAATAAGCACTGGGGTTATTACTAGCAACGATTGCTGGGGTGTAGGTAAAATTGAGAAGTCCCAGGAGTAAAATTAAGAGTGCGATCGCGATACTAGAAATAAGAATCTTTGGAGATTTCATCGTATCTTTATAGAACTGACTTTAAAATCGCGCCATAATAAATTTTAAACGCGATCGCTAATAATAAGCTAAAAAATGGCACTACCAAGAATTAGAATTGCAAAAGAGAAAGCAGAATTGGTAAAAGCATTAGTCGATTTTAATGGTGCCAAGGGACCTTTTCAAACCTATGCCGATGCCATCATCTTTGCAGCTGCTTTAGGAGCAAAATATAATAAGCGAGTGCCTTTAGTAACTATTTCTAATACGGAACCCGCACCGATTAGCTTAGAAATTTTTATTTCTAGAGGATACGATACCGTAATTAAGTTACTCGCGATCGCTCAAACAAAAGATCCGCAAATTCTCTCAACTCATGACCTAAATGCAGAGGAACAACGAGTGCAAATTTTTGAAGAATATGCCAATGGAGGATTAGAAAAATTACGGGACGAGTTGCGAGGCGCCGTAGATTATACAGACCGCTTGTTGTTAATTTTGAGTGAGGAGAGATTTGAGGAAGAAGCAACCAACGAAGAGTTCGATTTGAGTCGATTCTTGTAAATTAACTAAAATTGAATACAGCAATCGCTATTCTCAAACATTAACTTACCACCAACTTACCACCGATTGGCAAGGGTACTTCCCAAAGCGATGTATAAATCTGACAATTGAAAAGCTGGAAGGCACAAAAAAAGACGCGGATTGCCTTTGCCGATCCTTGAAAAAGTAATCGATTACAAATATTTTAAGGAAAAGACGATGAGCAAATCAAAAAACAAGTTTAAAGCTACTTGGAAAATTGGAAAAACCAAAAAGAACTAGGGCTGATATACGGAAAAAGCGCGATCGCAGTAGAAAAGCTCTAACTCAATTAGGGTTAAAAGAGGAAATTAACAAAAGTCCTACAGCAGCTTTATCGGATGGAATTGACCAATCTACTCCTTTAAAGGACGGAACCCCATTTTACCTTTGGCACAAAGACAAAACCTGCCAAGAGCTAGACAAGTTAGAAGGTTGGGAACGTCAAGGGAAAGACGAGCAACAAGCTCAAAAGCTAGCAGGAGATTACGCCAGCGACATTAAGGCTGCACTGAAAGCCGATCGCAATGGCGAACATCATGTCATTGTTGATGGACTATTTGACTTGGCTCAAGACACTGCCAAGCAAATTAAGGCATGGGGGAAAGCGTTTGTTGAGAAAGTTAACGCTTAACTTAAAGGCAAAATCCCTGCTGAGTTTTTGATTGATTAATCTAACCGCGATCGCTCGTTCTCCAAACAGCGATCGCACACAGTCTTTATCGTCATGGGAAAAAATGCAAAAAATCCAAGGAAAATTCTATCCACTTCAACACGAAGAATGGATGAGAGCTTGCAAAGAGGCGTTGCACAATCATGGGATGATTTTAATTTCTTAAGTATTTTTAATTTAAGCGAACCGTGAGTCGAATATTTGCAATGGATGTATCCAAATAGCTGGAAGGAAGCAGCGGCACATTTCGGCGTGGCGAACGCGTAGCGTACCGGAGGGAATCTCGCGGATAATTTAAGACAACTCCCTGGTGGTAGCCAGGGGAGATCTAGAGATTTTTGCATCTAACAGGAGTTTAGCAAAATGTCCGACACACCGATACAGGTTACGACCGAACTAAGCAAAGCGCTCGAACAAATTAACCAGAAGCTGGACAAGATGGATGCAAAGTTCGAGGCAAAATTCGACAAGATGGACGAACGGCTTAACAAGATGGAAATAGGGCAAGCCAGACTAGAAGAGAAGCTAACCGGATTAGAAGGCAAATTGACCGGAAAAATTAATGCCCTTGATGAAAAAGTCGATGGATTAAGCAAACGAATTGATAGCGTCGATTTTGTCAATCGTGGGGTATTTGTCGCTCTAATCATCGCAATACTGGGCGGCTTTGCCAAACTATTTGGTTTTGTTGGTAATCCATAGTCGCTACGCAGGGCTATTTCATCTGACGGGGTGGCAATGACATTATAAGACTTGGGAGAAGACATGGGAGATCTGAAGTTGTTGAGTCTGGTTAGAGTCGGGTTAGAGAGTACGAGCGCATGCCCTCTCAAGAGTTCGTTGTCTTATCCACCACTCCTAAACGCAAAGCAAATCGATCTTGGCTTTGGCTTTTAAAATTGGGCACGGGATTATACTTTTTCGTACCTTGTTCGTACCTTGTGTCGCTACCAGTTGTTTCAATCGTACCAATGCCAGGGGAAGGGAGACTTTAACCTATGTCGGGTCTGGCGGGCTTCCTTTGAGTCCTAATTCTGGGTTCGATCGCTCGGGAGCTGCCATCGAGATTCCGAAACCGAATTCCTCAGATACGAACCGGAGCGAACGCCATCTCTCGATCGTGGCCAATCGAGAGCGCCCTTGGCAAATCGGCGATCCAATTGTCGAACCGAATCAGGAAGTTAAAACTTCCGACGGGCGAGTGTTTTTTGTGAATTTGTCCCCCATTATTTTTTGAAAGGCTAGTTGTTCTTTTAATGATGCAGTGCAACAATTCTGGATTGACACTGAGAGGTTGCAGAGGAATTAAGGAAATAATTTTTTTCGATCGCGTCTGGGTTAGGGTATATAAAGGTTGCTAACTTTCTTAACTCATCAGATGACGCAAACATCCCCCAATCCTTTTCTCAATCTCGATTACGAACCTGCCTTAGAATTGCTGGGAGACGACTACTTTGATGAAGTTTCTGCCGCAGAATTTCCCCAGCACATTCTTCGCTTCCGCAACGACCAATTATTACCTAAGTTGGGATTAAATCCCGAGTCCGTTCATGATTCTCACTTTATTGAAGCATTTGGAAAATTTCAGGGGATTCGTCCTTTTTTGGCACTGCGCTACCATGGCTATCAGTTTGGGGAATATAATCCCTTTCTAGGAGACGGCAGGGGATTTCTCTACGGACAAGTACGTGGCATTGACGGTCAATTATATGATTTTGGGACGAAAGGTTCGGGGAGAACTCCCTATTCGAGAAATGGCGATGGTAGATTAACTCTCAAAGGTGGCATTCGAGAGGTTTTGGCGGCAGAAGCATTGCATTATCTCGGCGTAGATACGTCTCGCTGTTTAAGTTTGGTTGAAACGGGAGAGGCATTATGGCGAGGAGACGAACCGTCTCCGACTCGTTCGTCAGTGATGGTTCGCATGAGTCGTTCTCACATTCGATTTGGTACTTTTGAACGATTGCGTTACATCCAACGTCGCGATTTAATGCATACACTACTCGATCGCGTCATCGATTGTTACTATCCAGAAGTTGCTAACTCAGAGAATCGCTATGTTGAATTTTATGCAGCATTAGTTAAGCGAGTAGCAAAATTAGTTGCGCAATGGATGGCAGCAGGATTTTGTCATGGGGTATTGAATACAGATAATATGTCGATTACCGGGGAAAGTTTTGACTACGGTCCCTATGCATTTATTCCCACCTATAATCCATTGTTTACTGCTGCCTATTTCGATTATGGCGGACGCTATAGTTACGGCAATCAACCCTATATTTGTCGGTTAAATCTCGAAATGCTTCAAGTCTCTTTATCGATGGTAATTCCACTTTCTGAGTTAGAGAAGGGTTTAGCATTATTTGATGAGTATTATTACATTTATTATCATCAGTTGATGATGAATAAATTAGGATTCGATAATTTATCGACGCCAGAATCAAAAGAGTTATTAGAGAAAACCATTGAGATTCTCAAAGAAACTGAAATAGGTTATCATGATTTCTTTTTTGAGCTATCCCAGCAGTTTAATTATGGATGGCGAGAGGATAGTTCGCTCATTTTAGAAAATCTTAAATTGCCAAAAGCAGACTGGGAAAATTGGCGAAGATTATATCATCAGACTTTAAATCAATTGCCTGTTGATGAGATGAAAAAAATCGGCGATCGCTTGCGATATTATAATCCCAAAACGGCTTTGCTCAGACCCGCGATCGAATCAGTATGGGAACCCATTGCTTATGAAGATAATTGGGAACCATTTTACGATTTAGTGAGGCGATTGCAGGCAAAAGAATAATATCAAAAGAATAATATCTCGTGCAAAGACGCAGCGTGCAAAGACGCAGAGAGAAGAACGCAGACAGAGCAAAAAAATTATGTTATCCGAAGTTTTAGCAGCGGAAATTTTTGCCCGCTTCTCCACGGCAAGTTGATTAATTCGTTGTGCAACTTGTTGCAGCAAAATTGGCGGTTGCTTGGTCGCTGCAAGCGGTGCTAATGGTAACAATACCTCCTCGTTGAAGAAGATTTCTGGGTTTTCCTCCCACATGCGCATTACCCTATATTCGTGATGGGTGGTTTCAATGTGAAAGGATGTTTCGATGACTGTTTCTGGCGGGGGAGAAGTAATAAGACAACAACCTGGGTAACTGGTAGACGATATAAGCGATACAATCGCACCCAGTAATCCAGCATCCGTAAAGGTAAGGGCGGCGTTGATTCCAGTTTGGTTTGAAATTCCAGGTGTAAAAGAGCCGTTCTTGTAGTTGCAAAAAGGTAACCGAATCAGCGCGTATCGGTTCAATACTCAATTCGGTTTTGAGGACTTGGACGGTTGTTTGGGGTGTACCTAAAATCCAATTGGCGAAGTTAGCAGGATATTTTTCCGATAGCAGCTTGCAGAGGTTATCAAAAGACATTGAGAATAGGCAACAATTGAAATCGGCTTTACCATTATTCTGGTTTTTGATTAGGCAATTTAGGTACTCGCTAGTTCTTTAACCACTATTTCTACTGATGATGCGCCTTGCTACTTCTTCGCTCAACTTCACAACTTCGAGTTTTGAGTTAACAAGCGATCGCCTTTTCATAAAAAATACAAAAATATCGGGACCAGCGGATAAGTTCAGACGCGCGCCATGCTAGTCAAGATGGGGTTTTAAAGTTTGTCGCATTGGGTTAATCTGGTTCATAGGGTTTCAGGAATTGTCTAATAGCTTTCTATGAAACCCTTTTTCTGTAACGGTTGGCAACCTTCACCCTGTTTTTTGTCCCGTACAGAGGATTTCACACCCAACCCGATTGCAAGGTTACTACCATAGCCCGAATGCGATTGTCAAGAGAAGCGGGCGCGGGTAGGATACCCGCACTACATTTTATAACTGTACTCATAACTGTACGGGCGCGCGGCTGTGCTTCCCTACTATCTCACCGGACGACCTCTATATTTAACTTCGTCGTCCGGATCGAGGAGCGATTGCCCGACAATTGTTTTGAAATACTTGCGGAGGATGCCTATAACTATCTCTGACTTGACTGGTTTATTGATGAAACCCGAAGCGCCTACAAGCCTAGCTTTAACGCGATCGATAATTCCATCGTTGCCAGTCAGAATGACAATAGGAGTGCGGCGAAACATGGGAAGCTTGCGTAACTGAGTGCAAATTTCATAGCCGTCGGCTTTGGGCATGACTAAATCTAAGAAAATGAGATCCGGTCGGCAATTTGACAAAATCTTGATGGCTTGCTGGGAATCATCGATCGCGATAAACCGACAATTGGTTTGTTTGACGATCGTTTCCATAAAATAACAAATCAGAGGACTATCATCGACGCAGGCAATCAACGGCTGTTGAGTTGGTGTTGCCGATGAGACAAATTGTGGCAACATGGGTAGGCAAACTGGTGGGGGTAAATCGGGAATGTCGATTAGTTTCATCAAATCCGAGGCGATGTAGGGCAAAAATAAACGGATGATAGTAACGACTTCTCGCTTGAGTCGAACGGCTAAATCGTGTAGAGTATTTTGTCCGTTACCCAGTTCGAGCAGTGATTGATATTGGCGATCTGAAAAATATTGCCTAAGTTTTTCTGGATGTTCGATTGCCAATGCCATGTGAGGAGAATACTCTGTGGCGCTAGCTGCTTGCCAAGCCAGCCAAAGTTTCTCGGCAATCGCGATCGCATCTTGAGCTTCAATAGCTACTAATCTAGCAGAAAGCAACTTATCCTCGCGCAATTTGAACGAAACTTCCCCTACCTGATTTAGATCGAATAAGACTTCTACTAGATCGAACCAGATTGTCTTGGTGGCTTGCTCGAAAGTCAGCTCTTGTCGATCTACCCAAAAGCATAATAGCTGATACTCCCAGCCAAACCGAAGGCTTTCGGGAGCATTTTTTTCTAAAACTCTTTGCCAGATCGAAGGATGAGCGGGAATCTCAGGGATATGCGAAGCGGCTAGGACTAAATTTCTTTGCCATCGCCTGGTAGGATGGATGCCTCCACCAACGTAGATGATACGACCTGCGGATAGATAAAAAGTCCATCGTCGTTGTTTCGAGTCAGCTAGCAATAGTTGACCGCTAAATTGACGCTGCTTTAATAGGTCAAATAACTCAGTCTGCTTTCTGGCAGAAAACTCGATCGAAGACATGAGACTGCGCTCGGTTACAGGTAACGGTAAGGTTAGCTTGGAAGTTATCGGTTAAAAACAAGAAGAAGCAAGATCGATTAACATTTATATTTTCACAGATTTTTTTATTAATTACAGCAAATTCCCTAATCTCTGCGATTTTTTGTGAAAATTTGACTTACAATAAAACTTTATTCCTCTTGTCAGTCGAGCATATAGCTCTACGAACATTTATTTAAGTTACTCACTTCTCCAAAACGAGATAAAGTGACAGGAGAAAGTTATGCGCCATAAATTTTACACAGCCGATGTTTTTACCGATCGCATCTTTGGCGGCAATCCTTTAGCCGTTCTTCCCAATGCACAAGGATTGAACGCCCAGCAAATGCAACGGGTAGCGAAGGGATTTAACCTCTCAGAAACCGTATTTGTCCTTCCTGCCGAAACTTCCCAAGGCACTCGCCGCCTGCGAATTTTTACGCCTGCTACTGAAATTCCTTTTGCAGGTCATCCTACCGTAGGAACGGCTTACATTCTCAGTGCCATTGGAGAAATCGCGCTGCAAGGCGAAGTGACAACAGTCATCTTTGAAGAAGGCATCGGTATGGTTCCGGTGAAAATTCGTGCCGAAGCAGGTAAACCTATCTATAGCGAACTGACTGCCTCACAATTGCCCCAATTTGGTTCCGAATCGCCTCCTATTGCCGAACTTGCCTCAATGCTGTCTCTAGAAATCTCTGATTTGCTCAATGGAGAAGATTATCCGCAAGCGGTTTCCTGTGGCTTACCGTTTCTGTTTATTCCCTTGCGCGATCGCGAGGCACTAGGACGAGTGAAACTGAATCGAGAACGCTGGCAACAATTGCTGTCGAACTACTGGACATCCTCAGTCTATCCCTTTTGCTACGATCCAGAGCTAGAGGGATCGGACATTAGGGCGCGAATGTTCGATCCGGGATTTGGGATCCAAGAAGATCCCGCTACAGGTTCGGCTGCAACTGCGCTGGCAGGTTATTTAGGAACTCGTCATCCCCTAACCGATGGAACTTTAAAATGGGTTGTCGAGCAAGGTTTCGAGATGGGAAGACCTAGCATTCTTCAAGTGGAGGCTGATAAAGAAAATAACCAAATCAAAGAAATTCGAGTTGGGGGATCTTCAGTGTTAGTTAGCGAGGGAATAATAGAGATCCCGGAACTTGAGAGCTTATGAAAAAGACAATCGAGACTCAAATTTGTGCCGACAGGGTAAGAATCAATTGGTGATAGAGTATACGGCTTAGACATTTAGCAATCCCTGCAAAAGTTGTAACCGTTTACCGATCGCGGAAAAACCGGGTACAGTAGAAAAAGACTAGGAAATTTAATGCCTGCCCAGAGCGATCGCTCGAAATCTGACGATGCGGGTGCGTCAAGCTACCCCCAAAGTCGAGCGCGAAGTCATTAGGATTTCTAAGACTGAAACTTTTAAGGTTCAATCTAAATATTGCAAAATTTAAAATGAGAAACCCGGCGATCGCGCGGTGGTTCTCTACGATCGGATAATTCCCATCTCCCCTCGGACAAATTTGAATTCCAAGCTGCCTGCCTTCTTTACTTTAAATGACTACTGCCCTGCCCGAATCCAAAGTTCTTCTCCCGCCAACGCCCAAGCCAGTTTCCCTATCCGATCGCTTAACCAGTTTTCTCAATCGCTTGCAACCGTCGCCAGAAGTCCTGGTGTTGATTTCTGCTCTGTTTATTGGCGGCAGCACGGGACTGGCGCTGATCCTCTTCCATCATCTAATCGCTCTGTTTCAAACCCTAGCTTTTAACGAGCTACTCGATTATATTTCGCCCTGGGGAGCTTGGATGGTAGCCTTCATTCCCATCTTAGGCGGATGCTTGGTCGGGTTGATGCGATGGCAGTTTTCAGAGTTCTTCGGGCAGGGATTATTAGCTTTGCTGAGCGACACGAGGGTGCAGCCGCTCTCCCCCCTACGACCCGCGATCGAGATGCTAGCAGCAGCCGTTTCGCTAGGAACGGGCGCTTCTCTAGGACCGGAAGGTCCCAGTGTCGAAATTGGTGCTAACGTCGGCATCATCTTAGGACAGGTCTTTCAAGTCTCTAAAGAACGCTATCGACTTCTGCTCGGTGCCGGGGCAGCCGCAGGGTTAGCGGCAGGATTCAACGCGCCCATTGCTGGGGTTTTCTTTGCTCTAGAAGTCGTATTGGGAACCACCTTCACCACCCCAGCCGCCAGTCTAATTCTCTTATCAGCCGTCGTCTCGGCAGTCATTGCTCGGATCTGTATGGGGGCGCGTCCGGCTTTCGATCTCCCTCCCTATCAGGTTTTGAGTAACTGGGAATGGCTCCTTTACTTGGGATTGGGCTTATTGGCTAGTCTTGTTTCTATGCTTTTCGTATGGGGAATTCAATTTTTTCAAGCGAGTTTTCAAGGAAAAGTTCCTGGCTTGGTTTGGTTGGGAAAACTTCCTGAGGCGATAAAACCCGTTATTGGAGGAGCTTGTGTCGGTTTGGTAGCCCTACAATTTTCTCAAGTTCTCGGCGTTGGTTATGGAACGATAGAGGTCATTCTCAAAGGAAAAGAATCCTATTCGTTGCCGCTGCTGTGCCTGCTGTTACTCTTCAAATTGCTCCTGACGGGAATTTGTTTGGGCAGTGGTTTGGTGGGAGGAATTTTTGCTCCCGCCATGTTTTTGGGAGCTTGTTTGGGAGCGATTTATGGCAATATCTTGACGCTAGCACTACCAGTTGAGATTGCCCCGACCGCTGCCTATGCGATGGTGGGAATGGCAGCCGTGTTAGCTAGCAGCGCCAAAGCTCCTCTGACGGCGATTATTCTCCTATTTGAGTTGACCCAAAACTACCTCATCATTCTTCCTTTGATGACTGCGGTGGGAGTTAGCGTTTGGATAGTCGAGCGCTTGAAATCGAGCCAGTCGCTCCCAGATCTCAAACTGCAACAAATGGGAGTGAACTTGGAAAAGCAGGAAGAACAAGAGCCTTTAGAGCATTTACCGACTGCCTTAGTTATGGGGCACTCTTATTTAGGCTTGCCCGCTTCTATGTCTTTATTAGAGGCAGGTCAGATCATGTGTCAGAATAAATGTCATACGGCTTTAGTGCTTGATGAGATGCAGCAGCTCGCAGGAATTATCTCGCTGGCTGATATCAAGCGCAGGCTCGTTCTCCCAATCAAAGAGCCGTCCGCAGAACTCCATCCAATCGATCGCATTATCGAGCAACCACTCCGAGAGATTTGTATCGAGGAAGTTCTCTACGCTCACGAGGACGAACCCGTTAATGAAGTTTTGGTAAGAATGGAAGCGAGGGGGCTGTATTTGCTGCCCGTGGTAGAACGAGATAATCTTCGCAAGGTATTGGGAGTGGTCGAACGACATCAGATTGGTTTAGCAAGCGATCTAGCCGAGACGCAGAAAGTACTCCGTGACTATTTACCCGAACCAGTTATCAGTGACGAGTTACCGACGTTCTCCCGCCAGCTGGAGGCAGCTTCTGCCTCGGCTTTGCCGATTACCAGTTCGGACGAATCCCATTGAGGATTTGATAGGATACCACTACGAAAGCCTTTTTCTCTAGCAACGGATAAGCGCTATGTCGATCTCGAAAGCAGAAGCAAAGCAGCTCCTAGAACGTTTGATTTTTGAGGAGGAAAACCCACAGGACTGGGTACAGGATGTTTGGGGATTGAGTCCGTTTTTGGGAGACAGTGCGGCAAAATTGCTAGAGGCTTTTGAAGCGCTAATCGAGTGCTGCCCCCAAGAGCAATTGGAAAACTTGCTGCAAACCTATTATCAAGATTACCTTGAGTCGCGATCGCAAAATTTCTGAAGAAGTTGCGATCGCTGTCATCGTGTCAATGGATTTTGGTTCTGCGCTGCCGAGTTTATGGTTTGCTCAATTCTTTTCAACCTCGTCTGCGGACGTTTAGCACTTTCAATCCAAAAGAGTATATTTTTTTTTCGATGAGTTACTCAATGCCTCAAAATACCTGTTAGCGGTTTTGTTAGCTTCTAAGGCTTGCTTTAAGTCTGCCGGAATAATTAACGCTTCGAGCGCATCTAACTCGTTCCACGAGTCATCTTGTTTTGCCGCCTCAATTTTTTCAAGACCAGCCTCAGTCATCAACCCTTGTTCTATAAGTTCTTCAATATATTGCTTATTTATTTAATTTTGACCAGACGCTTTTTGGTTTTCGGGGTGTAAATACTTGCATATAGCGTTCTCGATCGAGGGATTTGACTTTACTGTCAATCCAGCCAAAGCATAAGGCTTCTTTTACCGCTTCGCTATATCGAACGCTCGGCTTTCCACTTTTTACTTTGTAGTAGATTAGCCATGCACCGACAGAGGTGCGATGGTTTCTCTCCAACCATTCTCGCCAAGAATGACGATCTGTAGCACAAAAAGTTTCTAATTGGCGATTGGGTTTCGGCACCATGCAGTAATTTTAATTGATATTTGCGATCGCGAAAGCTTCTTGGCTCTTTGCGTCTTGCTTGCTTTTAAGCACTTCGCGAGCAAGATGCTCGCACTACTAATATCGTTATCAGTCAGATTTGCCCGATCCCCTGTCTCCTTGTCTTCCAGTCTCCCGCACCTGCCGCCAGAGAGTCTCGTATTCCTTCTGGACTTGAGCGGGAAGGGGATAGAGAAACTCGCACTTGTCTAAAATTTGAGGTTCGATTAGCAGCAAAGGATTTTTACGGATGTCTTTAGACAATTCGTCGGCTTTAAGGTTGAGTACGATTGGGGAGGCAGCATTGGTAAACAGAGAAATTTGATTGGCTGACTGAGTTTGCCAACAGAAATCAATCCACTGCTTTAATAGAGAAGTGCGATCGCTAGTTTCTTGTACAGAGGCAGGCTGTACCCATATATCTGCCCAAAGAGAGGTACCCGATCGCGGAATGACTGCTTTAATAGTTCGATAGCGCTCTGTTAGGGCGAGGATATCGCTAGACCACCCCACGGCAAGCCAAGTGTCGCCTAAAATCAAAGGCTGGAGATAGCGATCTGAACTGTAGAATTTTACCTGTCGGTGCAGCGACAATAGCTCCGATTTTAGGTTGGGAATTTTGTTCAAATCTTGGCTGTTGTAGGAATGCTTGAGTTTTTTGAGCGTCAGACCGATAACTTCTCGCGGTTGGTCTAAAAGAGAAATGCGATCGCGCAATTCCTCTCGCCACAAATCTCCCCAATCCGTGGGCAACCAACCTAACTTCTCAAACTCCTCCTGGCGATAGGCAATCAGAGTGCTGCCCCAACGATAGGGCGCGCCCCAAATTTGACCTCGTTCGTCGGGCATCCCTTGCTCGTTTCGCCTTACCAATGCCTGCCAGCGAGTAGGTAATCGCTGCCATCCGGTTAGATCGTTGACATTTAACGGTCGAATTAATTGTTCAACAATTGCCTTCTCCAGCCAATAGTCCCCCAAAGTTACTAAATCGGCGCTAGTAGGTGTCTCCTTGCCAATCACAGGCATTCTATCGTACCACGCTGACTGATTTTGAGGTTTTTGCTGCCAAATTCTTAGCAAATCAAAGAGATCTTTGAGTTGAGCCTCTGGTTTGAAGGAAAATGCTTTTTCGCGATCTATTTGCCCATGAAATGACCCAATTAGCTGCGGCGGGATAGTTCCTTGTAGCAGCAAAATTTGCAAGGCTGTTTGCCGATTGTTACATCCAGCCAAGCATTGCGCGAGTGCTATTGTTCCCGTACCGACTAAAAAGGAGCGACGGCTAAGCATAGACCCAATGCGATCGATTTTTACTACTCAAAAAAACACTTGGTAAATTGCCAGACAACAAAGCGGTTATGCGTTGAAAAAAGCGAAAAAATAAATATATTTTGACCATTATTGCTATATAAGCAAAATTCCCGTTCTTCTTCAATAACTCCAAAAACTCCGTTGGCAGTTAATTGCCAAAAACGATCGAAGAATACGACTGATTTCCATAGAATTTGAAGCCTTTAATTAAGAGTGGTGAAGCAATAGTTAAATGAATCGGGAATCCTATCAGTTTTTTTTGTGATGCTCATAGGATGGGAAACAAAGAACTTAATATAGCCAGGTAATTTTATGGATACGCTACAACAACAAATTTTCGATCTAGATCGTAAAGTCGATCGACTGCACGAACTTGTCGAACGCATTAGCGATCGCATCTCTACTCTAATTCTGGAGAGGCAACAATTGCCAGAGAACGAACTGGCGAATTTTCCGAGCAAAAATTCTCTCAGAAGTTCGTTATCTCAAACTAACGGACACTTTCAGTCGCTGACGGATCACAAAGATATTCTCGTTGATGATGGCGAAGAGCGACTCCGTCTCAATTCCGAAAGCGGGCAAACCTTGTCCTCGGATATTCAGATCCGACGGCTGACAGCCCAGTTGACGGCTGCCTACAATCGCATTGCTGCTTTAGAAGAACAATTACTGGCTTGTCGGATCAATTCTTAGCGACTGTTTTTCCCCGGCTCCCAAATTAATTGTTTCTGCCGTGAGTCGTATTGGGGGGACTGGGTAAGCTAGGAACGGAGGGAGCATAGGGATTGGATTGAGAGTTGCCCAACCCAGAATTGGGCGTAGAAGGAGGCAAGTTCGGCGGCAGAGAATAGGGAGAACCTCCGGGCAAATTCGTTCCCGAAGGCAAGTTGTTGTTGAAGTTAGGAGTCAAATTTCCTTGTATTGCTTCCGATGCTTCCGATTCACCAGGTAAAGTCGCTAGCGCCACGCGATTGCCGCCTACCTCCCGCAGCATGTCCAAGACTCGAACCACTTCGTTGTAGCTAGCATTTCTGGAGGCGTGAAGAACTATTAATCCGTTGGGATTATACTGATGATAGTTTTTGAGGGCTTGAAACAGCTGATTGCTAGTCACGAGTTGTTGTTCGACATAGACTTGTCCCAAATCGTCGAGGCTGACGACTAGCATTTCTCGCATCTGAGGCTTGCCGGTACTGGCTTTGGGTAAATCTAAGCCGATCGCTTGCTGGCGAGAAAAACTAACAGCAGCCAAAATAAAGAAGATTAAGATACAAAAAACAACGTCAATTAGCGGTACGATTTCAATCCGTACCTCTTGATTATCCGTGCGATCGTGCCACAGCCTAAAGTAACGTAAGGCTATTGGGGTAGCCCCAGTACGGCTCGCGTTTGTTCGAGAATGTGATTCTTTCATTCGCTCTTAGAATATCGTCTATAGATATTGCCTTATATCTTAGCTATCGAGGGGGTCTGACGTTTCCAGATTAACATCATTGACATCGAAAGCATAAGATTGCTCCTGGATCTCCATCCAGCGCTGCCGATAAATTAATTCCAACTCGCTTGCGGCTTTGCGAAACACTCTTACTTGATTGGACCAAAAGGCTTGAAAGAGTCGATAAAAGATCAAACTGAAAATGGCAACGATCAGCCCTGCTGCCGTGGAATACAAAGCTTGACCGATACCGATGGGAACATCAGCTGTAGAAGCCGTTCCCAAGTCGCCAATCCGTAGGTCCCCTAAAGAATAAATCAGACCCAATACCGTACCGAGCAGCCCCAGCAGAGGAGCAATGGCAATCGTTGCTTCTAAGATCTTATCTCCCCGTCGCATTGTGGCTAGCTGTTCGTCAGCGGCAGCTTCTAGCGCCAGATGAAAAACATCTGGGTCGGGTTCGGAAAGGCGTAGGGGCGCATAGAGCAATTCTCCGATTGGATGTTTGCGGTTTTCCCGCGCGACCTTGGATGCCAGATCCCAATTGCGGGCTGCGGTTTCGAGAATGCGAGTAGAAACCTCTCCTTCTTTGAGAAGCATTCTTGCCCAAAACCAAAGGCGTTCGAGAATGGTACTGAGCGCCAGAATAGATAAAAACAGCAAGGGCCACATAGCTGGCCCGCCTTTTTGAATAATGTCCGGTAAGTTCACAGTTTCGATAACCTCCGTTGCTTCCTCCTAACAGTTTACGATTGAATTGAGTCGCGATCGAGTATAGCTTCAGTACGGGTTAGAGATACTCCGCCGTCCCATCGCGTCCTCCTCTAACTTCGTGAATTTTTCGACAAAATGCCAACTTAGGCAAGGTTTGCTAAGGTAGCCTCTCGTCAGAAAGTTACCCCATAGCGTCATTATTGAGATAGCGAACAATATTGCAACTTAAAACCCCCCCGATGAAACAAAAAACGGCGATCGCGACTTGGACGATAACTTTATTAACGTTTTCGATCGGATTGAGTTCCCGCCTAAACAACATGGCTCTAGCTACCCACCCCGATTCCTCCTTCAAATTTAGCGACATGGCCCTAGCCCCCAAGCAAGCCAATCCCAACGGAAAACTGGTCAGTGCCAATACCCAATTTGGCTTTAGGCTATTCTCAGAAATGGTCAAAACCAGTAAAAATCAAAATGTCTTTTTCTCGCCTGCTAGCGTCGCGATCGCTCTATCGATGCTCTACAATGGCGCAAGCGGCGCAACCCAACAGGAAATGTCAACGGCAATGGCTTTGGGTGGGATAGATCTCGGAGCCATTAATGCTGCCAATCAATCTTTACGCGGATCTTTGCAAAACGCCGATACCAAAGTCCAGCTCTCCATCGCCAATTCTCTGTGGGCAAGACAGGGCTTTTCCTTTCGACATCAATTTCTCAAAAACACTCGGCAATTCTACCAGGCACAAGTCACCAACTTAGATTTTGCCAGTCCCGACGCAGTAGGAATCATTAATCTTTGGGTAGAAGAAAGTACGCAAGGCAAAATCGCTCAGATTGTCGATCGCATCAACCCCGACGACGCAATGTTTTTAATTAATGCCATTTATTTCAAAGGTACCTGGACAAAGCCGTTTGATAAAACTCAGACTGCCCAACAGCCGTTTTATCTTTCCGACGGGACATCCAAACAGCATCCCCTGATGTATCGTCAGGGGAATTATCGCTATTACGAAAACCAACAATTTCAAGCAGTTAGCTTGCCCTACGGTAGCGGACGATTGAGCTTGTACGTTTTTCTGCCCAAACAGAACAGTAACTTGAATGCTTTTTTAGGACAGTTAAACGCTCAAAATTGGAATCAATGGCTATCTCAGTTTCAAAATCAAAAAGGAGTAGTAAAAATTCCCCGCTTTAAGCTCGAATACGAAATCGAACTTAAAAATGCTCTGGCTGCTTTAGGGATGAAGACAATGTTCGACGGCACCAAAGCCGAATTTACTGCTCTGACTTCCGAACCGGTGAGGGTCGATCGCGTCAAACACAAAACTTTGGTAGAAGTTAATGAAGAGGGGACTGAAGCTTCGGCTGTCACTTCCGCTGGCATGCAAGTTACCTCGGCCGATCCTAGCAACCCGTTTTCAATGGTTGTCGAACGCCCTTTCTTCTGCGCAATTCGAGACGAGCAAACGGGAACTATTGTATTTATGGGCGCGATCGTCGCTCCAAAAACTTAAAAGAAAAAGTGAAAACTGCTAATAGTTTTTCTAAGTAGCTCGATCGGTCAAACTAGAGATAGTAAAGTAAGGAGAGTCGCATGACTGAAAGAATCGAAGCCCGCGATCTATTTCGCGCCGCCTATGAAAACCGCTATACTTGGGAGAAAAATTTCCCCGGATACACGGCTGATGTCACCTTCAGGCGAGGAGACGAGGTTTTTCGCGGTAAAGTTCGCGTCAATCCAGACTTGAGTGGTGAAGTATTCGAGGTAGCGGACGAACAGGCGAAAAAAGAAATTCACGGACAGTTATGGGAAACCGCCATCCACCGCATCCGCCGAACCTTTGAAGAGACTCATGGCAAAAATACATTTAGCTACGGCGATACCGATGAAACTGGGGCAGTAGAAATTCTGGTTGGCGGGAAGTCGCAAGGCGATCGCTATAAGGTTCGCAATAATGAAGTTTGTCACGTCCATCGCCACATTCACGGGGTTGTCGTGACGATCGATACTTTTAGCAGCCACGATACGGGAGAAGGTTATCTCTCCCATCGCTACGATTCTATCTACCGAGACTCCAAGACGGGCGAAGTCAAAGCGGGACGAAGCGAGTTTGAAGACAATTACGAAAAAATCGGCAAATATTACATCTTGACTAGCCGAGTTATCCAAACCGAAGAAAACGGTCAAACAGTGACCAGAGAATTCGGTTTTTCTAATGTCAAGTTGCTCGAACCTGCCGTAGTATAGTTAAATTTCTGTTTGGCTCCTAAAAAATTGTTAGAGACGCGATCGCTGCGTCTCTTATTTTGCCTCGTTTAATCGCATCAAGAATATAATTAATTGAAGGATAAAATAATTGTCTATCCTTCAATCATAAAGCGATCGTCTTCAATCTACAAAAACTCAACTATTTTTTCGCTTAAATCGTACCAACAGCAGAAAGTGAATAAAGAACTCCTGAAAGTAAAAGAATAAAGGCTAAAACCAGCACTAGAACGACTACTCCTGAAGGAATTGTATCTGTATTAGATTTTTCTGTCATTATTTTTTTCTCCAATAACGATTTAGCCATCGAAAATTTATGATTTGCGAGCCATAGTAAGTTGTTTTGGAGTGAGTGAATTTAAACTTTTATAATACTTAAAAAAATAAGTACTACATAGCAAAAAAACGTAATAATTTATCTAAATTGCATTTGGGAGATTACTCTAACTGTTTCTGTCTTTGCCGTGCTGAAGCCAATAATTCTTTTGCGATTGAGAAGCCAATAATTCTTTTGCGATTTTGTAACTGAGCGATGACATAGTTGCGATCGAGGGATTAATTGTTTTGCTTGTTCGACGTTGGCGATCGATCGCTTCTGTGTAGTTACGATCCATGCCTCTCCTACGATGCGATCGCTAGCAGTACATTTTTCCATCTCGGCACGCAGGATTTTCCAAGCTTTCCGGTTGAGACGCGACATGAACGATACAAAAGAACTCTCTGTTTAGAGTTCCCAAATATCGCCCTGTTATTTAATGGACTTACGCTCTTAGCCAAGAAATTGATTTCTTGGTGAGATTTTAATGTTTACTTTGCTCCCTATAATCGACGATAGTCAATCTTTGCCAGCGATCCAGCAAAAGCGAAATCTTGAACCATCGGACTCTTCAAGAAATCATGGGGGAAACCGAGTTCGATCTCGCTGACTTCATCCAACCGTTGCATCTGTTCTGGACTCAATTGAAAATCCAGACAAGCCAGGTTATCTTGGATCTGAGAAACCTTGCGCGAACCGATGATAGGAATGATGTCGCCAGGTTGTTGCCGCAGCCAGTTGAGAGCCACTTGAGCGGGCGATCGTCCTAGTTCGTTAGCGATGCTGACAACTGTTTCTGCAATTTTCAAATCCCGTTCGCTAATTTTAAACATTGGATCGCTGAGTCGTCCGGTTTCTCCAGACTCATCGGCAGGACGATTGTATTTACCTGTCAAAACGCCTCCACCAAGGGGACTCCATGCCGTCACTCCGATATCGAAGGCACGCGCCATCGGCAGTAAATCTCGCTCTGGCGTGCGTTCTCTCAAGGAATATTCGATCTGCAAACCGACAAAAGGAGTCCAACCGCGCAGCGTGGCAATGGTGTTAGCTTGGGAAATAATCCAAGCAGGCGTGTCGGAAACGCCGATGTAGAGAACTTTTCCGGCTCTGACTAAATCGTCAAACGCTCGCATGACTTCTTCAACGGGCGTGGTAAAATCCCAAGCGTGCAGCCATAGCAAGTCGATGTATTCCATCCTCAGACGCTTCAAACTAGCTTCGACTGACTGCACCATATTTTTCCGGTGGTTGCCACCTGCATTAACTTCGCCTTGTCCGGTATTAAGGGAATATTTTGTCGCGACGACCCACTTTTCTCGGTCAGCAGCAACGAATTCGCCGACATATTTTTCACTCGTGCCATTGGTATATAAATTGGCAGTGTCAAGGAAATTTCCACCTGCTTCAGCAAAGAGATCGAAGATTTTGCGACTCTCGTCGTAGGAACCTCCCCATCCCCAGTCTTCACCAAAAGTCATGGTTCCCAAACAAAGTTCAGAAACTCGCAGTCCGCTGTGACCTAGCAGTTTGTAGCGCATTGTCATTCACCTCGTGGAGCGATCGCTTTTATTGTACAAAGCAATATGCGAACTCTATATAGATAAGCTATCTTTATAGTCCTTGCTTTAAAATAGTATTGCAATGGAGTGCGATCGCGTTTAATCAATTTTTTTCATGGGAAAAATAAATGTGGTTAGTAATTAGTAGGTAGTAGGCTACTAACCACTAACTTAAATTTACAGAAATACACCTAGGAGTCAAACTATGATCGGTCAAATAATCAGCGATCGCTACGAAATTCAGAAACAATTGGGCAAAAAAGCTGGAAGACAAACTTTTTTGGCTCGCGATTTACAAACTCAAGAGTTAGTTGTCATTAAACTCCTAACCTTTGGCGAAGATTTTGAATGGAAACATCTCGAACTTTTTGAAAGAGAAGCACAAACCCTCCGCAATCTTTCTCACCCTGCTATCCCTCGTTATTTAAACCATTTTGATGTTAATTTGCCAAACTTTAAAGGATTTGCTTTAGTTCAAACTTATATCGATGCCAAATCCTTAGAAGAACAGCTTAATTCGGGACGAACTTTTAATCAAGAAGAAGTTAAAGAATTAGCAAAATCTTTATTAGAGATTCTCATTTATTTACACGGACAAAATCCTCCTGTCATTCACCGAGATATTAAGCCTAGTAATATTTTATTGACTAATCGTTCGGGGCATAGCGTCGGTCAAGTTTATTTAGTTGATTTTGGAGCCGTACAAACGCTTGCTGCAAGAGAAGGGGCAACGATGACTTTAGTAGGAACTTATGGCTATATGCCACCAGAGCAATTTGGCGGGCGTGCCGTTCCTGCTTCCGATCTTTATAGTTTAGGAGCAACATTAATTTATCTATTTACAGGCACTCCTCCTGCCGATTTACCGCAAAAAGATTTACGGATTGAATTTGAAAAATTTACTAATCTAAGTCCTGCTTTAAGGAATTGGTTGCGGCGAATGACCGAACCAAGTTTAGAAAGACGTTTTCAATCGGCAGAGCAAGCTTTGCAAGCTTTAGAAGCCCTAGAAAGCTCTCAGCTAGTTCCCCTGACTCCCTCAGAAATTAGCCAACCTTTTGGAAGTAAAATTATACTGTATAAGGATAGTGAAAAATTTGAATTAATCGTTCCAGCAGAAGGATTTCATCCAGGATTAGTATTTCTAGGAGCATTCGCGATCGCCTGGAATTCATTCATTTTTTTCTGGACATCTATGGCACTCACAGCCCCATCTCCAGGCAATCTATTTTTTGCTTTATTTTCTCTTCCTTTTTGGGCAGCGGGTATCAGTATGATCCTTAAAATTCTCTTTAGTTTATTTGGACGAAATATACTCCATATCGATCGCGAAAAAATTTCTCTGGCAAAAGAGCTTTTTGGTTTTAGATATCGGCAATCTCGTTCTTTTCCACGCCAAGCTATTAACAAATTGCAGCGGACAAATCTTTCGTACACAAAAGACTCAGATGGCGATCGCGTTAGCATTCCCCCATCTCTGATTATTTGGGCAGGAACCCAGAAATATCGACTGGATTTTCCTTTATCCGAACCGGAATTGGACTGGATTGCTTATGAATTGAGCGATTGGTTAGGTTTGCCGATTAGTAATTAATTAAAATATAGTTTGGAGAAACCGAGATTGACAATGTTGGAAATTCAAACCGAGCGCGTACAAATCAAAAATGAGGATCTAGCCATCGATGCCTATCTCGCTACCCCACAAGGCGAAGGTACCTTTCCTGCCGTAGTCGTCATTCAAGAAATATTCGGAGTTAACGATCATATCCGCGATATTACCCGACGATTTGCTAAAGAAGGGTACGTTGCGATCGCGCCTGCCATCTATCAGCGTCAAGCACCCGGTTTTGAAACGGGATATACCGAAAAAGACATCGAAATCGGCAGAGTCTACAAAAATCAAACCAAAGCTTCAGAATTGCTGAACGATATCCAAGCCGCAATCGACTATCTTTACACCTTACCCCAAGTCAAGCGTACTGGCGTTGGCTGCATCGGCTTTTGCTTTGGGGGACACGTTGCCTATTTAGCAGCAACCTTAGCCGATATTAAAGCAACAGCCTCCTTTTATGGCGCAGGAATTACCACTTGGTCGCCTGGAGACGGAGAACCTACCGTAACCCGAACGCCAGAGATTAAAGGAACGATCTATGCTTTCTTCGGCATGGAAGATGCTAGCATTCCCATCGAAGAGGTAGACAAAATCGAAGCCGCATTACAAAAATACAATATTCCCCACCGCGTCTTTCGCTATCCTGGAGCCGATCATGGCTTTTTCTGCGACCAGCGGGCAAGCTACAACCAACAAGCAGCAGAAGATGCTTGGAAACAAGTCTTAGAGTTGTTTAGCACTACCCTCTAGGAGAGTAGGAACGCGAAAACTCCCTCAGGATTTAAATCTCAAGTGAGCTATGAGGGAATGAATTTTCTTGCGCGATCGCAAAAGTTATTGCCTATAAGACTAAATGATTACTAGGTAAAACTTTAAGCATCAACGCCTAGAACTTTAGTTCTAGGCTCAAAGCTCAACTCGATTAAAATCGACTGAAATTCCGATCGGGTCTTCTCTAGAAGACTTTTTCGCTCGGCCAGGAAATTAATGACAACAGCAGTTGTTGAGAATGGTGCAAGATCGCAGTTAAAATTGACTTAAACGCTTATCCAGTCGTCTTTAGACGACTTTAGATATGGGGCGGCGATTTCAATCGCTGACTGGCGAACTCAATGCTTCTTGCTGTTGAGCCGAACCTTGGGTGCCTAATTGAATTAGCTCGATCTTATAACCATTAGGGTCTTCTACAAAGGCAATTACCGTCGAACCATGTTTCATCGGACCGGGTTCCCGCGTCACTTTACCGCCACGCTCTTTAATTTTCTCGCAGGTTGCGTAAATATCATCAACTCCGATCGCGATATGACCGTAAGCATTCCCCAGGTCATACTTATCAACTCCCCAGTTATAGGTCAATTCGATGACCGCAGTGTCTGCTTCGTCGCCGTACCCCACAAAAGCTAAGGTAAACTGTCCGCCTGGATAGTCTTTCTGACGCAGCAATTTCATCCCCAGAACGTCGCAATAGAACTTTAGGGACTCTTCTAGGTTGCCAACGCGCAACATGGTGTGTAGAACTCGCATGAGTCGATCTTTAGCTCCTTAGCGTGTGTCTTCTCTTCTCCCTATTTTGACAAACCCGTCGCCTTACTTGCTAAAAACCTGTTGAATCGCTTGCGGAAGGTCAATGATTTGTTGCCAAAGTTCTTGGGGAGCGATCCCAAAGGCTAGCTGTAAAATCAGAACGACGATCGCAATAGAAAATGCCGTACCGATACTGGCTTTCAATACCTTAACCAACCAGGTAAATATCAGCCAACTAACGATAAGGGCAGCAATGAGAATAATTAACTGCATTCACTATAAATTCGCTCGTTTAAAAGTTGCCCTCTGCTCGGCAGTATAGCCAGTAAAAGAGCAAACGGCAACTAAATCGACTTCTACACCCATTCCCGACCTAATACTATTTCTAAAAAAACGTGAGTTCGATAAGGTTAAAAGACGGCAGGAGGAAGGGCTGGTAAGCCTGAGGGTTCTAAATCGAGAGAAGGTTTTTTGGGTAGGTAAGTGTAAGCTATCAATCCAGCTAAGAGATTGACTAGAAAATTCCAAACACTTCGGTGTCTCGAATGCTCGATTTGAGAAATGTTCTTGAGTTGGTCATTGACGGTTTCAATCAAGGCTCGTTTACGCAACAAAATTTTGTCGATTAACCGCACTAACTGCTGTTTCATCTTTTTCTTGCGTCGTGTAATCAGTTCGAGTCCTCGCTGGTAAAGTTGCTCAAATAGCTCTTGAGAAATATAACCGCGATCGCCAAATAACTTACCAATCAGATCTTGAGTTAAGTCAGGTACAGGCTTACGGTCGTCAGTATTACCTGGGGTTAACTTAAAAGCCAGCAACTCGCCTCGTTGGTTAATAATTAGGTGCAGCTTAAACCCATAGTGCCAACCGACAGAGTTTTTGCCCCAGCCCACCAAACCTTCAAACACACGATGGCTCTTGGAACGGCAAGGATGACATACCTCGATTGGGGTCGAATCAATGAATGAAATGCCAGTTACTTCTCCTCGACGGGTCTGTACAAAGTAGCACAACAGCATCAACGACCAAGGCATCAATTCCACAAAACGAGTATAACTGACCAGATGAGGAAAAGCTTTGCGCCAGCCCGGTAGAACTTGTCGTAGGTAAAATTCTTTGAAGGTACGATAGCCAGAGCCATGAAAAGCAATCACAATCGTCATTACTTCACTCAAGCTTAAACGAGAGCGACACAATCGTTCCCCACTCTGAGCCGTCAATAGAGGGATTGAAAGCCAATGTCGTTCAAAAGTTTGATAGAAGTCGTCTACCTCACAAAATATTTGAGTAATATCGAGACGAGATACAATATCTGTCATAGCTGAGATGTCTATAGAGTAAGCATTTTGAGTTTACATCTCAGCTTTTCTTTTGCCTAGATTTTTCCGTCGAACTCACGTTAAAAAAGAACGCTACAGACGATCGGTGAATCGTCGCTTGCTCAGGCGCGACTAAGGATTGCCGACCAAACCGAATAATTTGGCAAAACCGCCGAGTATGGCAAGAATAAGCCCGACAAAAATCCCACGATTGATAAATTCGGTTGAATCTAACCTTTTGCTCAATCCGTCTGTTTTTTCGCTTAAAGCTTTGATTTGTCCCGATAACTTTTCATCCAATGCTTTTATTTGTCCTGACAATTTTTCTTCACTCGCTTTGGCATTGCCCTTAGTCGTAGCCAGCTCGAGCTTAATGTCACTGACATCTTTTTGTAGATTGTCAATCTTTTGCTCTAGCTTTGAATCTAATTTATCTAGCTTAGAGTCGATCCTAGCTAGGACTTCTTTTAAGTCTTGTTCGACGGTTACTGACATTTGTTACACTCAAGCTTAGGTGAAAAATTTCATAAGAAAGTCCATCCCATTATTTGCTCCTCTTATAGCCGTCACTATCGCCGCTTAGTCCCAAAACTGCTCGGTGTTCTAGAGTTTTGTTGCAATATGAAATTAGCGTCCTTCAAGCTCTCAGAGAGCGACTGCGTTGTAAAGAAATCTGGGTCGTAGGAGCTAACTGCTATCGTAACCCAGATGATGGCTTGCTTGCTGACTTTGAACAATAACGAGAGGTTTACCATCATACTTTCCAGCTTGACCCGATAAATTGAGTGTTACGGGAGAACTGTCGGTAAAAACGATCGTATTATTGCTCTCTTGACCCCTAATGCCATCTCTACCATTACTGCTCTTTTCTATCGACAGATAGCATCCCCCGTGAATTCTTGTATCATCAAAGAGAGTTTAAGAAACTTAACAGTCAATCGGTCAATTCAAAATTCAAAATGCAAACGATCGCTCAACACCTATCACCTACTGCTTTTGAAAAGCTGACTTGGATTTGGGAAGGAAACAAAATTCGATATACTGTCATGGGAGACGGACAGCCATTGCTGCTGATTCATGGCTTTGGTGCCTCTATCGGACATTGGCGGAAAAATCTTCCCGTCCTCGCTGAGGCAGGTTATCGCGTATTTGCCCTCGATTTATTAGGATTTGGGGGTTCGGATAAACCAGCACGAGAATATACGGTAGAACTTTGGGGACAACAAATTCGAGATTTTTGGGAAGCGCACATCCAAGAACCGACGGTATTAGTAGGAAACTCTATTGGCGGTTTGCTCTGTTTGCAGGTCATGGCAGAATATCCAGAAATTGCAGCAGGTGGCGTGTTAATTAATAGTGCGGGAGGACTCAATCACCGTCCAGACGAATTAAATCCTCCCTTGCGATTGGTGATGGGAATTTTTACAAAGCTAGTGAGTTCGCCGCTGACGGGCAAGTTTATTTTTGACAATATTCGTCAAAAACATCGCATTCGCAACACTCTGTTCCAAGTCTATAGCGATCGCGCGGCAGTAACAGACGAACTGGTAGATATGCTCTACGAACCCTCGTGCGACCCCGGCGCTCAACAGGTGTTTGCTGCCGTTTTAACTGCACCTGCGGGTCCGACTCCAAGAGAATTATTGCCACGGGTGCAGCAGCCTCTACTGGTGTTGTGGGGAGAAAACGATCCCTGGACTCCCATCTCAGGCGCAAAAATTTACCAAGAATTCGCTCAAAATGGAGGTGATGTAGAAGTTTACCCCATTGCGAATGCAGGTCACTGTCCTCAAGATGAAAAGCCTGAAATAGTCAATCAAGCGATCTTGCAGTGGCTTTCTCGTAGATGATATGGCAATCCTAGATGATTAGTCCTTTGTCATTAGTCATTAGTCATCTGTCATTAGAATTGGGAGAAAGGGGAAAAGCAATGCAGGGGAAAAGGGTAAATTTCGCTTGGGGTAAAGGGAAAAGGGATGCATGCTGAATCCTCATACTCCTTTCCCCCTTCCCTTTTTCCCTTGTCCCTAAAATAATTTGTCATTAGTCATTGGTACAAAAGACAAAGGACAAAAGGGGATGAGCTTACCAATTCCCAATCGCCAATTCAATTATTTTTCTCTGAGCCAACTGAACATAGCACGCAAGTCTCTACCGACTTCTTCGATAGGATGTTCGGCTTCTTGGCGGCGCATGGCGGTAAATCCCGGTTTGCCTGCTTGATTTTCTAAGACGAATTCGCGGGCAAACTGACCGGATTGAATTTCTTGTAAGATTTTCCGCATTTCGGCGCGGGTTTCGTCGGTGATGATACGAGAACCTCTGGTATAATCGCCGTACTCTGCGGTATTGGAAATGCTATCGCGCATTTTTGCCAAACCGCCTTCGACAATCAGATCGACAATCAGTTTGACTTCATGAAGACATTCAAAATAGGCTAATTCCGGTTGATAGCCAGCAGCGACGAGAGTTTCAAATCCGGCTTTAATTAAAGCCGTCAAGCCGCCGCATAGAACTGCTTGCTCGCCAAATAAATCGGTTTCGGTTTCTTCTCGGAAGGTAGTTTCGAGAATGCCCGCACGGGTGCCGCCGATTCCTTTAGCATATGCCATAGCGCGATCGCGAGCTTGACCGGAAGCATCTTGATAAACGGCAAACAAACAAGGAACGCCTTCTCCTTGTTCGTAAGTGCGCCGTACCAGATGTCCGGGTCCTTTCGGCGCAACCATCACCACGTCTACTCCCGGTGGCGGAACGATTTGCCCAAAATGAATATTAAAGCCGTGAGCAAATAACAAGACTTTGCCGTCAGTTAAATAAGGTTCGATTTCTTGTTTGTAAATCGTTTTCTGCACCTCATCGGGCAGCAAAATCATAATATAGTCAGCCGATGAAGCTGCGTGAGCGACATTATAAACCGTTAATCCTTCAGCTTCAGCTTTTTTGGCGGATTTACTGCCGGCATACAGCCCCACGATGACGTTCATGCCGCTATCTCTGAGATTGAGGGCGTGGGCGTGACCTTGAGAACCGTAGCCGATAATCGCGATCGTTTTCCCAGCAAGTAGGTCTAAATTGGCATCTTCGTCGTAATACATCCGAGGCATGAGGCTGTCTCCTTCTTCTAAGTATTGTCGTCCTGCAAACTCATAATCTTACCTTAAATTCGAGCCATTTGCCGCAGATGGACTCCAACTTATACATATATAACGGTGACTGCCCAGTCGCGTCGATGTCAAGAGAAAATAATAATAGCAGCACTACGGAAGCATCGCACCAATGAACCAACAAAGCCTCAAAGCTTATCTGAATTTGATTCAAGAGCTGCTAAATTGTCCTAAAGGAGAAGAGTGGACGCTACTACAGCAACATGAAGACCTGGTAAATCCCGAATTGTTGCAGGTCATGGAACAAGTCTCTTCCCAACTGACAGCAGAGGGCAACTCGCAAGCAGCTAAATTTTTGCGCCATTGGGAGGCACAATTAGCCCACGTCCTATCGCAAGCTGCTCGTCCCCAAAACCTTGACGAGAAGACTCAAGCCTATCTCCAGCTCATTCAGGCGCTACTTAATTGTCCCAAGGGAATGGAAGCAGAGCTTTTGGCAGCTAACAAAGAGTTAATCGATCCTGAGTTAGTGAAGGTGATGAAACAAGTCGCCGCTCAGATGGCAGCCAGAGGAGAACAGGAAACCGCTCATTTTTTGGGAAATCTGGCAGCAGAACTGAGTCGGGATTTAAAACAAGTCGGTGCTTTTCAGCCTTCCCAAGAGCAAGAAATCCAAGAAACGACTCCGAGAGCTAGCGAGCAATCTCAGCAGCTTGAGAAACTTAAGGAATTATTGTCGCAGTTGAAGGCTAACTTAGCGATTAAAGAACCGATTCACCCGGAAAAGGTCGTTCCACCTCCACCCAAGCCGGATGCTATGCTTGGGCTTGAAGCTAAACTGTCTTCCCCCCCACTCGACACGACGCTTGCCCAGCAAATAGATGCTCGCCTGGCCGCGATCGCGGAGTCACTAGCGAAACTGGGTGAAATCTTGACCGCTCGCTTTCAACCCGCCGATCCTCTCTGGTACATGAGCGTATTAGAACGCGCCCATAGTTCTAACTGGATCTTGACGACTGAAGAGGTAGAGCGATTGATCGGCGTAAAACCCCACTGTCAGCCCAGTCAAAATTCTTATCAGCGAGGCTGCTGGATTTTCGTTAAAGTTGGCAAAGAGGGCGCACAGACAGCGTGGCGCGTTATGAAAGAGGATATGCCCGTTCCGTCAACTTAGATCTACAAATTTCAGATTGATTAGGTAAATACGCTTTCTTGCTTTAATTCCTCTTCTATTTCTTTCACGGACAAAGGGAGTTTGGATTTATCGCGATCGCTCGCTACTACCTCAAATATAGACAGATCTCGCTTTCCCAGCTGGATTATCTCTAACAGCAGGTGATTGACTGCCCAATCGCTGATGGAATAGTTGGTTGCGCCATCAGCTACTTGTTGCAGATAATAACTGAGTAATTCTCGCCGCTCTCGCATTGTCAGTCTTGCCATCTCTTTCACCCCCTTGCGGAAGTTAGAGCAGTTTAAGGTTTATATTTCCGTGACATACCTTTATCTTAAAATTTTTTCTGTAGCGAAAATTACCTATTTTTTCACGAACTTCTACAGGTTTTCAATAGAATCCAACTAAAGGCGATTGGTTGGTAAAAGCTTCTGCCAGATTGCCTCTCCCAGCGTTTGCTTCTTGTTGATTTTAATCGTAACGGTTGCAGAAATTCCCGATCGCGAAGACATCTTCTGAGGCTCCACTGCCAAAGCTTGTCGCTCTAAACCGATTTTTGCGGGAATGCCATAAAAATGATGGACAGCATCGGGTGGCAAGGCATCCGAACCAACAGCAAGTACCTGTCCTCGAAGGTTTCCCAACTGGCTAAAAGAAGACGCATCAATTTTTATCTCTGCTGGCATCCCGTCTTGAATGAAATCGATATTTTCTTTGGGAATTATGACTTCAACGACTAAATATTGTCCGTCTGACTTTAATTTGAAGAGGGTTTTCTCGTCGTCTGGCTGAGAACCGAAGCCGAGAGCGGCTTTGAGTGCAAATACTTTTCCGTCTGCCGGAGCTTTCAGGATATATGAATTTGAGGTAGGCTTAACGCGAGCGATCTGGCGCTCTAGTTCGGCAATCTGCCGCTCGTTTTCTGTGACGATCTTGGTAAGCTGACTGTCGATTTCGGCAATCTGCTTTTTATTGTCTGTAATTTGTTTTTGATAATCGATCGCTGGCTTTTGGCTCTCGTTGCTCATGGCAACCGACACATTGGCTAATTGCTTTCTTGCCTGTTCGAGCGACAATTGCAAGCGTTGTTGTTCCATACGCAATCGTTCTAGCTCGTCTGCACTCGAACGAACTGCTTGTCCCTGCTCGCTGGATTCAACGCGAGCGATCGCTCCCTCGCTCACTAAGGCTTGAATTTGAGCGAGCCTTTGCCGAGCGGCAATTAAGCGCTCTTGCGCCTGTTGTTGCTGCGATTGATTTTGCTCTAATTGCTCTTGCAGTTGTCTGACGGCTAGCTCGGCTAGCACTTTTTGGGGATTGACTTGCGGCGCTTGGGGATTTTCTGCACTGTCTGTCGGGGGTTCGAGCGTCTGAGCTCGATACTGCTGATTGGCTGCTATCAGTGCCGTGCGATTTCTTACTAAAAAGGCAGCTTCTCTAGGAAGTTTCAGACCCAAGATCGCGCCTTCTACTTGAGCCATCTCAATCGATTGCTCGATCGCGCGACGATAGAATCGATTCTGTTGCACGAGCAACTGGCGCTCGGTTTCTAGGGATTTGAGTTTCTTGTAGGAAGTTAACGAGTCAAACGCTACCAATGGCTGTCCCTTCTTAACTCGGTCTCCTTCTTTGACAAAAACCGCTTTGACTACCTTATTTTCGGGAACTTGCATTTCTTTAATCGTTTCGCGAGTCATTAGCTGACCCGTGGCAGAGATCGCTTGTTCGACTTGAAGCTCGTGAGCGAGCGTTGCCCATGCTGTGCTCAGGGTGGCAATGCTGACTAGCGTCCAGACGATTATCCTCAAGCTATCGAACGATCGTCGTTGCGAATCCTTCGACCCTACTTGCTCTGCTTCTCGTTTCCGGTTTTTGGAAGCGCGTCGTTCGCTATCGTCGGTTTCAAAAGTTTCCTGGGTTGTTGCTTCTTCCCATGCAGTTTTGCTGTCGTCTGGTCTCCCGTTTTTTCCATCGACTACCAGCAGGCGTTTTTTGAACCGATTATTAGCGCTGGGTGGTTTGTCATTCGATGAGTTCATGATTGGTTATTGTAAAGGAGTCAGGAGGGTTATGCTAGCGTCTGACGATTATGATAGCTTGTAGAGTCCTCCGCGATCGTTGGCGATCGTAAATAATAATCTTCGCTCGTCGCTTCATGTTTGCGATCGCGTCTGCCAATGTTCGATACTATGTATAAATTGTGTTTTTTTATGTTGATTTTTAATCGAGCCTGTTGCGGTCGAGCAACTCATTCTAGGTCTGGCTCGAACAAACCTTTTATTTTAAAAAACAACTCTAAGAATTGCAAATTTACTAAATAGGGTCTGCCCGATTCTGCTATGCTCTAATCGATTTTTTTACTTTTTGTTTTTAGGTTGACATTGACGAATTTCTGTCTTAAAGTCGATTGGCGATGCCAAAAAGAACAAACTTAAACATCAAAAAAACAATCAAAAAGATTGTCATAGAACGAAGAGTTATGTTGAAGTATGTATGTTATTAAATTGCTGACATTTTAAGGATTCGCTCTCATTGCTTTAGAGAGAAGAAGCAAATTTTCCTCGGCATAGGACTTGCTAATCACAAAGTTGTCGCTCGGTCAAGGGTTTTTTGAGAAAAATCGTTAGAAAAAAATGATTGATTTAGTTGGAAAATTTACCAATCGCTAGATGGTTTATGGCATATTTAATGAGAAAGATTAAGGAGATAGACGATTCATTCGAGCGATTCGCACGAGGCAAAGCTATTTTAGCTATAGATTTTCCGGTAATTTGTGTTGTCAAGTAGCAAGGAGAGAATGCATGGAATCTTCGGTAGCGAATTTACTGCAACAGACTGGTTTAAGTCAAAACTCATTAACCGATAAAGTAGAAATCCATTTAGTAGATAAGAATGATATTTTCTACAAGAAAGGACGGCTTCTGGCAGAAGAAGTATATCGTAAAGTCTGGAATACCGAGCATTTAATCGATGGCAATGACTATGCAGTCGTCGTTTCGCGCCAAGGTTCCGTAGTTGGCAACATGAATGTCCAACTCAGATCTGAGCAAAAATCCCTCAAGAGCGAAACTTTCTTTGGTAGAGAGCACTGGCAAGATTATTTTTTTGGTGCTCCTACTAACGTAGCCGAGCTTTCTGCTCTAGCGCTCGACCAAGAATTACCCTCCGAAATTAGACGACCAATCATGATGATGCTTATTTTGGGGACGCAGATATTAAGTCGAGCTTTAGACATTCAGTTTTACGTGACGATTCAGCACGAGTTTCTGATGCGTATTTTGACTAAAAGCTTACAGCTACCTTTTTTTCGCAATGAAAGCTTGACCAGACCGCAAGGAAAGTTGCCTAATGACAATTACTGGAATAGAGAAGAATTACCAAGACTCTACTATTTAGATACGAAAGACGGCAACGCAATTAATACTTGCGCTTCATTTTTTTGTTACTTACATGTATCAGGAATTCAAACGACATTTCTGCCTCGGATAAAGAAAAATAATATGTCTTTCTCCGCTTTTCGGAAAAATTGGTATCTAGAGCAAGCAATTTTTAATTAATTCATTAATTCATCGAATCCCGATTGGACTTGCCTACTTAACCTTACTAAATAATACTTAAGTAGCCGACGCGATCGCTCGATGAGAACGCCAATCGATCTATTTTCCAGCCAATAAGACTTTGAGCGGGATATAAAAGGTCGAGGTTTATTGATTATGAGCAAGTGTTAGAGAGATTTTTGGTGTCTCTATATCTAAATTTTTTATAATTTAAATCTTTATATAAAACCAATCTATATCTAAATTTTTCTTATTGGCTTGCTGTTAATCTGGATTCTTGTATTGTCTAATATTGTCTAAGTAGTCTTCTACTATACTATATTCTATTATGCCCTAGCTCAAAGCTCTGCTGTGTAAAGCTTTGATGAAGTTTTCCGAACCATGAGTTATGGGAATCTTCAACCTCGGAAAAACTCATCGCTATAGATGCAGGGAAAAGCGGAGCAACTTTCCCCTTACCTGAATAAAAGCAAGAAGTCTGATTTCTTATTTAATAGTAGGGCGCAGTTTTGTGCGCCCTACTATTAAGTTAAGTCTAACTACAAGCCAGCGGCTGCAAGAATATCTTGGGCGTGGGTGTCAGTTTTCACTTTCTCATCAACATAAGTAATCTTGCCGTCGCCATCGATAATATAGGTGACGCGCTTGGAGTAGCCACCCCCATCGACATCGTAAGCTTTAGTGATTGTGCCATCGCTATCGACCAGCAACTGGAACGGCAGCCCGTATTTCTCTTTAAACATTTTGTGGGAAGCTTGGTCGTCCATGCTGACACCTAGTACTACCATGTCTTTGCCTTGATATTGTTCGTAGTTGTCCCGGAAGCTTTGCGCTTCTTTGGTGCAACCAGGCGTATCGTCTTTAGGATAGAAATAGAGAACTACCACTTTACCTTTGAAATCAGACAGGGAAACCGTTTTCCCCTCGTCGTCAATAGTGGTAAAGTTGGGTGCCATCGTGCCAACTGATAGAGCCATAATTTTTCTTCCTCAACTCAAGTCGATTAGTTTAGATCGTAAAACTTTACAATATCTTCAACAACAAGCAGATAGTTAAAAATCTCAAATGACATCTACTAGAGAAATTCAATCCATCTCATATACAAATCCTACGTTCAAGCGGGCGGAACGGGCGTTGTGCTGTTCTACCTTTAAATTGGCTTTGTTTGTCGCCATGCAAAATCAAAGCGTACCCCTTAGCGCGATCGCGCTTCCAAGTGGCGTGCGGCGGGGATATACTCAAAAACCGCTTTCAGAAAGACGCGCCGAAAGAGATCTCATGTGGCTGATCGATGTGGGTTTGCTGCGACGGGAAGTAGACGGTCAAGGCATTACGGATAGTTTTCGCCTCACGCCGCTAGGACGGCAACTGACGGACAAATGGCAAAAACAGGGCGGGATTTTACCGCAACCTTCCTGGATAGATCGTCTCATCGATACCTTTAATCGCTGGTTGCGCCTACCTTTCTGAAGACTAAATTCAAGGGTACTATAGATTGAGGTAGATTCGAGCGCGATCTAATGAAAGCGATTATGGTGGTGGGGACGACCTCCCATGCAGGAAAATCATTCCTGACGGCAGCTTTATGCCGAATTCTCTCTCGACGAGGTTGGCACGTAGCACCCTTTAAAGGGCAAAACATGGCACTGAATGCCTACGTAACGCCAACAGGCGGAGAAATCGGCTATGCTCAAGCGGTACAAGCTTGGGCAGCGGGAACGACCCCAAGAGTAGAAATGAACCCAATCTTGCTCAAACCGCAAGGAAATATGACTTCCCAAGTGATTATGATGGGCAAAGCCGCGGGAAAAACCACTGCCGCAGAGTACTACGAAAATTACTTCGAGCGGGGCTGGGAAGCCATTACCAGCGCTTTGGCTAAGTTAAGCGCAGAATATGACTTGCTGATATGCGAAGGGGCAGGAAGCCCAGCAGAAATCAATCTCAAACACCGCGATCTGACCAACATGCGAGTAGCCAAGCATTTAAACGCGCCGACCTTATTGGTAGTGGATATCGATCGCGGCGGCGCTTTTGCCCATGTCGTCGGCACGCTTGAATTACTAGAACCCGAAGAACGCGCTTTAATCAAAGGAATTGTCATTAATAAATTTCGCGGGATTAAATCGCTCTTAGATCCTGGCATCAGCTGGCTGGAAAAACGGACGCAGATTCCTGTTATTGGCGTTATTCCCTGGAGGGAGGCGATGTTTCCGGCAGAAGATTCGCTAGATTTGTTGGAGAGACGTTCCTATAAGCAGAATTCAGAAGTCAAAATCGCGATCGTTCGCCTGCCTCGCATTTCCAACTTTACCGATTTCGATCCCTTGGATGCCGAACCGACGGTTTCGATTAAATACGTCAATCTTCAGGAACCGTTAGGACATCCAGATGCAGTGATTATTCCCGGTTCCAAGACGACGATTACCGACCTAATGGCTCTGTGCGAAAGCGGCATGGCAGATAAAATCCGAGATTATGCCGATGCAGGCGGGATCGTTTTGGGAATTTGTGGCGGTTTTCAAATGCTGGGGCAATCGGTGTTCGATCCAGAACGAGTTGAGAGCGATGAGGACGAATATCCAGGATTGAATCTCTTGCCAGTCGAGACCATTATTTCCCGCGATAAAACTGCCCGCCAGCGACAAGCGGTATCTAACTATCCCCAGTCGGGTTTGCCGATTGTGGGCTATGAAATTCATCAGGGAATGACGCGGATAGTCGAACCCGCTAAGAAATCGACAAAGCCCAGTTACTACCCGTTATTTAACGATTCCAACCTGGGAATGGTTAATGAATCCCAATCGATCTGGGGATGCTATCTTCATGGTTTGTTTGACAATGGACCTTGGCGACGTGCCTGGTTGAATTATCTCAGACAGCGACGAGGACTATATTCCCTGCCGACTGGCATTGCTAACTATCGGGAACAGAGAGAAGCGATCCTCGACGCAATCGCCGATTTGGTTGACGAACACCTCAATTTAACCCCACTGATGTCCGAACGATAGCGATTGCGTTTTGGTTACTGACGATGCCAACGGGTTACGCCGCCTGGTTGGTCGATAAGAACGATGCCTTGGGCTTTTAATTGGTCGCGAATGCGATCGCTTTCCGCCCAATTCTTGGCTTTTCGCGCTTCGGCACGTTTTTGGATCAGGTCTTCGATCTCGGCATCGCTTAAACCGCCTGTAGCCTCCTGTTCGATTGCTTCGGCTTCTAGTCCCAGAACCTGCGCCAATTCCACCAGAGTCCGCCACTGTTGCTCTAACTCCTGCGGTGGCGTTTCTGTTTTGCCCTCATGGACGAGCAAATTGCCTTCCTTGACTAACTTTTTAGTAATTTCAAATAAAACCGCTAATCCACCGGCAAAATTGAAGTCATTATCGACGGCTTCCTGAAAACGCTGTTCTAGGAGATTTTGAATTTTGGACTGGGAATTCTCTTGGATTGGATCCCAACCCAATTGCTCTCCATAGCGATGTCCAAATAGCAAACCTTCCCTAAGCGTATGCCAGCCATTAGTTGCTGCTTCTAAGGCTTCGTCAGTGAAATCGAGGGGTTTGCGGTAATGCGCCTGCAAAATAAATAAGCGCACTGCCATTGGTTCGACTCTCTCTAGTAAATCGCGGATGGTAATGAAATTGCCCAGCGATTTAGACATCTTTTCGCCTTCCACCTTGACCATGCCGTTATGCATCCAATAACGTGCCAGCGGTTTTCCAGTTACTGCTTCAGATTGAGCAATTTCATTTTCGTGGTGCGGAAAAATCAGATCGCTTCCACCAACGTGGATATCGATAGTTTCGCCGAGTTTCTCCCGCACCATCGCCGAACATTCGATGTGCCATCCCGGACGACCTTTGCCCCAAGGAGAATCCCAAGACGGTTCTCCTGGTTTAGCAGCTTTCCAGAGAGCAAAATCAGCGGGATTTTTCTTTTTCTGGTTTTCAGGATCTTCGAGATCCACTCGTCCGCTTGCTCCGGCTTGTAAATCTTCTAATTTGCGTCCTGAGAGCTTACCGTAGGAGGGAAATCGGCAGACGCAATAATATACGTCTCCATTAGTTCGATAGGCATAACCTTTCTGCTCCAACTCACAGACGAGTCGCTCAATTCCATCAATTGTATGCGTCGCGCGGGGATAGTCATCAGCTTTCTTGACTTTTAGCCGTTCCATATCCTCGAAATATGCCTGAATGAAGCGTTCTGAGACTTCTTCCATCGAGATTCCTTCTTGTCTGGCTCGATTGAGAATTTTGTCGTCAATATCGGTAAAATTCTGAACGTACTTGACTTCATAGCCTCGCCATTCCAAATAACGGCGCACCACATCCCAGACGATACAAGTCCGCGCGTGACCCAAGTGGCAGTAGTCATAAACCGTGATGCCGCAGCAATACATCCGCACCTTTCCAGGTTCTAGCGGTTCAAAGGGTTCTTCGCGACGGGTAAGCGTATTGTAAAGCTTTAAAGTCATGGGATTGTAGATAGATTCAGATTCAAGCCAATAAGCAATAATAGGGTATAAAGAGTAACCCTGCCGCGATCTTATCCTAAACCAATGACAATGGAAGACACCGGAACTCTACATTTGCCCGTGCCTTTGGAATTAACGATTCAATTAACAGACGAACAATTTTTTCAGCTTTGTCACAACAACCGGGATTTAAGATTCGAGCGCACGGCGACGGGAGAATTAATTATTATGCCACCGACGGGGGGAACCACGGGCGATCGCAATGCTGAGTTAACTTATCAACTAAGAGCGTGGAGCCGTCAAAATAATCTTGGTAAATCTTTCGACTCTTCTACTGGTTTTAAACTTCCCAATGGTTCGAATAGAAGTCCCGATGCTTCTTGGTTGGCAATAGAACGGTGGAATGCATTAACTCGCGAACAACAGGAAACATTCGTTCCTTTGTGTCCCGATTTTGTCGTTGAATTACGCTCTCCTAGCGATGTTTTAACAAAACTCCAAGCCAAAATGCAAGAATACATGGAAAATGGGGCTAGATTGGGTTGGTTAATCGACCCCCAAAGGAAAGTTGTAGAAATTTATCGCCCCAATCGAGAGGTAGAAATTTTGCGATCGCCTCGATTTTTATCTGGCGAGGATGTTTTACCGGGTTTTATTTTAGAGTTATCGGAAATTTTATAACTTTACTTTGGAGCGATTATTAATATTTTTTACTACTTGTTACTGCTGAAATTAATAAGAAAAGAAGACTAAAAGCGATCGCTGCTTCTTCGGCCCATTTAATTCTCCAAAATTTATACCAACGAGAAAAGCTTTCTAAAATATTAAGAATTGATTCGGTGATAAACTAAAGATTTTTTAGAAAGCTTCCCAAGCAAGCGTTTTAGGAATCGAGCGTAGAGAGATCGCTCTTTGTGCGAAACTTGTAACCCAATAATTCAGGAATGGCTCGAAGCGATCGCGAGGGATGAGCAATAATAGGGAAAGGAAGGCAAATCAATCTACAGCCCTTCTCTAGTTTCAGAAAAGCTTACTCGATTTTGACGTTTTCCAAGCGGGACTATTATGCAAACAGTCGATAATCAGCCAGGTACCTCTAAGGTCATGGATGCCCCGAAACATGGCTTACCCGTAACTATCATTACTGGCTTCTTAGGGAGTGGCAAAACAACCCTTCTCAATCATATTCTGACCAACGAGCAAGGACTCAAGACCGCAGTTCTCGTCAATGAATTTGGCGAAATTGGCATCGATAATGAACTGATCGTCTCCACTGAAGACAATATGGTGGCACTCAACAACGGTTGTGTATGCTGCACCATCAACGAAGATTTAGTACAAGCAGTCTACCAAGTTCTAGAACGTCCAGAGAAAATAGATTATCTAGTAGTAGAAACAACGGGTTTAGCCGATCCCTTACCCGTTGCCCTAACCTTTTTGGGAACGGAATTGCGAGAGATGACGCGATTGGATTCTATCATCACTATGGTAGACTGCGCGAATTTTAGTCTTGACTTGTTCGACAGCCAAGCTGCCTACAGTCAAATTGCCTACGGGGATGTTATTATTCTCAACAAAACCGACTTAGTGGACGAAGCTGACGTAGACGCTTTAGAAATAAGAATTAGAGATATCCTCAAAGAGGTTCACAAACATAAAGGGGCGAGAATTCTGCGCACGCAAAAAGCAAAAGTTCCTTTACCTCTGATTCTTAGCGTTGGACTATTTGAGTCGGATAGGTATTTTAATCCGTCAGAAGCTAAGCACGAGCACCATCACGACCACGACCATCACGATTGCAGTCACGATCGCGACCACAACCACGAACACCATCATCATTACTCCAATCACCTGGAAAATGATGGCTTTACTTCTTTGTCGTTTGAGAGCGACAAACCCTTGGCAATTCGGAAGTTTCAGTATTTCTTAGACAATCAATTGCCAGAAAACGTTTTCCGCGCCAAAGGAATTCTCTGGTTTGAGGAAAGTCCCAAGCGTCACATTTTCCATTTAAGCGGCGAGCGATTCACCCTTGAAGACGACGATTGGAAAGGACAACCGAAAAATCAGTTAGTTCTCATCGGTCAAAATCTAGACCACGAGAAATTACGCGAGCAAATCGAAAATTGTCTCTGTATGCCTCCTACCAGTCGCGGTCAAGGGTTTGGGAAATAGTTATTGTTGTTAGCGGTTAGTTGTTAGTGGTAAAGATCGAATAACCACTAACAAACAACTAAGAACCAATAACCAAACTATGCGCGTTGTCATCCAGCGAGTTAAATCGTCTCAAGTTACGGTTAATGGAGAGATTGTCGGCCAGATCGGACGGGGATTAAACCTATTGGTTGGGATTGCCCCCACCGATACAGAGGCTGAACTCGACTGGATGGCACGCAAATGTTTGGAATTGAGATTGTTTCCAGACGGCGAAAACGGGGATCGCTGGGAAAAATCGGTACGAGAGATCGAGGGCGAACTTTTGGTAGTAAGTCAGTTTACCCTTTATGGAGATTGTCGCAAAGGTCGTCGCCCATCTTTTAGCAATTCGGCTTCTGGGCAACAAGCAGAAGATTTATACAAGCAATTTGTCTCTAAATTAAGAAGCAGCGGCTTGCGAGTGGAAACGGGGAAGTTTGGCGCAATGATGCAGGTTAGCATCGAAAATGACGGTCCCGTGACGTTGTTATTAGAGCGAGAAGCTTCTTGAAAGTTATAAGTGGGTAGGCAGAGACTTGAATACATGTAGTGCGAGCATCTTGCTCGCGCGAGCGGGATGTTCGCACTACTGGATAAACGCCCACAATATTGGTAGGGGCAGGTTTGAAAACCTGCCCCTACGAGTTTTAGCGATCGCGCCTCTTCTCCTTACACAGGTTGATGATAGGGTTCCAGAGCGATCCGAACGGGTTTTACGTCCCAAATTTCCTTGCAATATTCCCAAATGGTGCGATCGCTAGAAAACTTGCCCATGCGTGCTGCATTGAGAATAGACATGCGCGTCCATTTTTCCCGATCGCGGTAAGCTTGGCTCACTTGCTCCTGACAGTCGATGTAAGCTTGATAGTCGGCTAGGAGCATGTACTGGTCGTCGTAGAGCAGCGAGTCTACGATCGGTTTGAACAGCTCGCGATCGCCGTGACTAAAATAGCCATTAGCAATGCGATCGAGGACGGCTTTGAGATCGGCGTTATTTTCATAGTAATGCATCGGGCTATACCCCTTAGATTTGAGTTCGTAGACTTGTTCGGCTGTCAAACCAAAGAGGAAGAAATTTTCCGATCCCGCCTCTTGGCGGATCTCGATATTGGCTCCATCGAGCGTCCCAATCGTCAGAGCACCGTTCATAGCAAATTTCATGTTACCAGTACCCGACGCTTCCTTGCCTGCCGTAGAAATTTGCTCGGACAAATCTGCTGACGGATAAATTCGCTGCCCCAAAGAAACGCTAAAGTTGGGCAAGAAGACCACTTTCAGGCGACCGCGCACGTCTGGATCTTTGTTGACGACTTCGGCGACCGAGTTGATCAGCTTGATAATCAACTTTGCCATAAAGTAGCCTGGAGCTGCCTTCCCGCCAAAAATAAACGTCCGAGGCAAGACATCGATACTGGGATTTTGCTTGATGCGGTTGTAGAGGCTAATCACGTGCAGCACGGCTAAATGCTGGCGCTTGTACTCGTGGATGCGCTTGACCTGCACGTCAAAGAGCGAATCGATCTCTACCTCGACACCTCTGTGCTTGAGGATATAAGCAGCCAGATCGCGCTTGTTTTCCTGCTTAATTTCTCGCCAGCGCCGACAAAAGTCAGAATCGTCTGCGAACTCCTCTAGCTTTCTAAGTTCGTCGAGATTTTTGAGCCAGCCATTGTCGATTTTCTCGGCAATTAGCTTAGCCAACTTGGGGTTGCTGAGCAAGATCCAACGACGCGGGGTAACGCCGTTCGTTTTGTTATAGAACTTTTCGGGCCAGAGTTTGGCAAAATCTTTGAGAGTGTCTTTTTTAAGAAGTTCCGTATGCAGTGCGGCAACGCCATTAATAGCATGGCTGCCCACGCAGGCTAAATGAGCCATGCGAATCTGCTTGTGGTATCCTTCCTCAATCAGAGAGAGGCGACTGACCAGTTCGTCGTCGCCGGGGAACCAGGTTCGCACGTCTTCGAGAAAACGATGGTTGATTTCGTAGATGATTTCTAGGTGTCTGGGGAGGAGTTTGGCAAACAGACTCACCGACCAGCGCTCTAGGGCTTCTGGCATGAGAGTATGGTTGGTGTAGGCAAAAGTTTTTTGGGTGATTTTCCAAGCCGTATCCCAATAGTAGCCATATTTATCGACTAGGAGTCGCATGAATTCTGCGATCGCGACGGCTGGGTGAGTATCGTTGAGTTGGATGGAAAATTTCTCGTGGAAATTGTCCAAATTTTTATTGCTACGCAAGTGCAAGCGAACGAGATCTTGTAGCGATGCCGAGACGAAGAAATATTGCTGTGCCAAGCGAAGTTCTCGTCCGGCTGGGGTATTATCGTTGGGATAGAGAACTTTCGAGATCGTCTCCGCGTCTATTTTCTCTGCCACGGCGCGATCGTAGTGTCCGGCATTGAATGCATCGAAGTCGAAGTCTTGGCTTGCCTCAGCTTTCCACAAGCGCAGGGGATTGACGGTATTGGTATTGTATCCCGGTACGGGAGTATCGTGGGGAATGGCGATAATGGTGCGATCGGGAATCCAAACTACTTTAGCATATCCTCGTTCGTCGTGAAAAACCTCGGTATGTCCGCCTAACATTACCTCGACGGTATCGTCGGGACGGGCAATTTCCCAGGGGTTACCAAAACGCAGCCAGTTATCGGGGACTTCTACTTGCCAGCCATCTTGAATCTTCTGGTGAAAGATGCCGAATTCGTAGCGAATGCCATAGCCAATCGCAGGAATTTCTAAGGAGGCAAGAGAATCCAAAAAACACGCTGCCAGTCTTCCTAACCCGCCATTCCCCAAGCCGGGGTCGGGTTCTTGTTCGAGTATTTCATCGAGGTCGATCCCCAAATCTTCCATCATCTGGCGCACTTTGTCATAGATCCCCAGATTGATCAGATTGTTACCCAGGTGACGACCCATCAGAAACTCTGCTGAGAGATAGCAAACCAATTTAGACTGGTTTTTCTTGTAAGTTTCTAATGTTTTCAGAAAGCGGTGCAAGAGCCTGTCTCGCACTGTATAAGCAAGTGCGACATAATAATCGTAGAGTGTTGCTTCAGTCCGACCGATTCCTTGTAAGTAAAAAAGATTGTCGAGAAAAGCCCGTTTGAGAGTCTCCAGGCTCATCCCGGTGCGATCGTCTTCCACCTGAATTTTGATCGCCTCTACAGGATTAACCGATACGCTATCCGTCTTTAAAATGTCAGTTTTTTCCATAGTCATTAGTTCTCAAACGTTTCTCGTGCGCCATCTTAATTAAAGATTAGAATATAATCGCAAGCATAAGCGATAAAGGGTCGGTTTGCCGTTCATCCTTTACCCTTTTTTTAGATCGAATTGTTTGCCGCCTGAGTTAGTGTTACTTTCCCCAGGTTTTTGCTGGCAAAAGATTGCTGTTCTAGGAAAGACAGGAAAACCGTTTCAGAGGCTCCTTAACTCTTTTAATTTCTTCAAAACGACTTGAGCATGACCTTTGGCACGTACATTATACCAAGCATGCGCGATCGCGCCTTCGGGATTAATTAGGAAAGTCGAGCGAATAATGCCCATGTATTCTTTGCCCATAAATTTCTTCAATCCCCATGCACCATAAGCTTGGGCGATTTTATGGTCGCGATCGCTTAACAGTTGAATTGATAAATTATGTTTTTCGATAAATTTACAGTGGGAAGTTTCTGAATCGGGACTCGCGCCAAGAATTTTAGCGCCTAAAGCATTGAATTCCGACGAGGAAGCTGTAAAGTCTTGTGCTTGCGTCGTACAACCTGGCGTATTATCTTTTGGATAAAAATAAAGCACCAGCCATTGAGAAGAAAAATCGCTTAAAGTTACTAAATTACCATTTTGGTCTTTGGCAGAAAAATCTGGTGCTTTTTGCCCGCTTTGAAGAAGATCGTTCATTGATAAGCCGGAAATAGATCGATTCAGGATATAAAATTTATCCCAGGATTATTTCATTCTGATTGCAGTTAACCAAGAAATGAATTTGACGAGCGACCCCGCGCCGCCGTTAGGCACATCTGGTAGCGCGAGTTGGCTCAAAATTTAAGTCCGTCTTATAGGACTTAAGAGATTAGACAGAGAATTTATTCTCTGGCTTTCTTTCGAGAATGAAATAGCCCTGTATTTATCCCTAATTACTCAGGCAGATTCTTGAGAGGTTTTGAGTAACTCTAGAAACTGCGATTCCGAAAGTTGAGGAATTCCTAATTTTTGTGCTTTTTTGAGTTTTTCTCCTGGCGCTTTGCCTACTATGATATAGTCGGTTTTGGCGCCAGGGGAACTCATAACGCTTCCACCTGCATTTTGAATCAGAGTTCTAGCTTCATCGCGATTGACTTGGGTTAAAGTTCCCAGAATAACAACTTTTTTTCCTTCTAGTGGTTTTTGTTTCTTTTGAGTTGCTGTCGTTTTCTTTTCTGGTTCTGGTGAGGAAATTTGTTGGAGTTCCGATTTTATTTCTTCTTCTTGTTTTGGAGGATGAGTAGGCTGTTGGGGTGTGACTATTGGAGTGGTTTTTTCAGCTTCCTTTAACGAGGTTTTTTGGGCAAGTTGCTTTAACTGTTTTTGCAGGTCTTCTGCTTTCTCGGTTTCTTGCTTTAAAGCACTTTCTACTTGTTCTTTTTCTTGTCTGAGGCTAGCTATTTCTTTTTGAAGTTGACCGACTTGCTTTTGCCATTCATCTTTGGCTTGTTGTTGTTCCAGTAAAGTTGCTTTTTCTTGTTTTAGTTCTTCGAGCTGTTTTTGTAACAACTCAATTCGGTTATTAGCTTCTTCTCGATCTTTTTGAGTTTCTTGAGTTAGCTGACGTAATTCTTTTTCTAGAGAGTCAACTTTTTCTGTTTCTTGTTTTAAGGTAACTTCTACTTTTTCTTTTTCTTGAGAGAGATTAGTAATTTGTTCTTGCAATCTCTCTTGAGTTTTTTGATTCTCTTGGTTTAATTGCTGCAACTGTTTCTTTAACGAAGCAAACCGTTCTGTTTCTTCTTTCAAAGCTGCTTCGATTCTTTCTCTTTCTTTAGCTAGGTCAGAATTTTGTTTTTGAAGGTCGTCGATCCGGATTTGTAAACTTTCTTGAGTTTGCTGTTTTTCTTGCGTTATTTGTTGTAATTGGTTTTCTAGAGAAGTCGCTTTTTCTGTTTCCTTTTTCAAAGCTGCTTCGATTCTTTCTTTTTCTCGCTCCAGCTCAGAATTTTGTTTTTGAATTGTACTAATTTGAAGCTGTAATTTCTCCTGATTTTTTTGATTTTCTTGAGTATTTTTTTGTAATTCCTGTTGGAGTAAGCTTACTTTTTCTGTTTCTTTTTTAAGGTTGTTAATTTGTTTTTGTAATTCTTCTTGAATCTGCTGTTTCTCTTGATTTATTTTTTGCAATTGTTGTTGCAGAGACTTAGTTTTTTCTGTCTCCTGTTTTAAGCTCGTTTCTATACGTTCTTTTTCCTTTCTTAGGTTGCCAATTTGTTTTTCTAGCTCGGAAACTTTTTCCGTTTTTTGCTTAAGAGCAACTGCCACACGTTCAGTTTCTCGTTCGAGATCGCCTAACTGTCGTTGTAGATCGTTAGCTTTTTCTCGATCGCGTTTTAACTCTGCTTCGAGGTTACTTTTAGTTTTTTCCAAAGTCGCGATCGCCTGTTGTAACTGACTGGTATTCTCTTCTAGCTGGCTAATCTTATTTTGCAGTTGGGCATTTTGTTCGCCAAGAGATTGATTAGAATCTTCCGCCTGAGTGAGATTTTCTAAGATTTTCTCTTTTTCTTGCTCTAATTCTTTTTGTTTAGACAAAAATTCTGCCGCTTGCTTGCTTTGACTCCTACGGAGTTGTAGGTAAGTTATTGCTCCTCCAATTAATAAACCTAATAAAGCAGTCGATCCTGCAATTCCATAAACAAATTCGTTGGTCATAGTCAATCCTCCGGTTCGGCAAGCAAGTGACTGGCAATTTTTTGCAGAGATTTATCTCGGTTTGAGATGCCAATAAAACTGGCTCTATTTTCTAGTTATATCAGGAGAAAAAGGCGCAGATTGTTGCTGAGTATTAAATCTTAATACGATGGTTTATAAGATTGAGATTGGTTTTATTTTTGTGCGATCGAGCTGCTTGAAATTGACTGTGAAACGATCGTTCGCTCTCATCCTTTAACTTTTAGATTGCGACTGGGATCGCCTAAATAAGCATTATCAGTGCCAATCGTAGTTGTAGCGGGGATGATTTGCCAATGTTGGGATAAATTTTGTAATAATCGGTCTTGTTCTGCTCGCAATCTTTCAATGTTGTTGCCATGATTGATAATGGCAAACCAGACTAAACCGCGTTCTTTGGTAGGAATAACGCCCGCTAAAGCGCTCACTTGCGCGAGAGTGCCAGTTTTAATGGCAACGCCAGAGGGAATGGCACGCCACTGCATCGTCCCGTGGCGATCGCGTCCGCTGAGTGGGAATAAATCCGATATACTTATCGGTTGAGAATCTAATTTGCGATCGAGAGCGATTAACATTTTACTGGCGGCACGGGGAGAAATCTGGTTATCGACTCCCAACCCAGACGTGTTAATCAGGCGAATTTCTTCAGGAGAAACATGAGCTGCTTTAGCGGCTATCTGGGAGACGACTGCTGCACCGCCGATAGTTTCCCCTAACATTTCTGCCATGACGTTATTGCTGTAAATATTCATCTGTTTGAGGAGTTGGGTTAAGGTTAAAGACTGATGGCGCAGGAGCAATTGAGCAGTGTCGGGGATGCTTGGTTGGACTTGGATTGTACCTGCGATCGCGATTTGAGGACGCAACGTTCCTTTCGGCAGAGTTTGATATTGTTTTTGCACCTCAGACGACCAACGACGAGAATCCAATCCCTGTTTAAAGAGTTCGCCCGATTTTCGAGGATCGGACTGAAAATTCATTTTAAAATTGCTCGTAACAATTAAATTACCTTTGATTTGTCGAATTCCGAGTTCGTTGAGTGCATTGCCGATCGCGATCGCTTCCTCCCAGACAAACAACGGATCGCCACTTCCCTCAACGAGCAAATCCCCTTCTAAAATTCCATTATGAATAACGCCCGTTTGATAAATACGAGTTTCAAATCGATGGTTGAGATCCCAAGTTTCTAACGCCGCGATCGTCGTAGCAATTTTGGTCAGAGACGCTGCCGATGCAGGGATACTATCTTGGTGTCGTGCTAATTCTGCCCATTCCGACTGTATCCAAACTCCCTGTCGATCTTTAGAGTAGCCTAGAGAGGCTAACCTTTTTAGATAATCTTTAACGATTGTCTCTACCATGGGATCTGGCTGAGTAGGAATGTCAAAAACCTTTGCTTCTTGCCACGCTACTGATAATGCTGTTGCCGTCATACTCGTTGCAGGTTTTTGTCCTAGTATGTCCATCAGCAAACCGCCTAGTGCGAAACCGATGGTTTCCAGCATTCCTCGACTCCTTTCCCAAGAATTGACTGATTTTTAAACTTAATTATTTCGCAATTTACGTCCGAGGTACAGAGAATTTTTTGGGAACTGACGGTTGGGGATTGTTCGATTTGGGATTTTGGATTGGGGATTAGTTAGTAGTTAGTGGTTGGTGATTAGTTTTCTCCCTTGTCTCCCCACACTCCCCGTCTTCCCCGTCTCCCCATCTCTTCATCTTTGGGAGGGAAAACGACACGTTTAGAGTTCGGTTCTACCCAATGACCGACAAGATTCAACCTTGCTACATTAAAGAAAAGCAAAACCGATAAAAACGCCAAAAATATTTACTCGTTCGACAGTAGATTGAGACTACAGAAGAAGTCACAGGAGGCAAACAGTGAACAACGAATTAAATCGTTCTCAAAATTTATTTGGTAGCGAAAGGGAGTCGGGAGAAGGATTGTGGCAATACGTTCAATCTCTAACTCCAGAAACAATAGCTCGCCTTTCTAGACCGGATTCTCCTGAAGTTCTTCAAGTGATGGAACGCAGTATTATTGGCTTGTTAGGAAATCTGCCTTCAGAAAACTTTGACATTACCATTAGTACTAGCAAGGAAAACTTAGGACGGTTGTTAGCCTCGGCGATGATGAGTGGATATTTCCTACGAAATGCGGAACAAAGAATGAATCTTGAGAAGTCTATTAAAGCTCTCAACAGCTCCCTCCCAGAACAGGAACAGGAATAATAGTAGTTGGTCATTCGTTATTCCTCATTTGCCATTAGTTCGCCAATAACTGAACTGAGGCGATCGCTGCTTGAGTGGTACGGACGACAGGGACGGGATTTACCCTGGCGCCATCAAAGCGATCCTTATACTATATGGGTTTCGGAGATTATGCTCCAACAAACTCAGGTTAAGACTGTCATTCCCTACTATCAACGGTGGCTAGATCGATTTCCTACCATTAAAGACCTTGCAGTCGCCGATCTGCAAACCGTTCTCAAAGCTTGGGAAGGCTTAGGATACTATGCTCGCGCCCGCAATCTCCACAAAGCGGCAGGGCAAATCGTGCGAGACTATAATGGAGTCTTTCCCCAACGGCTAGACGAGGTTTTAACTCTAGCTGGAATCGGTCGCACTACAGCAGGCAGCATTCTCAGTGCTGCTTTTAACCAGCCTTGGTCTATTTTGGATGGCAATGTCAAGCGAGTGTTATCTCGCTTAGTTGCTTTACCCGTGCCGCCTGCTAGGGCAATTGAGCAATTGTGGCAGTTGTCGGATACGCTAATCGATCCCCAGCATCCGAGAGATTTCAACCAAGCTTTAATGGATTTAGGGGCAATAGTTTGTACGCGATCGCGTCCCAGTTGCGATCGATGCCCGTGGATGCCATACTGTCAGGCGTATAGTCAAGGCATGCAAGCTCAACTCCCCATGCGCGAAAGTTCTTCTCCCCTCCCTCATAAACGAATTGGTGTCGCCGTTATCCGCAATGACGAGGGACTGATTTTAATTGATCGCAGACCTGCTAATGGATTGCTGGGAGGATTGTGGGAATTTCCTGGCGGCAAAATCGAACCCAATGAAACCGTCGAAGACTGTATCCGGCGCGAAATCTTAGAAGAAATCGGCATCGATATCGAAGTCGAAGACCATCTCATCAGCATCGATCATGCCTACACCCATTTTCGGGTGACTCTAATCGTTCACTATTGCCGCTATTTAGGAGGCGAACCAAAACCCATTCAATGCGAAGAAATTCGCTGGGTAACATTAGAAGAAATCGATCGCTTTCCCTTTCCGAAAGCCAATACCAAAATTATCGAGGCTTTACGAGGAAAAAATTAACTTGTCTCTAGATAGACGACCCTTCTCTCATTTTTTTGGCTAAATAGAGAGAAAGCAAAAGATAATGCAACAACCCAGCTTATTCATGAAAACCAAAAAACTTGGCAATACCGATACGACCGTCAGCGCCATTGGTTTGGGAGGAATGCCAATGTCTTTAAACGGTCGTCCGCCTCAATCGGTGGCAATTGAAGTCATTCATAGAGCGATCGATCTTGGAGTCACCCTGATTGACACGGCTGATTCTACTGTCAAGATGAATCCGACAAACACCACAACGAGCGCCTGATTGCTACTGCACTTCAAAAATACCATGAGGATACGAGCCATGTTATTGTTGCTACTAAAGGAGGCTTAATGCGTCCCAATGGCAACTGGATTCGCAATGGCAATCCCGACCATCTGCGCCAGACGATTCGCCAAAGTTATGAAGCGCTTGGGGGCGAAAAACCCATCGATGTTTGGCAATACCATGCGCCCGATCCTAACTATACGATTGAGGAGTCACTCGCCCCAGCCAAAGAAGCTGTCGCAGCAGGGTTAATTCGATTTGTAGGCGTTTCTAATTTTTCGGTAGAACAGATTAAACGCGCTCGCGACGTAGTTGAGATTGTCTCCGTCCAAAATCAGTACAATCCTTGGTACCGTCAGCCTGAATTTGATGGGGTACTAGAATATTGCGAACGAGAGGGGCTAACTTTCTTGCCTTGGAGTCCTCTGGGAGGGAGTAGTCGCGTTAGTCGCCTGCAAGATATTCCGACTATTGCCCAGCTAGCCAAAGAAAAAGGCGCGTCTGTCTATCAGATCGTGTTGGCGTGGTTAGTTGCTAAATCTCCTTGCATCATCCCCATCCCCGGCGCTAGTAAAATTTCTAGTATTGAAGATTCTGTAAGGGCGATCGAGGTTCGACTGTCGCCTGAAGAAGTACAATGTCTCGATCGCCAACTCACTTCATAGTTGAATTCGGAAGTCGAGCTGATTGGAAAGATCTTTTTGGCTCATCAATCTTAGGAAGTAATTAGGGAAGGTTGCTAGAGACTTTCCCTGGAACGTCTCCTACATTAGCGTTACGCTCTCGCTACTAACTCATCCTCGATTACTTCGCGGATACGCTGCTCCAAACGTTCGAGATCGAGACCGCTTTCGTCGCGAACGATCCGACGGATAGTTGGATTGACGTTGTGCAAATCCATGAGTAAATCGCTTAGAATCTCCTGCTGTTGCCGTGCCTGAACGATCTCGCGCGGCTCTTGTAGGAGGTCGCGCGCGATTGAGTCTTCAGCACGAGAGGCAACGATAGGTTCGGTTTGTCCTTGTAGGTATATCAAAGTACGCCGTCCCGGTCCGCGACCTTCCTCGATGGGGATAACTGCTGTTACTTGGTCTGAGCGCACATACTTACCAAAGCCCAGATGTACTAGAACCGATGGCTGTATTCTCATTTAACAAAGCATTTTTCTTTGACTTATCTCTATTCTCACTCGCGCTAGATTGAATGAAGAGTATTGATTCGGAGCGGGTTTCACTCTTATTTTAGCGTGTTTTCTCTAAAGATGGCGATCGCTTTCTCAGGACTTCTCGATCGCGCGGGAAAACCTTTATGGATTCGGCTTTGCTGCGTTCGTTCCTCTCATCATTTGGGTAGAGAGTTTAACTTGAACTTGTGATAGAAGAAAAAAATTTTTTGGGTTGTTATATTAGCTATAAGCATAAAGAATGTCCTCAGTCAACTAAATTTAATTTTTAGTAACTTGAAAAATTTATGCAAATGTATACGTCTTTACAGGCGAGGGTTGAGTGCCTATGTCTAACAAAACAGTGGCGATAAAAGATTACCAAGTTATCCCACAACAGAAAGAGCAAACGAGCAAAACTACATCTTTTCTACATGCAGTCAAAAGCCTTATTTGGTTTGTTGGGATTCCCGCTTGGCTGTTTGCAATTTGCGATCGCGCCCTTGCTATTTTTACCAAAGGTCATTTATCTGTCCTAGAATTCGTACAAATCCTGACAATCGTGTTTTTCTTTGTTACTTGGCTTTATTTAAAGCCAGAACCGAGTTCGGAAAGCGCCGATGAAGACAAGCAAAACCATCAGCTCGATATCGATGCGGAGCGGCTTGAAGTTTACAAAGGTATCGTTGCCAACCGAATGCTTCAGTTGCAAGAACAACACGCGATTAGTCAAGAGTATACTTTATCTTTTCCCTATCTCTGCCAAATCTATCATTTGCTCAATTTGAAGCATTTGGAAACCATTCACAGTTTCAGCCTCAATAACTTAAAAATTGTTGGAGTCAGTCAGTTCGAGTCTACGCATAATGGAGGAAAAATTAGGTTTCAAACCGTTTTGGATTCGCCATTCAATGTTTTAAGAATTTGGCGACAACCGCTAGTCGATGTCAACTTAACCCTGCTTACTCCCTATACAGTCGAACTCAGCATCCCAGTTTATAACGGCAAACATATAATTGTCTTGTTTAATGCCGTTCCTCTCAATCAAGGCGCACATAAGTTCTTTATCGATATTTACACCGAGTTAGAGTGGCCTAAACCTTTATTGCAATTCCCTTTGCATATCGCTGCCATTGTGACTCTGTTTGAAGATTTGCCTTATCTGCGCAAACTAGCCCAAAGAAATATCGATCGCTTATTCAAGTCGCATAAGGGTTCAGATTGCAACACCCTCTGGTTATATAAAAGATTTGTCGATTTATATGGTTCGAGCGAACTCTCTGCTCAACTGCCTCCATCCTCAGCCCAGTAATCATTCAACCGATCTGTAAAGAATTGTTACGATGTATGTAGGTCGGAGCTAAATTTTTCGGTTCGCATTTCTTAGGAATAGATAACTATGGCTAACAGCGACTTATCAGGGCATCTCAGAAAAAAATCACAATCTGAAGAGTTTTCTCACATTTACCGAACTTTAGCTTGGTTTTTAGGAATTGCTGCTTGGTTATTTGGAACGATTGACCGAAGCCTCGCTGCTTTTGCCGATGGCTATGTATCTGCAATCGATCTTATGCAAATCGCGATCGCTGCTTTTTTGTTCGTTTGCTGGCTGTTTCTCAAACCAAGTTGGAGATTTGCCAATCGAAAGTCAGAAACAGATGTGTTCGATGGGCTTTCCGTAAAAAAATAGAAGGTAAGTAGAAAAGTATTGTTTGAAGAAGTTTTAGGTGAGCTTGCCGAACCGATTTCAAAAATAGGAACTCGCGCGACAGAGTTAGGAATTTGCTTAGTCGTGCATCCGGATCGATAGGTAGTGTTAAATTCGGATCGCCCAGAAGTTATCGAAAACAGCATTAAAATTCTTGCTACTCACGCTCGTATTTTTGATATGCTAAGATTACTGCAATCGCCTTGGGCATTAATAAATATACATGGCGGCAGGGGCGATCGTTCCATGCACCTAATCGATACGATCCGCAATTTGCCAGAGTCGATTCGACTGCGTTTAACATTGGAGAATGACGAATACACTTACAGTGCGAGCGACATTTTAGAAATCTGCCAGGCTGCGGAAATTCCGATGGTGTTTGATGCCCATCACCACGTCATTCACGAACAGCTTGATAGTTATGAAGACCCTAGCATTGCAGAAATGGTTTTGGCAGCTCGCACGACTCGGAAACCTCCCGAATGGCAGCTAGTTCACATTTCTAATGGAAGCACCTCTTTTCGCGATCCCAAACATAGCGATTTGATTACCGCAATGCCCAGTGCCTATCGCAACATCGATTGGATAGAAATTGAAGCAAAACACAAAGAAAAAGCGATCGACTTATTACGCCAAACGGGGTTAGTGAAATAGGGTTGGTTTAGAAGAAATCTTTCCAACGGCAGAGAATAATACTTTGCTGATATGTATAAATGTATCAAGTTCATTGAGACCGAATCAGAAGTTGATTTGCCCGATCGACGGTTAGTTCGACATAAGTCTTGCTATTTATGAGTCGATCGAAGCGTAGCCCAACAATCTAAAACCGACAGCGATCGCTATTTCATACTTTACGGAACGTAGATGTTTTTAAATATACTAATATTGGCGCGAGCGACGATTTTAAGTTATGTTTCAACACTGTTTAATCTGCACGAACTTTTCCGACGGCTTGCATCGATTGACTGATTTTGTTCCCGATTTAGCAAGTAGCGGTCTAAAACGGATTGTTTTTTTACATATTATTTCGGTTTGGCAAGACGGAAGAGGTTCTAGAATAGACGAAGAGCAAGTCGCAGCAGCTAAAGAACGCCTCTCAGCCGCTCTCACCTCCGTGCCAGAAGGAGTAGAAGTCAAGGTAGAAGTTGCGTTAGGTCGTCCGGTTGAAAAAATCCTTCGAGCAGTAGAAACCTATCAAATCGATGTCGTTTTTGTGGGCACGCCAATTCGCAGTTTGCTGGAAGAAAAAATCTTGGGCAGTACGAGCGCGGCATTGACGAAATTGATGTCAACACCCCTCATCGTTCTCCGTCCCGAACTAATTACCACTTATACTCGCGAAGAATTATCCTTGCGCTGTCGGCATCTTTGGCGTTATTTGTTAATTCCTTACAATGATGGGAAAGCGGCTCGCTATTTAATCGAACGAATCAAAGAGTATGCCAAGAAACAACCAGAAAAGCATCTAAAACAATGCATGCTCGTTTGGGTTGTTAGCGATGGATTGCGCGAAAAGGTGCTGATAACTAATCGCCTGCAAGAAGCTCAGAAAAAACTAGAATCCGTCAAAGCTGAATTAGAAGCACTGGGATTGGAAGTCAATACTGAGGTACGACAGGGAAATCCTTTGCTAGAAATTCTCGATGCTGCGCTGTATTTTGATATCAGCGCGATCGCGATCGCAACTGACCGTCAACCCGATTGGCTAGAGTTAGCCGTTCCCTGTTTTGCGAGAGACTTGCTACGTCGCAGTTGGTTTCCAGTCTTATTTTTCTCTGCCGATCGGCAAAATTAAGAGCCTAGTTGTCCACGAGAGAATTTTTCTTGATTTTACTAACAGTTTCTAGATAAGTCGATCGGTATGTAAATATTTACAAAAAAAACAGTTGTTTTGAAATCCTAAAATTAACTCTATCTTAAGATAGAAGATAAAGCCAGTCTTGTCAGCTAAAGGTATTACTAAGGAGTGAAGAAAAATTATTAGTTTTATTGCTAGGTTTTTAAAGAAAAACTATCATAGAAAAAAACCTTAGCAATGGTACTAATATTAGATATTATTAGAAGATTAGAACAAACCTAGCGGACGACAATCGAGCAGGCGTAACAGCGGCTATCGCGTCTCCATTGCCGCCAGTTTTTTGCTAAAGTATGAATGCGATCGCGCGCGTCATCAATAATTCCTGGCTATTAGATAGTTTGGAAGGCTGCCAATTTGCCAGTAGTTCGACCTGCATAGAAAGTTAATAGTTAATAGATAGTTAATAGTTAGTGGTTAGTAGATATTTTTTTAGTAACTATTACTTACGAACTACTAAAAAACGGAATTGAGATGAAATCTTGCTCTGTCTATAGCAAGAAATCCGCTTTCTTTCAACAGAGAGATGATATTTTGTTCAGAAAATTTTTACATATTAAAAATAAAAGAGAGGAAAATTCCAATGCTTTTAGTTAGCAAAGAATATCAATCCAGTTTTGATACTGCCATGTATTGTGTCGTCGAGTGCGAACATTGCGCCAAAGCCTGCATGGGAGATCCAGAAATGTTAGGGTGCGCTCGCACTTGTCTCGACTGTGTAGAAACTTGCCGCACGATCGCAATTTATATGGTACGCGGCTCGCGCTTTATTCCCCATCTAGCCAAAGCTTGTGCCGAAATTTGCGATGCTTGTGCAAAAGAATGCGAAAAACACAAAGACGAACATTGCCAGAAATGCGCAAGAGCTTGTCGTCAAGCAGCAGAAGAATATCGCAAGATTGCAGGAGTAGCGGCAGCACGAGCTTAAAAAAAGAAGACAAGCGAAGGAGAATCACTGGCGATCGAGTCTGCCGATTCAGTATTGATTGACTTAGATCTTGCATCAGAACCAGAACCAGTAAACATTAAAATCTCGCCAAGAAATCAATTTCTTGGCTAAGAGCATAAGTCCATTAAAATGGACTGAAAGTCTTATCTAGTCATCATTTAGTTCTATAGGCGAGGACTGTTGCAACCGAGCAAGGGAATGAATTCCCTTGTGGAGTGGAGCGAAGCGTAGGTGCAAGTCTCAGTTGAGAACGATCCTCTCGCTCGAAGCTTGCCTAGCGTTGAACTTTTCAGGAGTTTCTGCTCGGAGATAAATGATATGGATGCTGAAGAATACTTATATCAACCAGTGGTGAAAGAACAAAACTTTTTAGCTGCCTATCGAGGTGATGCTTACTCAAATCAGTCACTACAAACTGAGATTCCGACTAATGGAAAACCAAGCGCCGATCGCACTAATAATAGCGGAATCTTATTGATTTCTAGCGGCTTGTTAGCCATCTCGATTGTTTTTACCATTGCGTTAGTCGCGGTCTTACTCAAACGATTGATGTTTTTAAAAGCGTTTGACGAACAATCAACGACTGCAAAACGCGATCGCCAAGTTCCCTGCACTAAGTGTCATTTTTTTAACAATAACTTTTATCTCAAGTGCGCCGTTCACCCTTCTAAGGTTTTAACTTCAGAGGCAAGGGATTGTTCGGACTACTGTCCCCGTCGATAGAAAAGCTCGCTGGCATTTTTATCGCTGTTTTATTGGGAGAAGTTATGCGTCAAAACCAACTCAATTTCGTAGAAAATTGCGATCGCTGCGAACTAAATTCCAAAGAAGATTTTTAAAGCATTCTCCATCCGACTCGACCAAGACTCTTCGGTATGCTCTCCCGTGGGATCTTCGACAACAAACAGATTTTCGTTTTCCCGATATCCAAAATCTTTTACTAAGATATCCCGCATTTCGCGACCTCGTGCCGTGGCACGCTCTTCAATAAACGAATTGTGAAAACCTCCTTCTCTTACTAAACCCCAGTCCAGGTAAATTTTTAAGCGCTTGTCGGGATTGTTTAGGGTTTTTGAAGCCTCGAAAAGAAGCGCCGAAGACTCTAGAGTCCCAAAGAAAAAAACCGCAAACTCGAAGGAAGAAGCATCCATCGCAGAATCTATTCCCACCCAAAATGAAAGTGTTCCTGGCTAATCTCATAATTTCGCGGCAAGAAAATATGAACCTTACGCGGCTTATCCCATTCTCTGCCCACCTGAAGATTATCGTAAGTGTGAAAAAATCCTCCCCAATAGCCGCGATCGTAAAACCAACCTTCTTGTCCGCCTTTGGTAAATTGCTCAGCCACTTGTCAATAATTTTATTTTGGATTTTGGATTGGTTAGTAGTTAGTAGTTAATTGTCTTCCCACACTCCCAGTCTCCCAGTCCCCTTGTCTTCGGAGTCTCCGAACTCTCCCCACACTTTCCACACTCCCCATCTCCCCCGACTTCCGACTTCAACTATGAATCGTCCCATCGGGCAAAATCGCTCCCGTAAGGATAGCTCCTGTCAGTTTGACCAGAATACGATTACCAGAACCAACTTTAGCGCCTCTGAGATCGGCTTCTCGCAGATCGGCTCCGCTCAGATCTGCCCCAATTAGCTTGGCTTCTTGCAAATTTGCTTGTTTGAGATTGGCTTGCAGCAAATTAGCGCGAAATAGATTGGCTCTATACAAATTGGCACCTTCGAGATTAACGTTATGTAAAAAGCTATCGCTGAGGTCGGCTTCGCTGAGATCGGCACCAGCCATGTTTCTGCCAGAGAGGTCTTTTTCTTTGAGATCGGCTCCTCTGAGGTTCGCTCCGCTGAGATCGCTGTAGTAGGGTCTTCTTGCCTGAGAATAAGTTGACTGAGGGCGTTCCCGCGTTGGGGACGATGCTGGCTTTGAAGAAGATTTTGACCTGGACTGTCGAGACGATTTTTCCTTGGTTTGGATTTGCCGCAGTTGCTCCCGCGCGTGGTTGAGTTCCTGAAGTTTGGCAACGGCTTTTTCTAGCAGCCGTTGATTATCTTTGGGGATGCGATCGGGATGCCAAATAAATGCTAAATCCTTGTAAGCTTGGTTAATCTCTTCGAGAGATGCCCCTAATTCCAAGCCCAGCACTTTGTAGTATTGCTCTAACTCTTTCATTGCCACGCTCATAACGCTTAACCGCAATGGAATGACTTTAGGTTGCCAGCTAGATATGGTTTCATCTTAGCTAATCCGATAGTTTTTCTAGATAACTCTTCTAGAATAATTTTCCCGCACGCGATCGCGCTAAAAATCTTAGAAAAATTACCAAAATGCCCGAACAGATCCAGTTTCTATTCTCCTGGGCAGACAGATAATTCTCTTTTGGAGCGGGCAAATGTCAAGCGATTAGTTAAAATGATTAACAAGTTGGATTCGCTAGTACAATTTTTGAAGATTAACTCGCGCCAACCAATCTGCTTGTATATCAGTCCGAGCTAAATATTGAGTATCCCACAAACTTAAGGAGCCTATCTTCCAGTGCCCGCCAGGTATTAAATCATAGAGCTTAAGTTATTATCAGTAAATCAAGACCGACCGATTGCTATTGGAACATTATCATTAGACAAACTTTCTACAGGAAGCTATAGCTGCGATTACAGGACAAAATGACCACCGATAACATCCGTTTACGTAACGAATTTTTAAACACTCAGGTGATCGCTCGCAACACAGGTAAAAAGTTGGGAGTTGTTAAAGAAGTATTAGTCGATATCGATCGCCGAGAAGTAGTAGCGCTGGGACTGAGAGATAACATTCTGGCCCTCTCTGGAATGCCTCAGTACATGTACATCTCTAGCATCCGGCAAGTAGGCGATGTCATTTTGGTAGAGGATGAAGATGTCTTCGAAGCCATCGATATCGATGCCTACAGTTCCTTGATCAATAGCGAAGTAATTACAGAAACGGGAGAACCCCTGGGTCGCGTTCGGGACTTCCAATTCAATCTAGAGGATGGCAAAGTTTCTACTATCACGATCGCTTCTTTGGGATTTCCACAGATTCCCGAGCAACTCATCAGCACCTACGAACTCTCTATGGAGGAAGTGGTCAGCAGCGGACCCAATCGCTTGATCGTTTTTGAAGGGGCAGAAGAGCGCCTCAGACAATTAACCGTAGGAGTCCTAGAACGTTTGGGTATCGGCAGACCCCCTTGGGAAAGAGAAGAAGAAGAGATGTATCCGTCTACCGTTCAACCGGGCAACGAACTACCTAGCGGCATTCCCATTCGCACGCCAGTAGAAGCTCGCAAGCCAGTGGTAGAAGAACGTTGGGACGAAGATGAATGGGAACAGCCTATCGCTGCCCCGCCTCCCCGTCGGCAAGCCGAGTCGATTCGCTACGAAGAAGAATATGAATACGAAGAAGAGTTAGAAGAAGACAACTGGGGTGAAGTCAGAAGAGAGCGCGCTGCGGCTCGCTACCAACCCCCTGTTTACGAACCCAAGGCTCCCGAACCGGATTACGATTACGAAGACTACGATGATGTCCGAGGCGATGTCTGGGATGACGACACGGAACCGGAGCCTTATAAGCCTTCTCCGGTTAACATTCCCGACAAGAAAAAAGAGAAACAACCCGAATACGAAGAAGAAGCAGGCTACTAATTTCCCCCTAAAATTCAGCCAACATTTCGAGCGGCCAGCTGTTTTTTACGAGAGAATAGATCTTGAAGAAACTTCAGTTGGAGGATAACGATGTTGTGCAACAACTGCTTACGCCAGCGAAGCTGTTGGGTATACAAACTGGCACAAGCGGATGCGCGCTTGCTTGCTTTGTTGAAAAAACTCAAACAGTGTGAGATTTACCAACCGGCTTGAGATAAAACTAGCTGGTTGAGTTTTTCTCACGCTTGGGTGGTCTTCTCTTGCAAAATTGTCTTAGCGACGATCCGCGTTTTCTTCCGTTCCGCTTCTGAGAGGTCTTGCCCCGATTGCAAGCGAGTGGCGCTGGTCTGGAGAACGGTTGCCGCCCCTTGGTCTCCAAGTTGTAATGCTGTTTTGGCAGCTGTTTGTAGCATTGTGACAGCTCCATCGCGATCGCCCTGTTTGAGTTTGGTTTCCGCAATTTGGGTTTGTCGGTATTTCGCCAGCATCAAAATCGCTTTTTGTACCTGGGGATCGGGTTGCGGTTGATAGACGGACTGCACCTCTACTTGGACGGGCAGTTTTTCGGTGAGCAATCCTTCTTGGGACGTAGCCGGATCGTCGTAACGCACTTGCACTTTAGCAATGGTTTGCGTTCCGGTTGGCAATTGGCTCAAATACAAATTCACCAACACGACTCGCGAATCTCCCGTCATTAAATCGCCCAAGCGGATAAGATGGCAGTTGCCTTCTATTTGAGAGGTTAACTCTACAGTGTCTGGAGCGACTTGCGCGATGGGCTTGAGTTCGGCAAGGCGCACCTGGGATGCTAGTTCTAGCAACAGGCGTGCATTGGTTAAGGCAACTGACTGAAGGCGGTTAAATAGTCGGCTAAACTCGCTGAGAACTTTGTCGGGAGTTTCGATATAGCTGAGCGTTCCCCCAGCATAATCAGCAATTTTTTCCAAGACATCCTGATTCCAGTGAGTGCCAAAACCAAGCGTGTTGATGGTGATATTGTATTCTGATGCCAACTGAGCGAGTTTTAAACAGCGCTGGTTGTCTCCGTGTTCGTTCTCGCCATCGGTCAAAAGTAAAATTTGGGAAACTGTATTGTTTTTTCCTTTCGTCGCTTCTATGATTCCCAGCTTCATCCCCTCGTCGATCGCAGTGCCTCCAGCAGGTTCTAACTGTTGAATCTGATGCCTAACTTTGCTAAGCTCCGTCACGGTTTGATTGGGGACGATGACTTTGGCGCGATGGTCGAAGGCAACCACCGAGAGGCGATCTCTGTGGCTCAATCGTTCGATAAGACGAATAGCAGCTTCTTTGACCGTTTCTAAGGGTCGTCCGGTCAGAGAGCCGCTATGATCGAGTACCAAACAGAGATTTAACGGTAGCGATTGCTCTCGATCCTCGGCTATCGCGGCGATTGACAAAGACAATTGGCGCTGACTTCTAGCTTGATTGGCATCTAGGTGGGAGTCGCTTAGCGCTGGTTGTATACTAACTTTCATAGAGTTTTGGCATTTTCCTGAACAACAACGGCGATCGCCGCTCTGCTCTCTTATATCTCATTTATTCCGAGAACCGCTACAGAAGAGAAACTTATTATTTTATACCATCTTGTTTTGAAGATTCAGCGCGAGATTGACATAAAGAGAGACTGGGGAGACAAAGCGATCGACGACGCAGGCGCGGGTGCGGTTAAGGATTTTCCTGCGTCCGCACTTTGGAGCGCCTTTCTCTACTTGACTCCCTAACTCCTATCGCTCTACATTCCGGGAAGATTCAGACCGCTAGTAAGTTCTTCCATCCGCGTCCGCATCGTTTCTGTCGATTTATTGTAGGCATCTGTCATCGCCTCAGTTACGAGTTCGGACAGTGCCTCTGCACCTTTAGCGACGGCTTCTGGAGAGACTTCTACGCGACGGGGTTCTTGGTTGCCACTGAGGATAACTTTTACCGAACCATCGCTGCTTTGTCCCTGAATTTCCATTTGCTCCAATTCTTCTTGGAGTTTTTTAGCGCCTTCTTGAACTTGCTTGGCTTTCTGGAAAGCCTCTTTGAGCTGTCCTAACCCAAACCCAAATCCTTGTCCTTTTGCCATATCTCTTTAAAATCAGTTGAGTAATCTAGAATTCAAGATCGACAAGAGCAAGTATTTATACTTGCTCGGTTGAAGGAAATCAACCTCTAGTTAATCTTAGCCTTTCCTGGCGATCGCGACAGCTTTAGATAAGTGAAAACTCTCCCAAGATTTTTACTTCTGGTTCTAGCAACACCGACCAATGGGATTCGACTCGTTCCTGGACGTAGCGGATCAAGCGAAAGATATCGTCTGCTTTAGCATTGCCGCAGTTGAGGATAAAGTTAGCGTGGCGGCGAGCGACTTCCGCGTTGCCGATGCGATAGCCTTTTAACCCCAGTTGTTCGATGAGCCATCCGGCTGCATGTGGCGTAGGATTGCGAAAAACGCTGCCGCAACTAGGGCGATCGTAGGGTTGGGAACTTTTGCGCTGTTGGAGGTTGCGATTGGTAGTTTCCATCACCTCATCTCGACTAAAGCCCGGTTGTAGTTGGAAGGTAGCTTCGATAACTAGCCGATTGCCGCCTTGCAATGCCGAAGTTCGATAGCTGTAGTTCAAAGCGTCAGGGGTTAGCTCCTCTAGGGTTCCATCGGGGGAAAGAACGGTGGTGCTGACCAGATATTGGGCAGCGCAGTGGTTGTGAGCGCCTGCATTCATGACCACCGCTCCGCCAACCGTCCCGGGAATGCCAACCGCCCATTCTAAGCCTCGCCAACCCCGTTTAGCCACCTGCCAGGCGAGGCGAGCGATGGGTTCGCCCGCGCTTGCCGTTATTCTTGCCGTTTCGGGATCGAAATGGGTGCGCCGCAGGTAGCGAGTGCTAAGGACTAAACCGGGGATGCCACGATCGCTGATGAGTAAATTCGAGCCAGCACCCAATAGGAGCAGGGGCAGATCTTGACCTCGAAACCACTCGAAGGTGGCTTGCAGTTCGTTCCAATTGCGCGGGGCTACATACCATTGCGCCAGTCCGCCGACTCGATAGGAGGTAAAGTCTGCCAGAGAGACTCGGGGGCGAATGAAACATTCAGTACCCGGCAAATGAATCGGCGAGGGGGCAGAAGACAAAACCATAGGATTGCTGACACAGAAACTGATTAAAGGATAGCTCGAACTTTTGTGAGGGGAACCGAGTCTAAATTGGCAGTCAAAACTAAAAGTGTCAATTTAAATTAATTGCCACTATAAAGAGCAATTAATTCGGGTATCGTCTGATTGAGATTTCCCGCGCCCAGAAATAGAGCCAAGTCTTCTGGTTGGAGAATTTCTTTTAATTTAGCTCCCAAGGTTTTTAAAGTGGGATGGTAAATTACCCGATCGCGATGACTGGCGATCGCGTCGGCAACTTGCTGACCGTCTAGTTGGTGGAGATTCACCTCGCCAGCACTGTAAATGTCAGTCACGACAACCAAGTCGGCATCATCAAAAGCCGTCGCAAATTCGTCGAGGAAAGTAGCGGTACGGCTGTAGCGGTGCGGTTGAAAAATTGCCACCACTCGCGCGTTCTGCTTTTGAGAGATCTTTACGCGAGCAGCTGCTAGCGTGGCGCGGATTTCGCTGGGGTGATGGGCGTAGTCGTCGATCAAGGTAATGCCATGGCAATCCCCGCGTAACTCAAACCGTCGCTTGGCTCCCCCAAAGGTTGCGATCGCGTCGGCAATCACCTCAAACTCAAGTCCCAGTAACCGTCCTGCCGCCACGGCAGCCAAAGCATTGCTAAGATTGTGCTGACCGGGTAGCCCCACTTGCATCGTCCCCAGTAACTTGCCTCGCTCCCATACCTTAGCCAGACTGCCGCCGGGATGGTGGGTTATCTCTGTAACGGTATAGTGGGCATTCTTAGACGAATCGAGACTATAGCTAATTTGTGGTTTGAGACGTTCTCGAACTGTTTCGCAATCGATGCAGCCAATCGTCGTTTCGCATTGAGCGGAAAACCTTTCAAAGATATCGATTACTTGTTCTAAATTCTGATAGCGATCCGGATGGTCGAGTTCGATATTGGTGACAATCCCGATTTTGGGAGCGTGTTTGACCAAAGAACCATCAGATTCGTCTGCTTCGGCGACGAGGTATCGTCCCTCTCCTAGACGGGCATTACCTTCCCAAGCATCTACTTCGCCGCCGACTATGATAGTCGGATCTAATCCCGCTTTGAGCAATACGTAGCCGATTAAACTACTGGTCGTGGTTTTCCCATGGGTGCCAGCAACGGCAAGGCTGTGATATTCTGAGATTAGAGCAGCTAAAACGTCAGAACGATGAAAGATCGGACAGCCTTTTTCTTTAGCGGCCAAATACTCTGAATTGCTTTTTCCAATCGCAGTCGAGCAGACCACTTGAGGTAGGCTCTCGCGCCAACTGGTTTGACTGAGGTACTGAGCAAACTTGCTTGCTCCACTGCCATTGGTTGTTGTGCCAGTTTGTCCCGCTCCGGCTAAAATTGGTAAAGGTTCGCAAGCACCGGGATCGAGCGATTGAAACAGTTCTAGATTGGTGGCTTCTTGGCGGTTAAAAATATAGGCACCGACGGACTGCAATCGTTCGGTAATGTGACTGGGACGAAGATCGGAACCAGAAACGGGCAGCCGACGTTTGGCAAGGATATAGGCGAGGGCTGACATCCCGATCCCGCCTATACCGATAAAATGGAAGGGTCTTCCGCTAAAATCAACCGTTTTCACTATTTATCTCTCCTGACACACCACAAGGCTTGAAGGTAATATGGCTTGGGCTAAGGGGCACTTGGTACTTGCGTACACTTTAATAATAAGCGCGATCGCAGTAGAAACCAAGTTTTTCGTGCGAGTATTACTGGATTTCGTCATGCATCCATTCTTATGCTCCCGCAATCGGGATTAGACTTACTCGAATAAAGACTGAGTGACGAGACAGATGTTTCTTTAAACGTATTAAAAATTTAAAATGCATATTTTTCAATAGAGAAAGGATGTCAACCAAGCGTAGCAAGAAAAAGTTAGCATTTTAGGGATCGAATTGTGCGAGCTTTGCGATATGATCGGGGTCAATTAATATTGTTTTAATGTATTGAACGAAATCATAGAGGGCAAGACGCAGTGATTAGAGTAGCGATCAACGGGTTCGGGCGCATTGGACGTAACTTTCTAAGATGCTGGCTAGGAAGAGAAAACAGCCAGTTAGAAGTTGTGGGGATCAACGATACTTCCGATCCTAAAACCAATGCCCATCTACTTAAATACGATTCGATGCTCGGCAAATTGAACGCCGATATCGGCGCCGATGAAAATTCGATAATTGTTAACGGCAAAACTATCAAGTGCGTATCGGATCGCAACCCCCTAAACTTGCCCTGGGCTGACTGGGGAATCGATTTAATCATTGAATCGACGGGCGTTTTTGTTGACGAAGAAGGGGCATCGAAGCATATCGCCGCAGGTGCGAAAAAAGTTCTAATTACCGCCCCAGGTAAGGGTGCAAACGTGGGAACTTATGTCGTTGGGGTCAATCACAACGACTACGAACATGGCAAGCATACAATCCTTAGCAACGCAAGCTGTACCACTAACTGTTTAGCGCCCGTTGCCAAAGTGCTGCACGAACACTTTGGCATTGTCAAAGGAACGATGACGACGACTCACAGCTACACGGGCGACCAACGCTTGCTCGATGCCAGCCACCGCGACTTGCGACGGGCAAGAGCAGCAGCCATTAACATCGTACCTACCTCTACAGGTGCGGCAAAAGCAGTCGCGCTCGTGCTGCCAGAATTGAAAGGCAAACTGAACGGGATTGCCTTGCGGGTTCCTACGCCTAACGTCTCCGTCGTCGATCTCGTCGTTCAAGTCGAAAAAAGCACCATTGCCGAACAGGTTAATGAAGTTCTTAAGTCAGCCGCCGAAGGTTCTTTGAAGGGGATTCTGCAATATAGCGACCTGCCACTGGTATCTTCCGATTATCAAGGAACTGACTGTTCCTCGATCGTCGATGCTAGCCTAACCATGGTCATGGGCGGCGACATGGTGAAAGTGGTTGCTTGGTATGACAACGAGTGGGGCTATTCTCAGCGAGTCGTCGATCTCGCCGAAATTGTCGCTCAGAAGTGGCAGTAATATAAAGAGTTCGGATTCGACAGACAACAAAAACATGGCGATCGCCTGCTGATGGCAAGCGATCGAGTTAGGGGAGGTGCATTGAAAGCGCTCCCTCTTTTGCTTGGTTGAAATTTTATTTCTCGTTACCGGGCTGTCGCCTAGTAACGAGAACGAACTATTCTAGAATCAGGTCTTCTCTAAGGGTCAGCCTAAGATCTTGTTCCGGTTCGACGACGATCAGATCGACTTTATTCATGCCGAAAAACATAGGGATGAGAGAAGCGAGAACGCCCGCACTCGCACCGATGACAATCTCCTCAGTAGCAATATCTTTATCCCCGGTAATAGCCGCGATCGCAGCGGCAGCAGCAGCACCGATCGCAGCGTTGGTGGCTAAAGTACCGACATCGGTTCCCTTTCTAACGGTTGCTTTTTCGGTGACAACGCCCGAAGTAGCTTCGATATCGTAGGTTGTTCCATCCGACAGAATTAATTCTCTGGCAACGAATCGGGTTCCGCCATCGGTAGGTCTTAGCTCTCCTGCGATTTCAGACCCGGCGGGAATGGCAGTTGTTCCGTCAGCAGCTTTGATATTTTTGGCAACTGTCAGGGTAACGTCGAGCTTTTCATCAGATTTGAGGATGATTTTTTCTTGTTCGTAAGAAACTGGAATTTTAGTTCCCGCACGAACGACAGCGGCAGACTCGTCAATCCTATCGAAATCTCTAGCAACGATGTAAGGGGACTGGAGTGGAGAGGCTTTGCCTTCTCTGACTAATGCCTGATAAATAAAGGCGGCAACTTCAGCACGAGTGGCATTACGAGAAGGATTGAGTTGCGAGAGGGTTGGATAGTTAACCACTAGCCGTTCTTGGGTAGCCCCTGCGATGGGGGCAAGAGCAAAGTTAGAAATGCGATCGCGATCGCTATAGATTTCCAGCAGCGTCGTAACGTTATCGTTTGCTCTGTAGTTTAATCCGTTGGCGAGGGAAACGAGAACTTGCTCTCGCGGAATGTTGCGATCGGGTTGAAAAACTCTACCCGGATAACCCGATAAAAATCCCATCCTATAAGAAGTGTTAATGGCTGAATTTGCCCAATAATTTGCAGGAACGTCCACAAAACTAGCTGCGCTGCGAACGTCAGATTTTTGGAAAGCTTTTGTCACCATAGCAGCAAATTGAGCGCGCGTTACCGGAGCATCTGGCTGGAAAGTCCCATCGGGAAAACCTGCAATAATTTGTCGTTGCACTAATTCATCAATAAAATTCGTTGCCCAATAGTTTCTAGATACGTCGGAAAAGCGGTTATTTTGTGCTAAAGTAGGAGCTTGAAAAGCAAAGGGGATAGCAGTTCCGCTAGTGAGGCTCAGGGTTAAAAATAGAGCAGTCGTAGCTTGTAAAGGATTGCTTTTAGACATATTTTTATTGACATTGTTTATCTATTTATAATTTAATTAATTGCCTTGATGGATGTCAGTCCCTAAGAAAATGGAAAGAAATTATTTGATTTTAATGGGAAAAATTCTTCCAAGGAGAAAAAAATAGAATTAAGTGGAAATTTGTGGACTGAAAAAATTTTTGATAATTATCTGTTCTGGTGGACTGAAAAAATTTTTGATAATTATCTGTTCTGGTTGACTGACAAATCTTTGTTCCCTCATCCCTAAATCCCTTCTCCCACAAGGGGCGAAGGGACTTCAGGCAAAAGTCTTAAGTGGAAAGCCCCTCTGCCGCTCTGGGAGAGGGGTTGAAGTAGGGGCGATTTGAGTTTCGTCACTCAACCAGCGATCTGTTAGTTGGCAAAGATTTTTGGGAACTATAAGAATGTAGAAAAAGCAGTTAAAAGTGGTCATAGTTCTCCTCCTATTCGAGCAACCTAGCTATTTCAAGCTAGGTTTTTTTAAAGAAAAATTATCTTTATGGTTGCTTGAGAAGAAATTCTGCTAATCCTAAATAGCGAATTCCTTGAGGAGTAATTTCAAAACGATAAGGTAATACTTTTACACCTTTTTCAACCGCTTCTCGCAATAGTTTTCCGTAAGTCGGATCGCAACGATCTCCAGGCGCAAAGACAGAACAATCGCCGCGATTAATAAAATACAACATAACAGGTTTAGCATCGGGCAGAAGCGCCATCAATTCCTGTAAATGTTTTTGTCCCCTAGTAGTAACCGTGTCGGGGAAAAACGCTACATTATTTTGCGCCAGCGTAGTATTTTTTACTTCTATATAAATCGGCGATACAGACTCATCGCCTGTTAAAAGAAAATCCACGCGGCTTTTTTTATTTTTGCCATAGGGCACTTCCCAACGTATGTGCCTGTAGCGATCGCCCAATTCTGGAAAAAGTTGCTTTTCTAAGGCTAACCTAACGATACGATTGGGCAATCCCGTATTAATCCCTACCCAAGTCGGCTGAGTCTCATTGACTAAGATGGTTTCCCAGGTATGGGCTAATTTTCGCTTGGGATTATTATTGAGGGAAACTTGCACGAGACTTCCCGGCGTACAAACCCCTGTCATTGGACCAGTGTTGGGACAGTGGGCAGTAATAATTTCTCCAGAAGTTAGTTCGATATCGGCGAAAAAGCGTTTGTAGCGTCTGAGTAAAATGCCAGAAATTAGAGGAGGGTAGCAGTAAAGAAGGTCAGTTGTCATTGGTCATTGGTTAGTTGTTAATTGTCTCCCCACCCTCCCACTTCCTTCCACACTCCCCACACTCCCCGTCCCCCTGTCTCCTCCGTCCTTAAAAAGTCTTCCTCTTGCTAAATTAAAATACAATATGCGATGATGAATATTTGCGTGTAAATTTATAACATCATTAACGTTGCTAGATTTTGAATTATGGCAAGCAAGAAGGGTGTCCGTATAATTATTACTCTAGAATGTACCGAGTGTCGTAGTAATCCTAACAAGCGATCGCCCGGTGTTTCTCGCTATACGACCAGCAAAAATCGTCGCAATACAACCGCAAGACTAGAACTGAAAAAGTTCTGTACCCACTGCAACAAGCACACCGTTCACAAAGAAATTAAATAACTCCTTATCATTAATTAAGTAAAAAGTCAAGATAATTAGAGAGAAAACTATGACTTATTTTCGCAAGCGTCTTTCCCCCATTCCTCCCAGTCAACCCATCGACTACAAAGACATTGACCTACTACGCAAGTTTATTACCGAACGGGGCAAAATCCTACCGCGTCGGATCACTGGCTTGACAGCCAAACAGCAACGGGATTTGACTACAGCAGTTAAGCGCGCTCGTATTCTGGCGTTAATCCCCTTTATCAATAAAGAAGCCTAAACAGTGCCAAATTTATTGACTTTGAACTAATTGTGACTAGCCCCTAGTCGCCAAGATTTATAGCTAGACTAGAGAATAGGGTAATCAAACAAATGTTGACGGAAAAGCACAAAGCTGGTGGAAAAGGGAAAGCTGATTGAATTCAGGCGGCAAGGAGAACGCCGTCTCGCCGTTACAGACCGTCCAGAAGGCAAAAAAGATTGGATAGTTCTTGATGAAGGGGGAGTTGCTCATAAAATTCGCCCTCAACAGGTTGAATACGAAATTGATGGCGGCTCCTACAAGCCTTCTGATATTCCTAGCTTCATTCAACAGGTAAAACCCTACCTAGACCCTTCGAGTTTAGAAGTTGCTTGGGAACTTTTGGTAGAAGAGGGAAAGGCGGTTTCTCCTTCGGAAATGGCACAGCTACTATTTTCTGACCAAAGTCCGCTTTTGTGCTATGCCGCTCATTGCTTGCTATCGGAAGATAAAATCTATTTCAAGCGAAAAGGCGATCTCTACGAACCCCGTTCGGCAAGCCAGGTTGATGAAATTAAGCACCAGATAGAAGTAGAGCGGCAGCGCCATCGAGAAAAAGAAGCATTTTTAGACCGCTTACAACAAGCATTAGCAGGGGAAAGAGTAGAATGGGCAGAAAGCGATCGCTCTCGTTTAGAAGCGATCGAAAAATTCGTCTTACAGCCAGAGCAACCCGCACGTGCGGCTCAAGAAATTTTAAGTTGGGCAGGGCGATCGCAAACGCCAGAAGCAGCGTTTGAATTGTTGGTAGATCTAGGCTGGTGGAGTCCCCACGAAAACCTATTCCTCCGCCGTAGCGGATACCCTTTGCAGTTTCCTAAAAAGGTTCTTGAAGTGGCGCAAAGTTGCCTGATATCTCCCCCGTCCGATCCCGACCCCAATCGTTTGGATTTAACCCATCTAAAGGTTTACACCATTGACGATGAAAGTACTGAAGAAATTGATGATGGTTTGAGCGTCGAATTTCTTAAGCATGGAAAAGTGCGCCTATGGATTCATATTGCCGATCCCAGTCGATTAGTTACCCCTGGAGACGAACTCGATCTAGAAGCAAGACGGCGCAGTACTAGCTTGTATTTGCCTACGGGTATGATTTCCATGTTTCCGACCGTACTGGCAACCGATCCGATGAGTTTAGTGCAAGGAAAACTCTGTCCCGCTTTGAGTTTTGGCGTAGTTTTAGACGAGACGGGGACGGTAGAAGATTACAGCATTTACACTAGCCTGATTAAACCCACCTATCGCCTTACCTATGAAGATGTTGACGAGATGCTCGAACTCGGCATTCAAGCCGAACCAGAGATTGCTGCCTTAGCAACTTGGGCACAAAGACGGCAACAATGGCGGCGATCGCAAGGGTCGATCGATATTCAAATGCCCGAATCCGTCATCAAAGTCAAAGCTGACGACGAGATTGTCATCGAATTGCTTGAGGTTTCGCGTGCCCGCCAGCTAGTAGCCGAAATGATGATTTTGGCAGGAGAAGTAGCAGGACGGTACTGCCAGGAGCATAACTTACCCGTTCCTTTTCGAGGACAACCCCAACCAGAATTACCCCCAGAAGAAGAACTTTTACTCCTGCCTGCGGGGCCGGTGAGAGCCTGTGCCCTGCGTCGGTGCATGCCTCGCAGCGAGATCGGCATTACACCCATTCGTCATGCCAGTTTGGGTTTGGATACCTACACGCAAGTAACTTCGCCTATTCGTCGTTACACCGATTTGTTGGCTCATTTTCAACTGAAAGCCCATTTGCGCGGCGATAGTTTGCCTTTTTCTCGCGAACAGATGCAAGAGATTCTCTACAGCGTTACCTCCTCAGCGCAAGAGGCAACCGCTGTCGAACGACAGACAAACCGCTATTGGGGCTTAGAATATTTGCGTCGCCATGCCGATTGCGTTTGGCAAGTGTTGGTCTTGCGGTGGCTGAGGGAAGAAGAAAACTTAGGCATAATTTTATTAGAGGAATTGGGATTAGAGTTACCCCATCGGTTCGAGCGCCCCGTTTCCCTAGGCGATCGCCTGAAAGTCCAAGTCTATCGCGCCGACCCCCATCGCGATGAGATCCGCTTTCGAGAAGCGATCGGTCAAGTTTCGTAATCCTGATTCTTGCTCTGGGCAGCGATTTGAATGACTTGCAAGAGGCGATCGCAATTGTGACGCTCAGCTGGAATCAAGCAGGGAAAAACAGATAGATTGCCGACTCGATTGGCTGCTTCAGTCGTTTGAGCGTCCAGAGTTATCAAAGGTAAGGTAGACAATTGCTCGCATTGACCGAGCAAGCGCAAGTAATCTAGAGGATCTCCCAAAATCGTACCGTCGAGGATGACTGCATCGATTTTCCAAACGCGGGCCAGCATTTCTGCTTGCTCTAAATCGTCTGCTTCCAAAATTCGATGATTCAATTGCGGTAACTGGGTAATTAGGGTCAGATCGATGGCAGAATTTATACCCAAACTGTAACTATCTCCCAAACTCAATGTTTGGAGTTGGGGATAGAGGCGCAAAATAGTCAGGCGTTTGGGTTTCGAGGCTGGTTGGTTTTCTGACTCGTTCAGAATCTCCTGTAAGGCTCCTAGCTCGACTGGCAAAGACAAAAAGCCATTGGCTCCATATTGTTTGCTCTTTGTTTTGTCAGATTGAGTTGCGGTTACGATGACGCGAATTTTCTTGGTTTGTTCGTTTGATTTGAGTAACGTCAAGACATCCCAACCGGACAGCAAAGGCAGTGAAGGATTCACGAAAATCGCATGGGGTTGTAACTGACGCGCTTTCTCTAACGCTTCCGTTCCCGTGCGAGCGATCGCCACTCGATAACCCAATCCACTCAATTTCTCGGTCAAATCTTCGATCGCCTGCGGAATGGCTTCAACGACCAAAACCAAGGGATGGCGTTGCTGCCCTTCGGTTTCGCCGCCTTTCTCAGGCGTTGAATTCGGAGGTAGTAGGAGCGTAAATTGGCTGCCAACCCCGACTTTAGAAATAAACGAAATATCTCCGCCGTGCGCTCTTGCCAAACGCTGAGTTAAAAACAATCCCAACCCCGTGCCTTCAAACTGGCGCGTTAGGGGGCTTTCTAATTGTTGGAATTTTTGGAAAATCAAGTGCTGATACTCTTCTGGAATCCCGATTCCCCTGTCCCAAACCGTAAAAGCAATCCAATTTTCCCAGCGATTGACCTTCAAACCGATGGGTTTGCCTGCCGGCGTAAATTTAACCGCATTATCGAGCAAGTGAATTAAGATTTGGCGCAGTCTTAGCTCGTCAGCGATTATCGTCTCTAAACCCGGTTCGATCTCTAGGCTAAATGCGATCGGCTCTTCTGTTTTCCTTTTATATTGTTCTTCAATCGCTCCGTAGGCTTGTTCGCAGACGGTTTGAATCCGTACTGGTGCGAAGTTGAGTTGGAGCTGTCCAGTCTCCAAGCGAGTCAAATCCAGCAAATCGTTCACCAGATCCATCAGTTGACGACCGCTTTGATAGATGAGCTGTGCGTAGCGGACTTGTCGTTGATTGAGTTCTCCTAATTTCTGCTCTTTCAGTAGGCTCGACAAACCCAAGACAGCCGTTAGAGGGGATTTGAGTTCGTGACTGATACAGGCTAAAAACTCGTCTTTGAGGCGATTTAATTGGACGAGATCGGCATTTTTAGCGGATAATTCTTTGCACAGTCGCTGATGTTCGGTTACCTCGGTTGCGATTACCAACCAGGTTTGCGAATGGAAAGAGATTGGGAAATTCTCTGCGCGATCGCTCTGTTGTAACTGGAGGGGAAATTTGACAAATTGCCAAGCGCGATCGCCGACGGTTTTGGGTTGCTCCAGGCGCGATGAAAATTTGGAGTTTTGCGATCGCGCGAAAGATGGGAGGGAATTAGCCGAATCTTCAACTGTCAGGAGTTCTGGCATAACTTCTAACAATTGGCGGCGGGAAAGTTGGGCAGCGAGATAGCGCTCGTCATCGAGGCAATCGAGCGCCAGATCGGGAGTTGGCTCGGTGATTGCCCCTTGCGAAAGCACTGGCAAAACAGCGCCCGCTCTCTTCGTAGGCTCTAAACTTAGGGGACAAAAACTCCCTTCATCGATCGGAAAAAACTCGCCAATTTGCTCGCGCCAGTGCCAGTTTCGGTACAGAATCCGTCCGCCGGAAGCATACGCCATTATGGGTAAGGGAAGTTGTTCGATCGCTTGAAAGAAAACCTCTTCTAAAACGAATGGAGGTTGGCGAGCCGTTTTGTCTCGTTTCTCTGGGCTGTTGGCTAGCAAGGATTTTAGCAGAGCGCAGCTATCGAGCAATCCGACAAACTTTCCCTTCTCGTCTGTCAAAACATAAAGTGAATCGTCGAGGAGATTTTGCTGGCGCTCTTGCAGATGGGAAGGCAATTCATTTACCCGCATCCGAGCTGGTAAGATCGTTACTGGCTCCATGAGAGACTGAAGCTTGATACGAGCCAGCGAGGATTGCAGTTGCTTGAGCGAGGCGCGAGAACCTGAAGGCGCTGTCGATTCGATCCCAAAGTGCTTGAGGATATAGGAGAGCAAGCAACGACAGCGTATGGCTCCCAGGGGCAATCCCCTTCGGTTGACGATCGCTATTGTTTGGGCACGACAGTCGGACTGAAACATATTCAGCGCCGTCGCTAAATTGGTCGTTGGTTCGCCAACGGGAACGGGCTGAATGAAAGCGTCGAGAGTGAGAGAAAGACTAGACATGAAGGATCTGCCCATTCGGGACTGGAAGTAAGATGAAGGAGAAAGCCGCGATCGCAAGCGTCTCTTGCTTGGGGGGATCGCAATTTCTTTCACAATAAAAGCCTAATTTTTGGTTTCCGCCCTTCTTCCTAATCCTTAACTTTTATTATGACGCGATCTAGAGCCAGAGCAAAAGATAATTTAAATACTTTTATATGCTTAACAATTACTTACAATTCCCAGGTGGAGCGATAGATGTTAATTTGTATTAAGGAGCTGCGAAAACTCTGCCGTTCCGAATCGATTGCCGATTGTTGACCCTCTCTGTATTTCTTGCGAGCGTCCATTGCCATCTCGACTCTCTATCTGTATTTTCGTTCCCGACGAGTTGCTTGCTCAGTCTTTGACTGACTTTTTGAGCGGCGATCGCTATACTCTCGATCGCATCGCTTCTGCTAGCGAGTTAATTAACTTCGTCGAAGTCAACAAGGAAAAAATTGATTGTCTTATTCTTCTCAATATTCCTTCTTTGCTTCCCGTTTTCAACCAACTCTACGAACGGGGAATGCTCTTGCCTGCCGTTTTGCTCGAACTAGAGGTATCTAAAGGTAGCCAATCTCAGCCTACCTTGCCTGTGCCAGAAATTCAAGCCAATTCTATCACAACAACCAATTCTCCGACTTATTTTTACCATAACGCTGAAGTGAGATTGGCTGCAACAAAGCTCGAACAAATTTTTTCTGCCATCGAGCAAGCCGTCGCTCAATTTCTTAATCTAGAACCGAGTTGTTCGCTATCTGAAAAACCAGTAACTACAATTAAAAGTAGTAACGAGAACGATCGGGAAAGTTTTCTCCTCCTCCAACAGCGTCGCTTGGCAGAAAAGCTCAAGGAGCGACTGGGATATCTGGGCGTGTACTATAAAAGAAATTCGCAGTATTTTTATCGAAATTTATCCCAAGAAGACAAAAAAGAGCTTCTGGAACAGTTAAGCTCTCAATATCGCGAAATCATTCTCAATTACTTCGAGCAGGATTCCGAAGTCAATTCAGCGATCGATCGCTTTGTCGATAGTGCTTTTTTTGCAGATATTTCTGCCTCTCAAATTTTAGAAATCCACATGGAGTTAATGGATGAATTTTCTCAACAACTCAAATTAGAAGGAAGAAGCGAAGAAATCTTACTGGATTATCGACTGGTTTTAATTGACATTCTCGCTCATTTGGCAGAGATGTATCGGCGTTCGATCCCTAGAGAAGATATTCCTTTTGAGCTATTATATCGAATGGATTAAATAAGCGATTTTATTCAATTGTTAAAAAGATTAAAATTTGTTCTATTGTCTAGTTCTTAAACCCAACATCTATTCACTTATGAGTAATTTGAGAAAAACTTATGTTTTAAAACTTTATGTGGCTGGAAATACGCCCAACTCGGTTCGGGCGCTAAAGACGCTTAAAAATATTCTCGAACAGGAATTTCAAGGAGTTTATGCTCTAAAAGTTATCGACGTACTGAAAAATCCTCAACTGGCAGAAGAAGATAAAATCTTAGCTACCCCAACGCTAGCCAAAATTTTACCACCTCCCGTTCGTAAAATTATTGGCGATCTTTCCGACCGAGAAAAAGTTTTAATCGGTTTAGATCTTCTTTATGAAGAAATTAGAGAGAGAGAAGAGAAAGATTTAGAAAAATAAATTAAAAGTTTGAGGGTTATGAGAGTGAGGAACGTTAAATTTTTAAATAATATAAACTTTTAAATAATAGAAGTTTTATAAACAGGTAGACAAAGAGCAAAATTTTTTTCATAAAAACAAGATGAATCAACCGACTCCAAACGGACAACAAGCTTATGAATTAGCCCCAAAAGGAGTCCGAAAAATTCGGACAATGATCGAAGGATTTGATGAAATCAGTCATGGGGGTTTGCCAGTAGGAAGAACTACGCTAGTTAGCGGCACGTCAGGTACGGGAAAAACCTTGCTGGCCGTTCAGTTTCTTTACCACGGAATTAAATATTTTGACTATCCAGGATTGTTTGTCACCTTTGAAGAATCGCCTAATGATATTATTCAAAATGCCTATAGTTTTGGTTGGGACTTACAAAAATTAATTGATGAAGGTAAAATATTTATACTCGATGCTTCCCCCGATCCTGAAGGACAAGAAGTCGTTGGAAATTTCGATCTTTCTGCCTTAATCGAACGCATTCAGTATGCTATTCGCAAATACAAAGCAAAATTGGTTTCAATTGACTCAATTACGGCTGTTTTTCAACAATACGATGCGGCACCCGTCGTCAGACGAGAAATTTTTCGTCTTGTCGCACGACTCAAACAACTTGAAGTAACGTCTATTATGACGACAGAACGGGTAGAAGAATATGGACCAATCGCTCGTTTTGGAGTCGAAGAATTCGTTTCTGATAATGTCGTTATCGTTCGCAATGTTTTGGAAGGAGAACGCCGCCGCCGAACCATTGAAATTTTAAAACTGCGCGGTACGACTCATATGAAAGGAGAATATCCTTTTACGATTACTAATGATGGGATAAATATCTTTCCTTTGGGAGCAATGCGACTCACCCAACGTTCTTCCAATGCGCGTATTTCTTCTGGGATTAAAACCCTAGACGAAATGTGTGGCGGTGGCTTTTTCAAAGATTCAATTATCTTGGCAACTGGTGCGACGGGAACTGGAAAAACTTTGCTAGTGAGCAAGTTTTTAGAAGAAGGATGTCGTCAAGGCGAACGAGCAATTTTATTTGCCTATGAAGAGTCGCGAGCGCAATTGTCTCGTAATGCTTTTTCTTGGGGCATTGATTTTGAAGAAATGGAGCGCAAGGGATTATTAAAACTGCTTTGTACCTATCCCGAATCGGCAGGGTTAGAAGACCACTTGCAGATTATTAAATCCGAGATTTCCGAATTCAAACCCTCTCGCATTGCTATTGACTCGCTCTCGGCTTTAGCTAGAGGGGTAACTAACAATGCATTCCGACAGTTCGTGATAGGCGTGACGGGGTATGCCAAACAGGAAGAAATTACGGGTTTCTTTACGAATACAACCGATCAATTTATGGGAGCGCATTCAATTACCGAATCCCATATTTCTACAATTACAGATACTATTCTTATGCTGCAATATGTAGAAATTCGCGGTGAAATGTCTAGGGCAATTAACGTGTTTAAGATGCGCGGTTCTTGGCACGATAAAGGCATCCGCGAATATAGTATTAGTCAGGATGGACCGGAAATTAAAGATTCCTTCCGCAATTACGAAAGAATCATCAGCGGTTCGCCCACTCGCATTGCGGTTGATGAAAAGAGCGAACTCTCTCGAATCGTGCGAGGAGTTAAGGATATGTCAAAAGATGAAAGTTAAAGGCGATTGGCAACCTTCGTCAAATCTGAGATCTTGCACCTTTGGCATCAACGCCCAGAACTTTAGTTCTAGGCTCAAAGCTCAACTCGATTAAAATCGACTGAAGTTCCTATCGGGTCTTCTTTAGAAGACTTTTTCTATCGCCGATCGCGTAAATTAAGAAAACTAGATACGCTGGAAATAGAAAAATCCTTTTATTTTCCGGTTGAAGCCATGCATGCAATGATTTTGGATGTGCCTGGTAAACCCTTACGTCTGGCAGATATCCCCATTCCTACTCCCAACCCCGAACAAGTTCTACTGCGGGTTCGTGCCTGCGGAGTATGCCGGACTGACTTGCACGTCGTCGATGGAGAACTGACTCATCCCAAACTTCCCCTCGTCTTGGGTCATCAAATCGTCGGTATCGTTGAGAAAATTGGCGCGAAAGTGACAAAATTTAAGCAGGGCGATCGCGTTGGCGTTCCTTGGCTTGGCTCTACCTGTAACCATTGCCGCTACTGTTTGTCGGGAAGGGAAAATTTGTGCGATCGCGCTCAATTTACAGGCTATCAACTCGATGGCGGTTATGCAGAATATACTGTCGCCGACGAACATTTTTGCTTCCCCATTCCCCAATGCTATCCCGATTTACAAGCGGCACCGCTTCTGTGTGCCGGACTGATCGGCTATCGTTCCTATCGCATGGCGGGAGATGCAGAACGGCTGGGATTCTATGGCTTTGGTGCGGCAGCGCATATTTTAATTCAAGTTGCTCGCTATCAGGGACGCGAAGTCTATGCCTTTACTCGTCCCGACGATGTCAAAGGACAACAGTTTGCCCTCGATTTAGGGGCAGTCTGGGCGGGAAGTTCCGATGAATTGCCGCCAAAAGAATTGGATGCGGCGATTATTTTTGCACCTGCGGGCAAGTTGGTTCCTGCTGCTTTGAGAGCGATTGCCAAAGGAGGCACGGTCGTCTGTGCGGGGATCCACATGAGCGATATTCCTTCTTTTCCCTATAGTATTCTCTGGGAAGAGAGAATGGTGCGATCGGTTGCCAATCTAACCCGTCTCGATGGAGAGGAATTTTTGACTTTAGCGCCTCAGATTCCCATCCACACGGAGGTTACGCCTTTTCCGCTATCGGCTGCAAATGAAGCCCTAGAAGCTTTACGAAGTGGCAAGATTAATGGTGCAGCCGTGTTAGTGGTCGATGAGAATTAACCGATTCTATCTAAAACCAAATTGTAACGATCCCTAAACATTTGCTCAACCGATTGTTGCAATAGTTTGCATCAGTTTATCCAACGCTTGGGAATGTATCCATAATAGAAATGAGACACTAGCTAGATCTCAACAGGCGATCGCCTCAACCAACTTAATAAAATTAAAAGTGGGTGAGGAGTGTCGATGCAAACGTAGCCCGCCTACGTGTTCCTTCTAGACGATCGCAGGATTGGTTGGTTAGATGAGAGAAAAATAAGCTCCTGCGATCGCAATATCTGAAGTTTAACCCGTAGCGAAGGGAGGGTGAATATGAAAACACGTTACTTCGCTCTAGTCGCTGGTATTGTCTTCCTAGTAATCGGTCTACTAGGATTCGTCCCAAATCTACTAGCGCTGCCAGCTAGCGCACCTGAGCTTGCAGTTAAGACTGGATATGGCTACCTGTTTGGTTTGTTTCCAGTCAACGTACTGCATAACATCGTGCGCCTAGTTGTAGGGATACTAGGGATTGTCGCCTATCGAAAATTCGTCCATGCACGGTTGTTTGCCCGCGGCATGGCAATTTTTTATGGAATTGTGACAGTTTTGGGGTTGATTCCTGCCACTGCCACACTGTTTGGTTTAATCCCAATTTTCGGTCACAATATCTGGCTTCATGCTCTGGCAGCAGTAATTTCAGCTTACTTTGGCTATATGATTTGGGAAAGAGAGCTTCAGACAGCATAAATAAGGCTTCTATAGTTCTATAGACTATAGTGCGATCGCTAGATAATTAAAGTAGCGATCGCTTTTTCTTGCCTGTTGTTCTACGAAACCCGCCCACTCTACCAGGTGCAAAAAAGGCTTGACGCTGACTGGGAATTTTGCAGAGGGAAAGATAAAATCGATTCAACTTATTCATAAACTTAGTCTTCTAAACCATAAAGCTTTATGACCCGATCTTTAGTTCCCGTAATTCTGGCTGGTGGCAAGGGAGAAAGGTTTTGGCCCCTTAGCCGCAAACATCGACCCAAGCAGTTTCTATCCCTCGACGGCAGTGACAGAAGTCTCTTGCAAGCAACCGCCGATCGCCTCCTGTCCGTAGCGGGGGGATGGGAAAACTTGTGGGTCATCACCTCTGCCCCAATTGCCGACGGCGTAAGAGAACAATTACCTCATCTGCCAGAAGTTAACTTATTAGTCGAACCAGAAGGGCGGGACACTGCCCCAGCCGTAGCTTGGGCAACGCTGGAAGTTTCTAAGCGTCATGGAAAAGAGGTAGTAATCGGCTTCTTCCCTGCCGATCACTGGATTGGCGATCGTGCGGCTTTTGAGAAAACGCTGGCAGCAGCCAGCCAGATCGCGATCGCAGAAGCTTCTATAGTTACTCTAGGCATTACGCCAAATCAGCCTTCTACGGGTTATGGCTACATCGAACAGGGAGAATTCAAGGGAAGTTTTGGAGGATTGCCTGTCTATCTCGTCAGTCGCTTTACCGAGAAACCCGATCGCGATACGGCAGAGTCTTTTATTAGTACTGGTCGATTTAGTTGGAATAGCGGCATGTTTATCTTTCGGGCGGGAGTAGTTTTAGAAGAATTGCACGCCCATGCACCGAATATTATCGAACCTTTATTGAAGCAAGGGAAAGAAGTTTATCCCCAACTGGAGAAGAAAAGCATTGACTATGCTTTGATGGAAAAGACCCAGTTAGCCTATGTTTTACCAGCGAATTTCGATTGGGACGATTTGGGCGACTGGAACGCGATCGAAAGATTGCTAAAAGGAGATGGCAAGAATGTTGCCTTGGCAAAGCATGTCGAACTCGATACCAAGGGAGCGATTCTGTATGCCAGCGATAGCAACGAAGCAATTGTTACCATTGGGATAGAAGATGTGGTAATCGTGCGCGATGGCAACGTCACCCTCATCGTTGACAAAAATCGCACTCAGGAAATCAAACAAGTCCTGAAGTTACTGCAAGGCGATCCCCATCTTGAGAAATTACTTTAATTAGTTAGCAGTTACTGGTTATTAGTTAGTGGTGATTGTTTAACCAACAAATAACTAATAACAACTAACAATTAACAACCAAAATCTGTGTTTTCCCTCACTCAAACCAGTTCCCGCCAGCGAGAAATTATCGAGATAGTCCTGAGTAATGGATGGGACTATATGAGAAGAGTTTTAACTGGCGGCAAACCCGACGAACCGCAAATTCCGCGTCCGGAGGTTTTGCGGAAAATCTTAGTAGAACTCGGACCTTTTTATGTCAAATTAGGGCAACTTTTAAGTACTCGCCCCGATTTACTATCGCCTGACTATATCAAAGCGTTAACTGCCCTTCAGGCTAACGTTCCCGCAGTTGATTGGGAAGAAATAGAACTTGTTATTAGACAACAGCTGCAACAGCCAATAGAAAGTGTTTTTACAAAAATTAATCCGACTCCTGTTGCTGCTGGTTCGATTGCCCAAATTCATCGAGGAACGCTGAGTAACGGTCATGAAGTCGCCATCAAAGTTCAGCGTCCCGGAATTGATAAAATTGTGGCTCAGGATACTATTTTAATTAAAGGAATTGCTGAATTAGTTGCTCTTACAGAATTCGGACAAACCTACGATATTGTAAAACTAGCAGAAGAGTTTACCCAAGCTGTCAAAGCTGAATTAGATTTTACTCTCGAAGCTTCCTACACCGACCAACTGAGACGAAATTTATCTGAAAGTCGTTGGTTCGATCCGAAAGAGTTAGTGATTCCTCAAATTTATTGGGAGGTTACGACAGAAAAACTTTTAGTAATGGAGTGGTTAGAAGGAAAACCACTACTAGAAGCTGAGATTTATTCATTGGATGAGAAAAAATCAGTTAGCGATCGCAAAAAAGAAATTACGACTCTCCTTTTTCGTGCCTTTTTTCAACAAATATATTTAAATGGTTTTTTTCATGCCGATCCCCATCCCGGCAATATTTTTTATCTGCAAGACGGACGAATCGCTCTCATCGATTTTGGCATGATTGGGTGCTTGGATCCGCGAACGCAGCAAATTTTAACAGAAATGTTGTTGGCAATTGTCGATTTAGATGCAGGGGCTTGCACTCAGTTAACTTTAGAGTTATCTGAATCGGTTCAACCTACAAATTTAGTTCGTCTCAAAGTAGATTACGAGCGAATGCTGAGGAAATATTACAATCTAAATCTCGCTCAATTTAATTTTAGCGAAGTGGTTTATCAACTTCTACAAATTGCTCGAAATAATAAGATAAAAGTTCCAGGAAATCTAGGCTTATATGCAAAATGTTTGGCGAATTTAGAAGGAGTCGCTCGTCAATTTAATCCAGAAGTTAATGTCCTCGATGAAGTCAAGCCTTTGATGACCGATCTCTTTCGTCGTCAATTAATTGGCGACACTCCCTTACAAACAAGCCTGAGAACAATTCTCGATCTAAAATCAATTTATCTCAAATCTCCGCGACAAATAGAAGTTTTATTAGACCGTCTCAGTTCGGAAACCCTACAATGGAATTTGAGGCTGAGCGAATTAGAACCTTTGCGACGCAGTTTGGATTCTTCCGCCAATCGACTTTCGTTTAGTGTCGTTGTCGGGTCATTAATCATAGGCGCAGCAATTATTTCGACAGGCGCACAAACGCCACAGCTATCTTTAATTAGTAATATTCTTTTTGCGGCTGCTAGCTTGTTGGGATTGTGGTTGATTGTTAGTATTTTACGTTCTCGTCGTTTGAAGTAAAGATCCGCGAACATACCCCGACCGACAACCACCATCGATCCCCCATAATTTTCTTCTAATGTCTGAAAGACTCTGTATTCTAAGAAATAGAAGAGGTAATCGTTTTTGAACAGACTAAGCAGATCTCGTGCAGGAAGATTTTAGACTAATTATCGATTTAGTATCAGTTTTGACAGCAGCCGCCGTTGGAGGCTTATTGGCGGCTCTACTACGGCAGCCTATTCTCTTAGGATACTTGCTGGCAGGCATAATTATCGGTCCTGCCGGACTGGGATTAATTAAAGAACTGGTTCAGGTAGAGACACTGGCGCAATTGGGAGTTGCTTTCTTACTGTTTTCGCTGGGAGTTGAGTTTTCCTTTTCCGAACTCCAAAAAGTCAAGGGCATCAGCTTAGGAGGCGGTGGACTGCAAATCATTCTCACGATTGGAATGACGGCTTTGGCGTCTCTGCTAATGGGATGGGTGACTTCCCCCGCTCAGGGCATCTTTTTGGGAGCAATTCTCTCTCTCTCTTCAACAGCAGTTGTCCTCAAAGGGTTGATGGAACGCAACGAAACGGCAACTCTTCACGGACAAGTCATGCTGGGAATCCTAGTCGTGCAAGACCTAGCCTTAGGGCTGATGCTAGCGGTGTTGCCCGCGCTGGACAAACCGCCTGGAGAAATTGGTTTAGCAGTGGGTTGGGCGCTGCTGCAAATAGGGTTATTTGCTCTGGGGGCTGTGTTGGTAGGCATTTGGGTAATTCCTCCCCTACTGCGATTGCTGGCGCGGACAGAGAGTCGCGAACTCTTTCTCTTGGGCGTAGTTGCCCTATGTTTAGGAATTGCCCTGCTAACCGGACAGTTGGGTCTGTCTATCGAAATGGGAGCCTTTGTGGCAGGGCTAACGATCTCCGAGGTAGAATATGCAGACCAAACGCTGACCTATGTAGAACCCCTGCGAGACATTTGTGCCGCCCTGTTTTTTGCCGCCATCGGCATGTTAATCGACCCGATTTTCTTATGGGATAACCTGCCTTCGATTTTGGGGTTAGTGGCATTGGTATTAGTGGGAAAGTTCCTTATTATCGCACCGCTGGTCAAGCTATTCCGCTATCCTCTCAAAACTTCGCTGATTGCGGGATTGGGGTTGGCACAGATTGGGGAGTTTTCCTTCGTTCTCGCTAGTGAAGGGCAACGGTTGGGGTTGGTTTCTCAAAAGGTTTACTCGCTGATTTTGGGCACCACAGCAGTGACGCTGCTACTCACCCCGTTCGTGCTGCGATCGCTCCCGCAATTGTTCGTTTGGGCAGAATCCTTACCCTGGCTCAAGGACTGGTTGGATAAAGCCGACGTGCCGCTAGAAGTCTCGAAGGATGTACCCTTTGAGGAGCATGTCGTGGTTTGCGGCTACGGGCGCGTTGGTCGCTATATCGTGCAACTATTGCGCGATCGCGGCTATCCCGTGCTGGTCATCGATCAATCGGAGCATCGGATTCAACAGTTGCGGGAGGCAGAGATCCCGTACATTTATGGCAATGCCGTCAGCTTGCACGTTCTAAAAAAGGCAGGAGTTAGTAGAGCACGCGGAATGGCGATCGCTCTACCCGATCCCATGAGTACCCGTCTGTGCCTGAAGCGAGCTTTAGAACTGAGTCCCGAACTCGATGTCGTCGTGCGGGCGAACCAGGATAAGGACATCGAACTACTCTACCAACTCGGAGCTAGGGAAGTGGTACAGCCAGAATTTGAAGCCAGCTTGGAACTTTCTGCCCATCTTTTCACCAAACTGGGGCTATCCTTGCCTGCCCTTCAACGGGAAATTCAAAAAATTCGCTATTCTCACTATCTAACGCTGCGTCCCGAACGTCGTCCCGACCAAGTGTCGCGGGAGCTACAGCAAGCGACTCAGGAGATGAACGGAAAGTGGTATCCATTGCCAGCTAATTCGCCTCTGGTGGGTATGACGCTCGAAGAGACCGATCTGCGCCGTCTGACTGGCGTTAGCCTGATGGCAATCCGCCGTTCTGGTGGAGACGAAATGGATTATCCCGATCGCAAAACCGTGCTACAAGAAGGCGACGATCTCCTGATTGTAGGAGAACCCGATGAATTGGCAGGATTCAAGGATCTAGCTAAAGGAGAAGTCGCGATTCCCAATGAAAATGCATCCTGTCAGTGGCTTTTAGTGCCAGAAGATAGTCCCGTCGTTGGCAAGACGCTCGCAGAACTCAATTTCAAGCAACAGTTTGGCGTATTAATACAGGCGATTCGACGAGAAGGAAAGTATATTCGCTTTCCCGATGGCAGTAGCGATATACAAGCAGGCGATCGCTTGCTGTTGTGCGGTAACTTCTATTCGCTCGATCGCGTCAGTCAATCAATCGCACCAAAGCAAAAGCCGGCTACTAATGTAACATCTCAAAGCAACGGTCATACAGGGCAGTAGGGACGGGTTTAATTGCCAAGGCGATCGCATCAGTATTAGCCCCACTACTCAGCACTAAGTTTGTAGCTTTCTTGTAGACTATTACACAATCCATTTATGAGCCACGAGCCTTGAAAACGCGATCGAACTACTGGCAACTGCTTCCCTATCTCCGTCCTCAAATACAAACGATCGCTCAAGCTGCCGTTTGTACGATTGTTTTTACGATTTTCTGGCCGATTCTGGCGCGATTGACCGGACAAATTGCAGAATATGTCGGACAGGGAAATGTTGGCAAAATCGCTCAAATGGGAGGAATTATTGCGATCGCGTTTTTAGTTCGAGGTGCGGCCCAATACGGACAAGATTCTCTGATGGCAAAAGCTGCCCTGAAAATTGCCCTCGATATCCGCGTCAAAGTTTATAGCCATCTACAAAAATTGAGTCTCAATTACTTTGAAGTCACCAAAACAGGCGATCTTTCATACCGACTGACAGAAGATATCGATCGCATCGGAGAAGTTATCTACAAGTTTTTCCATGCTTTTATTCCTTGCGTATTGCAACTCATTGTGGTCATAGGCTACATGTTCTATCTCAACTGGCAATTAACGCTAGGAGCTTTAATTATCACACCTTTAATGACATTATTAGTCGGTGCGTTTGGAGAGCAGTTAGTCAAGTTTTCTCGCCGCAGTCAGGAACGAACATCTAATTTGTCTTCCTTACTCACCGAAGTCTTTAGCGGCATTCGATTAGTACAAGCTTTTGCTGCCGAAAATTATGAAATTCAACGTTTTGCTCAAGAAGCAGAACACAATCGACGGGCAAAATATCATACAGAAAGCCTAAAAGCCTTTCAATATGTCGTGGTTGGCTTTCTGCAAGCAATGAGTATCGTGTTTCTCTTTTTCCTAGCAGGTTGGCAAATTTCTCAGAAAAACCTGACGGGTAGCGAATTTGTTAGTTACTTGGTGGCTGTAGTGATGTTGTTCGATCCCATCGCCATTATCACCAGCAATTACAACGAATTCAAACAGGGACAGGCTTCTGTAGACCGGATTTTTGAACTTTTAGAGATTCAACCCACCGTCGTCGAGAAAAAAGACGCGATCGCACTTCCTCCCGTTACAGGTAAAGTAGAATATCGCCACGTCAATTTTTCCTATTGCCCAGAAAAACCCGTTCTCAAAAATCTCAGTTTGATTGCCTATCCCGGAGAAACGATCGCTTTAGTGGGTGCGTCTGGTGCGGGAAAAACCACCCTAGTCAATCTTCTACCGCGTTTCTACAATGCCCAAGCGGGAGACATCCTTATCGATGGAGTTAATATTCAAGATGTCACCCTCAAGAGTCTGCGACGGCAAATCGGGATCGTTCCCCAGGATACCATGCTTTTTTCGGGCACGATCGCCGAAAATATCGCCTTCGGTCAAATCGAATTCGACCTCGACGCGATCGAATCGGCGGCCAAAATTGCCAACGCGCACCAGTTCGTGACCCAGCTATCGCAAGGATATTACACCTATGTCGGGGAACGAGGAGTCAATTTATCGGGGGGACAGCGACAGAGAATTGCGATCGCGCGGGCAATTCTCCTCAATCCGAGAATTTTAATTCTCGATGAAGCGACTTCGGCACTCGATTCGGAGTCAGAAGCTTTGGTACAAGAAGCTTTAGATCGCATTATGAAAGAACGCACCGTTTTTGTTATTGCCCATCGACTCGCGACGGTACGCCGCGCCGATCGCATTCTCGTTCTGGAAAAAGGACAAATTATTGAATCTGGAACTCACGAACAATTGTTAGCCCAAAATGGGCGTTACGCTCGCTTTCACGCCCAACAGTTCAGTCAATAAACCGTTGCCTACACGCCCACTCTAGTCCCCTCTTCGTCCGATCCGGCTTCTTCGGAATCTACCGTCTCTAGTTGCGTGGGCGAGATGGGATTCAGTCCTTCAACGCCGTTGATAACAACGCCCAGAACCGATACTTCTGCCTCTGTAAACTGGTCGAGCGCTTCGTTTAACAAGCTAGAACGGGTCAGTCCGGGTCGGGTGACGAGAATCAATCCATCGGTGAGCGGTTCGAGTAAGAGGGCGTCGTTGCAGCGCGACAGCGATGGCGTATCGACGATAACCATGTCATAGCGACCCTTCGCATCTTTTAGCAGCAGTTGCAGTTCGCTGGACTCGATAATGGCTGCTGCTCGTCTCTGAGGACCGGGACCGGGCAGGATATACAAGTTTTCGATCGTCGGCACCAAATTGATCGCTTCGCCGCGATTGGCGTAATAGCGCAAAGGTTCGAGCGCTGCTTCGAGGTCGAGCGTTACTTGCAGGACGCTAGCCTTAGAACGGCTGCGCAAGTCGGCTTCCACTAAAAGCGTCCGCTTGCCAGCTAGTGCCGAAGCGATCGCGAGATTATAAGCCGTAACGGTTTTTCCTTCGTCGCCAGCGATACTGGTGATTAAAATAACCTTACAAGATTCCGAAGCCAGACGGCGAATATTGCTGCGGAATCGCTCGTAGTAGGGCAAATAGGGGGACTCGGCATCCAGTAGAATCGGGCGGCGTCTCTCGCTTCCTTCCTCGATAGGCATCAGTGGCAATTGTCCCAGCACTGGGAATTCTTTATCCGATACCGTATCGCGCAATTCTTGGGGCGTATGCAAGCGATCGTCCACCATTGCCAGCAAGAAGATCACCCCAGCGCCGACTACTAAACCAATACCAGCACCCGCAGCCAGAATCAGCAAGACATTAGCTGCTCTTGGCGTGTAGGAGCCAGGTGGGGCAACGACAGGTTCTTGCGCGATCGCCAAGCTGCTAGCCGTTTCTGCCTCAGCCGACTGAGCATCGGCCAGAGCAGTCAGAATATTTTGGTAGATTACCCGTTGAAACTCGACATTTTGAACCAAACGCGCTTGCTGCAATTGCTTATCGGGAAATCTTTCGTACTGCTGTCGCAACTCCTGTTCGGTCTTGACAATCGAGGTAAGTTGGTTGAGCAATCCTTCTCGCTGCGTTTGCAGGGCAACTAACTGGTTAGCCAATTGCTGTCTTGCCGGATCGAGATTGCTGTCTTTGCGAATTCGATCGGGTAAGGGTTTTAAAATCCCGTCGCGACCGATTAATTCTTGAGCGCGTTGTTGCAGGAGGGTATTATTGACCACCTGGTCTTTGCGTAGCTTGACGATGGTCGGGTGTTCCGGTCGCAAATCTTGCTCCAAACGCACGAGTTGCAGCTCATTTTCTAAGATTCTCGCCCGCAGATTGGCAATAATCGGGTCGGCACTCAGCGCAGAAGACGTATACGCTTGATCTGCCGTCAAGCCTAATTGCTTGGACAGGCTAGCCATTTGACCGTCAATTTCCTGTAGCGCCAGCTGGATTTGTCTTTGTTGTTGCTGAGAGCTTGTAATGCCGCTGAATAAGCTGCCATCTTGAACGGCTAATAAATCCGAGCCTTCTCTAGAAATATAGCGATAAAATTTCTCTTCAGCTCTGGTGAGATCGTTTTGTACCTGTCCCAATCGTGCCGTGAGGGCTTCGATTCTGCCGCGTAGCTGGGAGGTATTGAGCCAACGGCTGTAATCGACCATCTCTTTCATGAAGGTTTCTAAAATCAAAGTCGCGCGAGTGGGAGATTCGGGATCGGTATATTCCAACGAGATCGCCTGCGATTGGGCAGTTGTTGTTCCTTTCCCCTCTGGCTGTCCTTCGCCGGGAAAGCTAATTTGCAGTCTTTTATCGCGGATTTCTAAAATCTGGTCGGCAGTTAGGTTTAATTTTTCAGCGACTCTCTGAAGCACTCTAACGGAGAGCAACGCATCTCGGTTAATGGTTCGCCCCTGTTCTTGAAGCTGGCTTCCAGTCGCAGTAAACGTTGGTGGCGGAATGCGATAGGCTAATTGTCCTATTGCTTTGTAAGTAGGACGGGGGGGCTGCGGCGGCGGCTGAAAAGCTACAATTCCTGAAACCCCTACTGCCAAAGCAAAAAGCAGAAATCCCAGCCAATTGTACTGTCCAAAGGCAATTAAATAGCGTTTGACAATAGGTGGAGTTGAAGCCATAGCCATCAAATCGAACTTAGTAGTTGCATCTATTTTAATTTAACGGTTGTCTGATGAAGGAAATTGAGACGATTTTTTAAGCGACTGGCTAACGTTTGCCCAAACAAAGCGGGTCAGAAGATGGCGCTTAAAATTAATCAAATCGATTCGGGAGGTCGAAAATAAAGTCAGAAAAACCAAAAACATCTCGAATGGGTTGGGTCAGAGTTCGAAAAGCAGAGAGAATCTCGCCGAGCAAGGTGCGACTGACGACGATAACATCCTGCTCCTGGAGTGGAATATTTTGAGCGGTATCTCCTTCGACAGTGCTTGTAGGACTGAGCGTTTGAGTGACTACTCTACCTTTTTCTGGGTCGAAGCGCAACAAAGTGACTTCATCAAAGTTAACTCGCAAGGTATCGGCGGCGGGAAGACTAGCTACTACGTCTAGGAAGGTGCTGCCGCTAGGGACGTTGAGATTGCGCAAGCTGATTCCTGCCCCATCGAGATTGGGCGCTAGGATGCGAACGGTAATGCTGGGCTGAACCAGATTGGTACGAGCGAGTAAGTTGCGATCGTAGCCTTGTTCTTGACCGAATTCCAGTCTCGAGACGATCACCGTATCTCCCCCCTGAAGCTGTACGTCTGGCGCTTTTTCTCCTTTGATTAAAGGCGTATACAGATCGACTTTTTCTTCCAAAACCGTTCCATCGACCAAAGAGCGGCGAATGACGATCGATCTGAGATCGGCTTTTGATGTTGCTCCTCCGGCTGAGAGCAAAATCGATACGAGAGATGTTTGCGGAGGTAGGGTATAAAATCCCGGTCTCACGACTTCTCCCAAAAGGGTCAGCTGAACCGGGCGCGCGCCTACAAGGGTGGCAGCGATCTCTGGTTCTTCTTTAAGGAAGCGACGACTTAGCTCGTAGGCAATTTTGGTTTCCACTTCTTGGAGGGTCAGTCCAACCACAGGAACTTTGCCGAGAATTGGGACAAAAATGTTTCCCTCGCTGTCGATAGTTCCTGCAAAATTAAACTCTGGAAAATCAATTACGTTAACATTAATGCCATCGCCGATCGCCAGTCGATAGGTTCTAAAAGGTCTGGATTCTCTCTCCTCATAGACGGGGGTCGAGTTGGTTTCGGGAGGTAAATCTCCTCGTCTAAAGGTTGGCGAGGGAGAAGGCACGGGAGCGGGTTGCGTCGGCGACGGTTGAACTTGAGGCGTTTGGGCGTCTGGTCGCCCCGCGTTGGGAAGGGTTGGCAGCGAGTCTTCTGGCGATTGGGACTGGGGCGGCGATGGGGGAGCTTGAGCCAGACAAGCGCTAGCCAACCCAAGCGAGTAAGTTAGCCCGAACAAAAGCGCACCTAAAAGGTACGAACAACGAGAAGCAACGACCTGCAAGCTAATAAGAAAAGTAATTGTCATCCGATGTCGCTGGTGCATGGTTAAAGACATACTCAATTAGAAGGTAGCGATCGCCATCGAGGGAAACAGTATAAAAGAGGAAGGATAAAAAAAGGGTGAAGACTACCCCAGATAATTAATTATCGGTGATTAAACTCAGTGAGACTGTTACCAGTCCCACTGGTCTTCAAAACCGTGCGTAATGGTTTCCCCATTACACGGCTCCTCAATGCTCTGGTGTCTGTCACACATACTTCAAAAAACCTGTGTTGCTACTTTATTTCATGATATTAGCACTGGCATTAGCGTCTGAATTGACCTTAAAGCCTTGTGCGGTATAAGATATCCACCTCTACCAAGATTTTTCGGCTTACCTTTAATTTTCTTGCCTCTTTTACTTGATGGTTGCCACCCTTCGGGTTTCGCACCGAAAATAGGTAGCTCGTCATTATCTAAGTATGAGGACTTTGAAGAATAGCTTTCTTCGGTTTCAACAAATTGAATCCCGTATTGTTTGCACAACTGAGCAATACGGGATTTTAATTTAGCCGTCGGAATCTATACGAATTCCCGCTCCGTCTTTTTTCCTAAATTAATTTCATTTTTGTTACCAACATTTCAGCCAAAAATTACTGTGCCTATTTGATTTTTTTAACTTACTTTCCAAGAGAAAAAATATTTGCCCGTCTTTTAATTTTAATCATTGAGTTAATCCTCACTCGGTAACGAGGTTAAAACCCCTAAGTTCGCTCGAATACCAGCCTTTAAAAAAGCTGGCTAACTCTCGCTCACCGCTATTTGTTTTTTTGGGTTGGTTTCAATTTGTACTCGTAAGTAAGAGTAAGCATTTTTGACCTCGATCGCATTTTCCTATTTTAAATTCTACAATTGTAGCTGTTAACTGTGTAGATATATAGAGTAGCGCGATGTTTGCTCTTGGCAACAATTCACCAGTCAATAAATTGACCGTCCTCTTGTTGCATTAAAGAAAGATAGAATAACCGTTGGTAGCTCTAGATGGATTTTAGAGGCGTGACATACTGTTTGGGAATCATTAATTGCTTTGGGATCGTGATTGCAGCAGACTCTCGGACTAATGCTGGAGTTGATTATATTTCTGCTTACAAAAAACTCTTCGATTTTTCCGTACCGGGAGAACGAGTGCTTTTGATTTGCACTTCTGGAAATCTCTCGATGACGCAGGGGGTGATTGCTGAATTACGGCGAGATATTCAAAACCACGAGGAAGTGAATCTGCATAATCTTTCCAGTATGTATGATATTGCTCGCTATATCGGTCATAAAAGTCGGCAGATTCAAGATCGCGATCGCCAATGGTTAGAAAGGGATAATATTGATTTTCAATGTAACTTTCTCTTGGGAGGACAAGTTAAAGGGGAGGAACCCCAGCTTTACTTAATTTATCCTCAGGGAAACTTTATTCAGGCAACCAAAGAAACGCCATTTTTACAAATTGGAGAAACTAAATACGGCAAACCCATTCTCGATCGCACGATTACTTACGATACACCGCTAGAAGCGATCGCTAAGTGCGCTCTCCTGTCAATCGACTCGACGATGAAATCTAACATTTCTGTCGGTCCGCCGATTAATTTAGTCATGTACAAAGCTGACAGTTTGGTCGTTCGCCATACCTTAGAGTTGCGCTTGGGAGATCCCTATTTAGCTAAGATACGCAAGTTATGGGAAGACTTTGTTCGCCAAGCATTTGAAGCAATGCCGAATATAGAATGGCAGCGCGAAACCGAAGCATCTGTAGAAGATATTTTGATTGATTAGTTGTTATATTAGTTATTGGTTATTAGTTAGTGGAAAAATACAAATAATTGCTATCAAGTAACGACTAACCATGAACTATTAACTATCTAACAAATCATATTTCTCTTGAACGATTTTTAATTTTGCTTTAGCTTCTTCAGCATTATCGGCTAAATTGGCAAACTCAATAAAACGCTTTAATTCCTTTCGCAATAAATTGCGTTCGACTTCCCAAATTTCTCGATCTAATTCTGGTGGCATAACGATCGTATCAAATAAGGTTGCATGGGTTTTACCGGGATGAGGACGCAAGATTCTCCCCCGACGCTGAATAAATTGACGGGGATTTCCGGTACTGGCTAAGATTACGGCGTTTTGAATGGCGGGAATATCGACTCCTTCATCTAAACAGCGAATCGCAACTAAACCTTGTAACTCTCCGCTTTCAAATTGTTGTCGCATTTTTTCTCTTTCTTCTAGTGGCGTTTGAGCAGTATAAGTATTAACTCGATAGCCTAATTCTGTCCCTAAAATGCGCGTCACGGCTTCTAATTGACGGCTATAAATCGCAGAAGAAGAATTATCGACATACCCGTCGCCGCAATAAAAAAGTGTATGGCGAGTATGCAAGCGTTTAACCATTAAATTTCGCAAAGCTTCTAATTTATTCGCTGCTGCGCCAACTAAACGCGATCGCTGCATCAATAATGAAGTTAACATCTCATTTTTTGTCCAATCCGCGTTATCTTCTAATGCCCAACCAATTCGTTGCGTCAATTTAGCATAAGTTAAAGCTTCTGATAGCGTTAATTCTACTAAAATAGGATGGTAATAATAGCGAACTAATGCCCCTTTATCAATCGCATCGGCAAGCGTAAATTCAGGTTGTAAAATCTCGCCAAAATAATTTAATATAGCTTTCGTTCCATCTTCATCAAAATATCTTTCTGGCGTTGCCGATAGAGCTAGTCGCAGACCAATTTTTCGCGGTAAACTCTCTTCTAAACGAGTCGAACCGAGGTTATGAGCTTCATCGCCAACAATCAGAGTTTTCTCAGGAAAAAACTTAAGTTGGGATTGAAATCCTTCTCCCATTAAGGTGGAATTGGTCGTAATAACCGTTAGAAAAGATTGATTTCCACAACGAAGAGTATATAAACGAAGAGTATATAATTGTGCAGACAGTTGACTTTGCCAGTTATGAACGTTTTCAAACGCTAAAATAGGTTTTAAATTAAATTTTTCACATTCTCTTGCCCATTGCGTGACTAGATGGCAATAAGGACAAACTACCAAAAGAACCTGCAAACCAATTTTTTGGTATAGTTCGGTTGCGATCGCGAGGGCGACAATGGTTTTTCCACTGCCCGTTGCCATTTTTAGCGTTCCTCGTCCTTTGTTACGAAACCAACTAATAATGGCAGTTTGCTGATAGTCTCGCAGTTGGAGATCGGTAGGAATTTTCGGGTATCCTAAGGGTTTAGACTGATAAGATACTCCCGATTCTGCAACTTTTCGATCTTGATATTCTTGAGCTAACTTTTCCCAGTTTATAGAGGATAACTTAGGAGAATTATAAGACTCATCAATCTGAAGTAACTTTAAGATCATCTAAACAAGCGAGTAGATTAAAATTTAGTGCGATCGCGGCAGACAATAAATAATTATTATATTGCCATAACTTACGATCGATGGTTCGGACAATTTTGAGAAAAAAAGACAAAAAAAGCTATCCCTCAGATAAGGTAAAAGTGTGGAGCAATTACCGAAAATGGATAGCATCAAGACAATTATACAAAGCCTACTGGTTTCAGTGGGCGATTTAGCCAACCCCAACAGAAATTTGTTCTCACCTTATTTTCGACTCTTATCATCGTTTGTGGACGAGCAAATTTCACCAATTTAAGTCGTTACAGCCAGCTTAATGAGCAAACCGCTCGTAGACAAGATCAACGCTCGTTCAACTTTATGAAGTTCAACGGAGAATTGATTGGACAAGCCATCCCACCACAAGCTCAAACAATCTTAGCAGTGGATTGTTCGTTCCTTCCTAAAAGTGGAAAACACACTTATGGTTTGGATTACTTCTATAACGGTAGTGCAGCCCATATCATATCGAAAAAGGGTTGGAAATCTCGGCAATGGCAGTAGTAGATGTAACTAACAACATCGGCTACAGTCTGAGCGTTCAGCCAACACCTGCCAATCAATTCGTCAAAACAACTTCGTCTTCCAAGAAAACCGAACAATTGGAAATGACGAGAATCAATGACTATCTCAGACAACTTGAAGCAACTCGCCCTTATCTTCCCACTTCACGGCGCTATGTAGTCACCGATGGCTTTTACAGTAAAATCAAATGGGTTGATGGAGTTAGAAATGTTTACCTACTTAAAAATTCTGGTTCTCATGCGAGTACTTATGCGGTTTTGTTCTCCACTGACCTCGAACTAGATGCTTACTCGATCTATCTCTACTATAAGGCTCGTTTTCAAATTGAATTTTTGTTCCGTGATGGTAAACAGTTTACTGGTTTAGCTGATTGTCAAGCTCGCGATCTAACTAAACTTGATTTTCATTTTATTTTAATAGTTCTTTGACGGCTCTCAATCTAGCTAAATTGAATGCTTTTCAACAACATGATTGTGAGACGGATTTTGTATTTTCGATGGCGAGTTATAAACGACGTCCCCTCAATTCTCATCTTCTCGAACGATTTATTCTACACTTGGGCTGAGAGCCAACTTTAATTAAATCTCACCCCAACTACCATAGCCTTTATGACTACGGAACCATCACTGCTTAATTCAGAAGTGTTGAATCCAGATATAAAACTTCCCGCATTTAGGCAACGCCGAATTTTGAACTATTTGGGTCAACATCGGATAAACTCTATTTTGCAGTCATTTTTCTTAGCATGTTCGATTCCCAAGCTATCAACGCTGCCGTTGCCAAACTCTACAATACCTATCCGTTTCCGCCAGATCCCCTTTCCGACGAACCACCACCGGGATACAATTGGCGCTGGAATTGGATAGCCGCTTATAATTTCTGTACGGGTCAAAAACCCTTGCGGCAAGATATTCGCATTCTCGATGCCGGATGCGGGACGGGTTCGGGAACCGATTATCTAATCCATCTCAATCCAGAAGCGGAAATCGTCGCGATCGATTTGAGCGAAAAAGCGCTGGAAGTGGCAAAAGAACGCTGTCGCCGTTCGGGAGTGCTAGCAAACCGCGCTCGGTCGGTTGAATTTCATCTCCTCAAAGTCGAAGAGGCAACTCAATTACCCGGCGAATTCGATCTGATTAACTGCGTTGGCGTGTTGCATCATTTGCCCGATCCCGTCAAGGGAATTCGTGCTTTGGCAGAAAAATTGGCTCCTGGCGGATTGTTGCACGTATTCGTTTATGCTGAGTTAGGACGCTGGGAAATCCAACTCATGCAAAAAGCGATCGCACTTTTGCAAGGAGACCGACGAGGGGATTACCGCGATGGCGTGTTTGTCGGTCGTCAAATTTTTGCCTCTTTACCAGAAAATAACCGAATTGTCAAGAGAGAAAAAGAACGTTGGTCGATGGAAAATCATCGGGACGAATCGTTTGCAGATATGTACGTCCATCCCCAAGAAGTCGATTACAACATCGAGACGTTGTTTGAGTTAATTGAGGCTTCTGGGTTAGAATTTATTGGCTTCTCCAATCCCCGATATTGGCAATTGGAAAGATTGCTCGGAAAATCGCCAGAGTTGATGGAAAGAGCAAAGCAAATGAGCGATCGCGATCGCTATCGACTGATCGAACTGCTAGATCCCGAAATTACCCACTATGAATTTTTCTTGGGCAAACCGCCCTTATTAAAAGCAGATTGGTCGGTTGACGAAACCCTATTAGCAGCCATTCCCGAACGCCATCCTTGTCTGATGGGCTATCCCAGTCAAAATTTGCTCGACTGCGACTATCAACCCGTCCGCTTGTCGGAAGCAGAATTTACCTTTTTAGAAGCTTGCGATGCGAATTCATCTCGAAAGCGCACGGTTGGCGAGATTTTAGAGATTTTAAACGCTGTCAAACTCGATTTAGATGCAGTGCGATCGCTCCAACAACGGCAGTTGATTGTTTTGAGCAAATAATTAAATATCAATGCCAAGTTGTACTGGAAGTACAAAACGTCGATAGAGATTTAGCCATTTATTGCTAGCCACGCTAAGCATTGGAAACCTCTATTGGTGACTCTGCACAAACCAATGACAATTATTCATTTTCTTACAAAAATTAATATTTCCTCTAAAGTCCCCACAATTGAGAATTAATGAAGGTTACTCGTCCGCAGCAGTTGCGAGGAAGAAGGGATTTTCCTGCAAGGCAGGGCTTCTAAATGTATTAATGGAGAAAGAGGGAAGATCGAGATTTCGACCCGATGCAAGCCCTTAGCTGAAGTTAGGGAATTATTGCTAGAATTGTGGACTGGATTGATTCACAGAGCTATTTCATTCTCGAAAGCCAGAGAATAAATTCTCTGTCTAATTCCTTAAGTCCTATAAGACGGACTTAAATTTTGAGCCAAGAAATTCATTTCTTGGTTAAGTGCAATCAGAATGAAATAACTCTGAATTGATTCAGTACTGCCGCTCGCCTTTGAGCTTTAAATTTTTACGAGATTTTGGGAACGCTAATAGAGTAGCTAGGAACGACTCTGAATGCAAGATGATTAAGAATGCGAGGCAGTTTCTGCTCAATGAGGTTTTGACTTACTATCGGGAAACAATCGCGCCGGAGCTATATTGTCTTGGAGTTCAGAGCGATCGCTTTATTCCTAAAATAGAAGAACTGGCTCAAGAAATTGCGCCTGAGATCGCTTTATCCGAACATCAGCAAACACAGTTGTTGGAGCAAATAAGCGAGATTGGGGTGGCAATGTTTGAGTGCGATCGCGACAGCGATCTCGAAGCTTATAAAATAAGGCTAAAGCAGTATCTTGTTTCCTGCTGTAAGGGGGTTTCTTTATAGATTAAATCTTTTCTTCAATAATGAGTTTTAAAAAATACATAGCCTATCGCTTATTTCATCCGTCACTAAAACAGTTTTTATTAGATCGGCAAGAATTACTTTTTATAAACATGAAACAACGGAAGAATTCCTTTTGGAAAGAGTTTGCGAATGGCACTTCTTAAAGCAATATCACCTCTTAACAAAATATCTCTCAGCTTTTGTTCTGGTCTTCCCCTAAAAGCGGTAATATGAAAATACTCTTCTCCATCTATGGAAGTCGGGGAGAAATAATAGTTAGACAAGCAACATCTTTGTCCTTCATGTCTGATTGGACTTACTGAATGAAAAGAAGATCTAGTAGTAATCATTACCACTAATCTGTTGAACTTACTCCAGATAGTTCTGGGTTTACCTTTTAAACCATTATCCCAGAGTTCCAAGTTTCCACCATACTCTAGTTTCCAATTTGGTGTCACGTAGTAGAGTAAGTTTAGTACTCGATAATTACTCCGATCTTTGTCATGAGAGTTATCAATATGGGGATTCAGGAAACAGTCCTTGTCCATCAGGCTTATGCCGCCAGCATAAAGATATTTATCAGCTATTAGCTCTTTTATCCCTGTAATTTCTGATAATCTGGACACAACTCTAAGATCCTGGAACGCGTAGATAGCTTCCTCTAAAATAGGATTGTATAAATTCATCTGAGCAGCAACATACTTATTTTCTCGCAGGCTTCGTTTGCGAATCATTTCTTCTTTTTTTGGGAAAGCATTGTAAATTTGCAATGCTAATGACTCAGGTAGAACATCATCAACTATAAAACTATTAATCCGACCGGACTGACAGAATTCTTCTGTTTTCTCAGAGAAGAGTAGATCGAGTCTTTTAGTAATATAATCGGCAAGTTCTGTTCTATTCATTATTAGTCTCCAGTGAAAATATTGTTAGAAAAATCGCCATCCATGCTTGCCAAAAAAATAGAATGCCGATCTAATAGAGATTAGCATCAATCTAAGAGACTTATACGAACCTTTAGCCCAGTGATGGTAAATCCAAACATCTGGATAAAAAACTGTTCTATATTTCTGTGACATTCTAAGAGTTAGATCGGCATCTTCAAGATACATAAAAATATTTTCATCAAAATAGCCAATTTCATCTAAATATTTTTTACGAAATAGCATGAAACATCCCGATAAATAAGGAACGTCTATTATCCGATTGTAACCAGTATCTCGCATCTCATACCAATTCAGGTAATCTTTAAATAGCCCTTTTAAATATTGTGGGACAAATCTTCTAGCAAATAAGAGAAAAAAACTAGGATAGCGCTTACAAAGATATTGTAACTCGCCATTAGGATAGTAAATCTTAGGTTGTATGAGACCGATATCTGGATTTTTATCTAAATAGTCAATTAGTTCGATAATAGTATGCGACTCGAAATAAACATCAGGATTTAAAATTAAATGATAATCAGAATTTTGAATTTTTGACAATGCCAAATTATGACCTTTACCAAATCCAAGATTTCTTCCATCTTGATAAAAATAATCAATTTTAAAGTTGCTTAAATTACTAAATATCTCTGATAATTCTGCTGAAGGAGAATTGTCAATCACTATAAGATTTATTTCTAATGGTGTATTAAATAAAGATTCAACCGCCTTAAGAACCATCTTTGGTTCATTCTTATAAAGAACAAGTGATGCGCTAAGTCTCATACTTTTGATATAGAAATCACTTAAATAGATATTTTCTTTGCTACGATTACCTTTTGATTATTGATTGAATTGCGATCGCAGTTAATATTACGAATCTCAGCAGAGAAACCGCAATCCTTTAGTCTCTCCACAATATCAGAACCATAATTTCTAAAAGCCAGAACTTGTCCGCGTCCGCGAATTCTGTCTCCGTGATACTCCGGGTCAAGTATATGCTCAATCGTACCATCGGGTTTTTGATAACATCGTTCAACAGTTGTTAAATTATCTGATAAAGGTACGGTGAAAATGAAATATCCGTTTGTTTTTAAAATCCGGCAGACTTCGCAAAAGCCTTTTTTATCGTTCGGTACATGTTCAAAAACCTCAGTAGAAGTTACCAAATCGAAAGATTCATCATTGAGAAGAAGATGTTGAACATCTTGACATACTATAGAATTTTTAATTAATCCTGGTGGAACATCGTCAAAATATTCAGAGTAGTAAAAGTTTTTAAATTGGCTTTTGAGGTATTTATACAAAGCACCTCTAGAAGATAGTTCGTAAACAAAAATGCGCTCGGATAAATCTAATGATTTGATAACAAATCCAACTGCTCTATGGATCTTGGTAGATTTACAATTAATACAACGAGTACCAAAGTTATCTTTATTTATCTTAATAACTGGAAACCCACACAAGTTACAACTTCCAACTATCATACCGACATATTTTTTTGTAATTTAGACTTAGTTAATTCGAGATAAAGCTGAAAGTAATTGCGGCACATTTGCTCAACATCAAACTTTTCTTTTACTTTTAACTTTGCTTTTATTACTTTAGTTTTTATCTCATTTAATTTTATTATTTTTTGATTTAAATCATCGATATCGTCAAGCTTAAAAAAGGTTACTTCATCTTCTTCAAACATTTCACGAAATGTAGGAATATCAGAACATAGGATCGGAATTTCCAAAGCAGCAGCTTCGGTTAATGCTAAAGGACATCCTTCCGAACGAGATGGAAAAATAAACACATCACTATGAATAGCAGTTTCCCAGGGATTCTCTTTATAGCCTACAAAATTGCATCTATTGGTTACTCCTAATTCGCTTGCTAGGTTTCGTAAGCGATTTATATCTTTTTCATTACCACCTATAGCTATTAGATAACAATTTTTATTTATTTTTAATAATTTAATTATCTGTTCAATTCCTTTTCTTTTATTGAGAATCGATACTGTCGAGATTTTAATGTAATCTCTATTTGAGTGATTAGAAATATTATTTTTGTTGAACGCGCTATTAACAATTGGTACTTGAATTCCATTATAGATAGTTTTTGTATTATTAAATCCTAGCTTTTGATAATGCTCTTCCATTGTTTGAGATATACAAACTGCTAAATCCAAGTTGCGGCAGGCAAAATTCCATATATTTCCAAAAATCAAAGCAAATATAAGGCCTCGATCGTAGCTTAATTCTTCTATATGATAACCATGTATTGTCGTAATTGCAGTAGCATTTATTTTATTTTTATTTAAATAAATATATAGGTCTGGTTTTAAACCATGAGAGTGAATAATATTATAGTCATTTAACTCATGACAAAACTCAGTGAATTTAATTTTTTGAACGGGAACCTTAAAATTTAAGATTTTTTCAGAGGGAGAAGTTTCGCCAAAGTAAAATACCTTAATGTCACAAGTTTTAGCAAGATTAGTAGCTAATAAAAAAGCAATCCTGGTCATGCCGCTATATTTTAATCTGGGCAAAACATAAGCTATTTTCATAATTAAAAGTTTGTCATTTTTGAATTTGAACCATTAAATTTTACAAAGGTTGTAATATTAAGCCATCTTTTTAAAATTCTAATACAAATTACACAAAAAGAAATTAATTTTTCAACAGAAGATTGTTTTAAGACTTCAACTCTTGCTCTAAATTCCTCCTGCAATGCCAATTTAATATTGGCAGAAAAACCACCAAGTAAAAATAATGCAATAGTTAAATCAAATTGTTTTGGCTCAGATATTTGTGCCAACCTAAGCCAAAGATGATAATCCATTGCACATTTGAAACTTTTGTCAAAACCACCTACTTCTTGAAATAAACTCCTTTCAGCAAAAACTGTTGCATGAGGAATAATATTAGCTAAATGCAAGATTCTTTTACTATACTTGGGTGGATGGTAAAAACTAACAATATCACCTGTGGAGTTTACTAATGCTTGATTACCAAAACACCATCTCCATTTTTCATTTTTATATGATTCAACAATTTGTGACACTATGTCCTGAGAAGCAAATCTATCTCCTGCATGAAGATGAGCGATCAGAATGCCTGAAGACAGGTTTATCCCTTTGTTCATAGCATCTGCAATTCCTTCATCTGGTTCGCTAACCCAATAATCTATTTTGTCTTCGTATTGTCTAATAACTTCAACAGTTCCATCAGTTGAGCTACCATCTACAATAATATACTCGATATTTTCATAAGACTGACCGATAACTGATTGAACTGTTATTTCCAATAAATCTTTTCTATTAAATACTATAGTTATAATAGAAATTAATGGCTTGGTTTCCGTCGAAAATTTAAATTTATTTTGAGTTTGTAGTCCACCTTCTTTTAAGGGTAGAGTAAGATTTAAGTCTGTGCTTTTCATATTCATATGATAATCTAAAACTAGATCGACATGCTTCTTGGCATCGATGGAAAAATTTTCTCAAAGTGAAAATCTATAAAGCCCATATCGATCGTATCCTATGACGATAGCGTAGACCGAAACCCAAAAAATTGCTACGATTGAAAAAACAATCGTTAACTGATGATATTTTTTGGGTATGAGTTCTAAACTAATCAAAATATTAGATATTAAAAGTAATGAATCTGAGATGAAATTTAATCTAGAAGAAATCCAGAAAAGTCTAAAGGCTTCCAAGGCAAATTGAAAAATTACCATAGTAAAACTAAATAAATAAAAAAACCAGATTTGACTTCTAAAAAAATAGAGCCGATTCCAGGCATTTATAGCAATGAAGTATAAAATCATTCCTATAGTAAGCAATCCCATGCTTCCTTCATCTCTCCATCCTGCTTTACCGGAAAATGAAGTGTATGCTTGATACTTTGTATAATATAAAGACTCTTGTCCGGTAAGTCCTGAAATTAGCTCATATCCTAATTCAAAATTAGAGGCCAGCACAAAAACTAAAAGGTAACTACCTATGACAATCAAGGCTTTAATTATTTTATTTCTAAAAAAAACGCTAATAAATAGTGGAAAGTAAATAGCTGTACTTGAATGAAATAAGAAACCACAAAGATAGATTACTAATGCTCTAAATGGCTTGTTTTTAAATAAGAAACCCATGCCAAAAAAAATAATAGCAGTTGACAGCAGCTGCCTTAACAAATACAAATTAAGCTCTCCACCAACTGGGACAAAACCAAAAAACAAGCTGATGACTATGGCTTTATTTTTCGGAAGAAAAACTTGAAATAAAAAAGTAACTGCAACTAAAAAAACTACGACAGTAATCCCGTGAATTAAAGTTAGTGATAGATTAGCTATTTTGGCAAAATATAATAAGCTTGCGTATCCTCCCTCTAAACCCATGAAAGGCTCAAATCCCAATTGTTGCACTGACTCGTAAATCCTTTCATAGTTTATAATATCAATAGTTTCAAGAGATGAAAGAGAGTATTTCAATCCAGCCAAACCATAGGCTAACCAGCATACAAGTTTTGATTGAGTAAATACATAACACAAAACAACAATTAAATACAAACACTCGAATAAGACAAATGGAGTTTCTGCTTGAAACATGATTAAAGTTGAATTTGTGAGTTTTTTGGGCTACAAAGCCGACTGAATAATGATAAATAGCGCTTTGTCTGTAATTCTTGACTGAATTCTTGTTCAACTTTCTCGCGAGCGCGATCGCACAATTTTCTCCACCCTTCCCTATCTTCTAACACCCAAGTAATCCCCTTGGCTAAATCACCTACTTCATAAGGTCGAGCTAGGTATCCATTTTGCTTGTGTTCTATCATATCGGACATTCCACCAATCTCAAAAGCAACGCAAGGAGTGCCGCAGGCTAAAGCTTCCATAATCGTATTGGGTAAATTGTCTTGAAGTGAAGGAGCAACAAAAACATCTGCTGCCGCATAGACCAAGGATAGAGAAATTTCATCGCTTAACTTTCCTAAGTAGTTAGCCTTAAAACCAAAATTTGGAGGT